>CP119315.1:7500-346000 GCA_029202845.1 Candidatus Sphingomonas colombiensis | reverse complement strand
GAGATCGGCATCGCCACCGGGCGGCTGCACGCACGCGGGCCCGTCGCGCTGGAGGGGCTCACCACCTATAAATGGATCGGGCTTGGCTCCGGGCAGGTTCGCGGTTGAGGCATCATCTCGCTATCGTCGCGCATCATCCTGACACAAAGTGAAAAACTAGTGGCCGATGCCGCGCCATCGCGCCCTTGTCAGTAGCCGCATTCCCGCACTATTCTCGCCCCGCTTACACGAGACGGGATTTTATATCGCAAGGAGGGCAGGGGATATGGTGCCAATACACAAGCGTTGCATCGCGGAGCTGTTCGGAACCTTCTGGCTGGTGTTCGGCGGCTGCGGTAGCGCCGTCCTCGCCGCCAAATTCCCTGAAGTCGGCATCGGGCTGGCGGGCGTCGCGCTCGCTTTCGGGCTGACCGTCCTCACCATGGCCTATTCGATCGGCCATATCTCCGGCTGCCATCTTAACCCGGCGGTGACGTTGGGGCTTTGGGCGGGCAAGCGTTTCCCGGCGAAGGATATCCTGCCCTACATCGTCGCGCAGCTAGTCGGCGCGATCATCGCTGCGGCGCTGCTTTATTGTATCGCCAGCGGCAAGGCGGGGTACGTACTCGCCCCCAACGGGCTGGCGGTGAACGGCTATGGCGAGCAATCGCCCGGCGGCTACGGCCTTCACGCCGGTATGATCATGGAAGTGGTGATGACCTTTGGTTTTCTCACCATCATCATGGGCGCGACCGATACGCGCGCGCCGAGCGGTTTCGCTCCGATCGCGATCGGGCTGGGGCTGACGCTGATCCACCTGATCAGCATTCCGGTGACCAACACATCGGTGAATCCGGCGCGTAGCACCGGCCCGGCGCTGATCGTCGGCGGCCTGGCGTTGCAGCAGCTCTGGCTGTTCTGGCTCGCGCCGATCGTCGGCGCGGTGCTCGCGGGCTTTGCCTATCGCGGGCTGGCCGGCGATCCGCCGCCTGCACCACCAGTCGTCGGCGAGCCGCTCTGATATGATGGGTGACCGGTTGCGGTGCGGGGTTTGATCCGCACCGGTCTCCTCGGCGGATCGTTCAACCCAGCGCATAGTGGTCATCGCGGAATCAGTCTCGCGGCGATCCGGGCGCTGGGGCTGGACGAGATGTGGTGGCTGGTTTCACCGGGCAATCCGCTGAAGCCGGCGGACGGCATGGCGCCGCTGCCCGCGCGACTCGCATCGGCGCGTGCGATGGCGCGTCGTGCACCGATCCGGCCGACCGATATCGAGGCGCGGCTGGGCACGCGCTATACCGTGGATACGCTCGCGGCGCTCGTCCGGCGCTACCCGCATCGGCGCTTCATCTGGGTGATGGGGGCGGATAATCTCGCCCAGTTCCACCGCTGGCGCGACTGGCGGAAGATCGCGCGGACGGTTCCGATTGCGGTGATCGCCCGACCCGGATATGATGGTGCTGCCCACGCGGCCCCCGCGATGGGCTGGCTACGGCGCTACCAGAGGCCCGCGAGCCAGGCGAGGAACTGGACCGAGTGGAGTGTACCGGCACTGGTGCTGCTGCGTTTCCGACCCGACCCTGCTTCCGCGACGCAGCTTCGTGCTGCCGACCCGTCCTGGCATCGCCGATATACTGGTGCCCACGCCAAACCCCGTACCCAGGAGTAAACTTGCCCGCATCCGCCAACGCCTATCGATCGCCCGACGCAGACAGCGTCGCGGTGCTCCATAAGCTCGTGCTCGACAGCCTGGACGACGATCAGGCAGCCGATATGATCTCCATCCCGCTCGCCGGGAAATCGTCGATCGCCGATCATATGGTGATCGCGTCCGGCCGCTCGACCCGCCAGGTCGCCTCGATGGCGGCCAAGCTGGCCGAGAAGATCAAGGGCAGCACGGGGCGCTCCCCGAGAATAGAGGGGCTGCCAACCGCTGACTGGGTGCTGATCGACGCGGGTGACATCATTGTCCACCTGTTCCGGCCAGAGGTACGCTCCTTCTACAATCTGGAGCGTATGTGGTCGTTCGGGGATGCGCCGCCGCCGCCGGCCGGGAACGCCTGATCTGCTGCTGCATATCGTCGCGCGCGGTCGGATCGGCCGTTCGCCGGAGGGTGAGCTTGTCGATCGCTATCTGAAGCGGATCGTCTGGCCGACGAAGATCACCGAACTTCCCGATACCGGCGGTCGTGTGCCGGATGTGCCGCCGCAGACCCGCCGCGTGCTGCTCGATGAGCGCGGCGAGGTGATGGGGTCGCTCGCTTTCGCGCACCTCATCGGGCGCTGGCGTGACGATGGCGTGCGGGAGGCGCGTTTTATGATCGGTGCGGCGGACGGCTTCGACGACAATGCCCGGGGGGAGGCGGATCTGCTGCTTTCTTTCGGGCGCGCGACTTGGCCGCACCTGCTGGCCCGCGCGATGCTGGCCGAACAATTGTTTCGCGCCACCTCGATCCTTGCCAATCACCCTTATCATCGCGAAGGTTGAATGGATGAGGGGCAGGGGGGCGATGCTGGGAGCGCTGGCGGCGATGCTGCTCGCCGCACCAGTGGCTGCGCCAGCGGAGGATTCGCTGGCCGCCGCACGTGCGCGACTGGCGCAAGCCCGCGCTGCGGCTGATGAGGCGAACAAGCACGCCGCTTCGCTCGATCAACAAGCGGCGGCCGAACGCGACGCCTCCGCGCGCTTCCGGGTCGAGGAGCAGGCCGTCGCTGCGCGGATCGCGCGAGCCGAGGCTGATCTGGCGGTGGCTCAGGCGCGAGTCGCTATCGTCGCGGAATTGCAAGAACGCCAACGGGGCGAACTCGCCCGGCGGCAAGAGCCGGTGGCGCGATTGCTCGCGGCACTTGCGTCGCTGGCGGGGCGCCCAGCGATCGTCGCGGTGGCGCAGCCGGGCTCAATCACGGATATGGTGCATCTCCGCGCGGCGCTTGCGACGGTCGTGCCGGTGATCGACACACGTACGGCCGAGGTGCGGGCAGGGCTGGCGGAATCGCGCCGGCTGGCAAGTGTGGCAGCACTGGCGGCGATAAAATTGCGCGACGGGCATGCCAATCTTATCGCCGAGCGCGGCCGGCTGGCGGCGCTGCGCGACCGTCATGATAACGCCGCGGCCCGGTTCGATCACGATTCCCGCGTCGCCTCGGATCGCGCGATCGCAATGGGCGAGGAGGCGCGCGATCTGGTCGATCGCATGGCCGCTATCGGCGACGAACGATTGACACTGGTGGCGCTGGCGCGATTGCCCGGGCCACCGGTGGCCGATCCGGCCCCTGCCGGCGCACCCGCGGCTTATCGCCTGCCCGTGGTGGGGCGGCTGGTGACGGGGCTGGGTGAGATTTCGGACAATGGCGTGCGCGCGCGCGGCCTGACCTTCGCCGTGCCGCAGGCCGCGGCGCTGGCTGCTCCTGCGGCGGGGCATGTGATCTTCGCGCGATCGTTCCGCGATTATGGCGGCACCATCATCATCGATCACGGCGCGGGCTGGAGCACGCTGGTTACTGGCCTCGGCACGATCGCGGTGAAGCGTGGGCAGGCGATCACGGCGGGGCAGTTGCTCGGCCGCGCGACCAAAAACGATGAGCCGCGCGTCACGGTTGAACTTCGCCGGCGGGACCAGCCGGTCGACATCACCGCGTTGATCGGCTGATCGCAATCGTGCGTAACTGCTCAGCCCCTGTTCAGTCGCGCTGGCGCTTTGCTCGCCCGGCGATATGGAGCTAGAGTTGCATGGCCCCTCTCGTCAGGACGTCCAGATGAAGTTCAAGCTGTTTCAGGCCACCGCCCTTGTCGCGACGCTCGCGCTGGTGCCCGTCGCGACCGGTGCGATGGCCGCTGTCGATACCGATACCTATCGGCAGATGGACAAGTTCCTCGACGTTTATAACCGCGTAAAAGCCGATTACGTTGACAAGGTCAGCGACGAACAGCTGATCCGTGGTGCGATCGACGGGATGCTGGCGTCGCTCGATCCGCATTCCAGTTATGTCGACGGCCGCGATTTCGACAATCTGCGCATCCAGACCGAGGGGAATTACGGTGGCCTCGGCCTGACCGTCTCGATGGAGGATGGCGCGGTCAAGGTTATCGCCCCACAGGAGGATACCCCGGCGGCCAAGGCTGGGATCAAGCCCGGCGACTACATCACCCACATCGACGGCAAGCTGCTGTACGGCGGCACGCTGGACGATGCGGTCGCCCAGATGCGTGGCAAGCCGGGCAGCAAGCTTTCGCTGACGATCGTGCGCCCCGGTCGCGATAAGCCGTTCGACGTGACGCTCACCCGTGAGGTGATTGTCCAGCATCCGGTGAAATGGCAGGTGAAGGGCGATGTCGGCTATATCGACATCAACACCTTCTCCGAAACCACCGGCGCGGATACGCGCGCGGCTTTGCTGGCGATCGACAAGGCGTTGGGGCATCGCCCGCTTGGTTATGTCATCGATCTGCGCTCGAACGGCGGCGGGCTGCTGACGCAGGCGATCGAGGTGTCGGACGCGTTCCTCGATCATGGTGAGATCGTCTCCCAGCGCGGCCGCGACCCGCGCGAGAACCAGCGTTATTTCGCGAAGCCTGGTGACGATGCACACGGCCTGCCCGTCATCATCCTGACCGATTCGGGCACCGCGAGCGCGAGCGAAATCGTCGCGGGCGCGCTGCAGGACAATCACCGCGCGCTCATCATGGGTGAGCGCACGTTCGGCAAGGGATCGGTGCAGACACTGCTGCCGGTTGGCCCGACCACAGCGCTCCGGCTCACCACGGCACGTTACTATACGCCGTCCGGCCGTTCGGTGCAGGAGGGCGGGATCGAGCCGGATATCAAGGTGCCGCAGCTTTCCGATCCCGATTACAAGGCGCGCCCGGTGTTCCGCGAGGCCGATCTGCGCCGGCATCTGATCAACGAGGTGAAATCCGACAATAAGGTGCTGGAGGAGGACACGAAGGAAGATCCGCGCTTCTCCGCCACGCCGGATAGTTTGAAGAAAGAACGGATCGACGACTTTCAGCTTTGGTATGCGTTGAAGACGATCGCGCGGCTCGGAGGCCCGACGCAGGTGGCAGCCGTCACCGCCGCGTTGCAGAAAGACGCCAAGGATACGAAGGACGTAGCGGCCAAGTGAACCGTTCCCAAATTCTGGCCCGCGCCATCGCGTTGCTCCTTCCCGCGGCGTTGCTCGCGGGCGCATGGGGATCGCAACTGATCGGCGGCCTGCACCCGTGTGAGATGTGCCATTGGCAGCGCTGGCCGCACTATGGCGCGGTCGTGGCGGCTGCATTCGCGTACATCGTGCCGGGACGCTCGGTGAAGTTGACGCTTGTCGCGGGCGCGGCGGCGATGATCGCGGTATCCGGCATGATCGGCGTGTTTCACGCGGGGGTCGAATATCATTGGTGGGATGGGATCACTGCCTGTTCGTCCAGCGTGACGGGTGAGGGGATCAGCACTGATGAGATGTTGCGCCGGATTCTCGCGGCGCCGGTGGTGCGTTGCGATGCGGCACAATGGTCGTTGTTCGGGATTTCGCTTGCCGGGTTCAACGCGATTTTCTCGCTCGGCGGCGCGGGCGTGATCGCCTGGCTGATCCGGAGGCGCGGATGAGCTGGAAACCGGGCGACCGCCGCCACGCGATCAAATCGATGATCCGCGTCGATCAGGCCGGTGAATATGGCGCGACGCGCATCTACGCCGGGCAACTCGCGATCATGGGGCATCGTTCGCCCGCGGCGCGCAAGATCAGCGGCATGGCGATGCAGGAGGAGCGGCATCGCGCATTCTTCGATCGGCTGATCGCCGAGCGCGGCGTGCGGCCGACGTTGCTCCAGCCGTTCTGGAATGTCGCCGGTTTCGCATTGGGGGCGGTGACGGCCGCGATCGGCCCGGAAGCTGCGATGGCCTGCACCGCTGCCGTCGAAACAGAGATCGACAAGCATTACGCTGAACAGCTCGAGGTACTGGGCGACGACGATCCCGCGCTTGCCGATGCGATCCGCGAATTTCAGGCCGAGGAGGTCGAGCACCGGGAAACCGCGCTCGCCAGCGGGGCGGAGGATGCCCCGGCCTATCCCCTGTTGTCGGGCGTGATCCGGCTCGGTTGTCGCTTCGCTATTGCCACGGCAAAACGCATCTGACGGGAGAGAAGGATGCCTGTGCGTTCCACTATCATCGCGGTGCTGGCAATTGCCGGCGCCCCGCTGGCGGCGCAGACCGCGCCAGCTCCCGCGAACCCAGCACTTCCGCCGCTAATCATCCCGCCGCCCTCGGCGAAGGAGATCGCGTTGCCCGGTGCGCCGCGCGTCAGCCATCAGACGGTTTCAACCGCCGTATCGCGGAACGCGCCGGTCAACGGCGTGCTGACGCTATACGGCAACGAACGCTGCCCGACGAACAAGGAGGGCGCGGAGGTGGTGGTGTGCGTTCGTCGCTCCGCCGAGGAACAATTCCGCATTCCCAAGGAACTGCGCAACTTCGAGGTGACCCCGGAAAATGCCGCCTGGGCGGTGCGTGAAAAGGGCAATGCCGATGTCGGTGCGGCCGGGATCGGCAGTTGCTCGGCCGTTGGCGTCGGCGGGGCCTCCGGCTGCTTCATCCAGAGCGCGCGTCAGGCCAAGGCGGAGTCGAAGGCGCGCGCCAAGGAGGCGAACCCCGATCTGCCGAACTGACGGCATGGCGCGCGGACGCGTTATGCGTTAGCTTTCGGCTCGCCGCGCGCCTGGGCAATCTTCGTCTCAAGAGAGGAGCCGGCCGCATGCGTATCGCATTTCTGTTGTTTCCCAATGTCACCCAGCTTGATCTGACCGGGCCGGCGCAGGTGCTGTCACGGATGGGGGAGGGAACGCGGCTCGATCTGGTCGCCGCCACGCTCGATCCGGTGCCGACCGACGCGGGCTTCGCGATCCTGCCCACCGCCACCTTCGACGACGTAACCGCCACCGACATTCTGTGCGTGCCCGGTGGCTTCGGCACCAATGGCGCGATCGCGGACGACCGGACGATGAATTGGGTGCGGGGCGTGGGCGAACGCGCGCAATGGGTGACGAGCGTATGCACCGGATCCCTGGTGCTTGGCGCGGCGGGGCTGCTCGATGGCTATCGCGCGACCTGCCATTGGGGGCAGCGCCATATGCTCCCGCTGTTCGGCACAACGCCGGTCGCGGAGCGGGTGGTGGTGGATCGCAACCGCGTGACCGGCGCCGGAGTCACGGCGGGGATCGATTTCGCCTTCCGCCTGATGGCGTTGATCCGAGGCGAGGCGCACGCGCGCTTCGTGCAGCTCAGCCTCGAATATGATCCCGATCCGCCGTTCGATTCCGGCTCGCCCGATCGCGCCGATGCGGCGCTGGTCGCGGCTTATGAGCGCCGGGTTGGCGCGCTTGCGCCGGGGCGTGACGAGGAATTGCGCCGGCTGGCGGCGCGGCGCGGTTACGCCTGAGAGCGCTTCTTCAAGCCGCGCACGCGATGCCACAGATAGAAACCGCCAGCCGCCACGATCACCAGCCCGATCCCGAGATCCGCCTGATGGAAGAACGCCTTGAGCCGCGGATCGCTGTTCCATGCCGTGCCGAGCTTCATGCCCACCCACGCGAGCAGGAAGCAGAACGGCCATGATCCGATGAACGTGTAAAGGTGAAACGGGATCAGCTTCATCCGCGCCACGCCCGCCGGGAAGGCGATGAAGGTGCGGATAATCGGCAGCATCCGCCCGATCAGGATCGCGAGCGATCCCCAACGGTTGAAGAAGCGATCGGCCATGTCCAACTCGCCCGGCCCGATCAGCACATAGCGGCCCCAGCGCTCAGCGAGCGGGCGCCCGCCGCGCTTGCCGATCTCATAAGCGACGATGGAGCCAAGATTGCACCCGATCGCCCCGGCGGTGGCGGCGAGATACAGATCGAACTGGCCCGTTGATACGAGATAGCCGGCGAACGGCATGATGATTTCCGACGGCAGCGGGATGCAGGCACTTTCGATCGCCATGAGCAGCACGATGCCCCAATAGCCCATTGCGGAAATGACAGTGACGGCAAAGGTCGCGAGTACGGCCAGAAGCTTTTCGATCATGGGTATCGCGCATGCGCGATGGGCGTCGGGGGGTCAATCGCCGCCTGTTCCCGGCAATGAACGGAAATAATTGGTGCCGTGTCGCGCGAGTTGTAAATTCTCGCACGGCATGTCGCTAATCTGCGGCTTTTCGTCTCCAAAATCCCCTTTGATGGACGATTTCGATAATATTCCATCAAACCGATGCGACCGAATGCCCGGTTGCTCGTTATCGACTGGTTAAACATCCAGTCAGCTAGGCGGGAGGGCCATGGGGGCGGTTCGTAAAGCGTTGTTTTGGGCGGTTGTATCGCTCATGATCACCCTTATCCCGATGTACGGATTGTCGTATTTCCCGGGACTTGAGGTTCCGTTGCCTTATTGGATTTTTGCGGCCGTCACCTCGGGTGGGGTCTCGTTTCTGGTTGCGTTGCGATTCACGGTTCAAAGCGAACGCCTGCGCCGGCTCAATGAGGAGCTACGATCGGCAGAGGTGCTCCTCAAGCGTGCCGCCGAATCCGATCACCTCACCGCCGTGCTGAATCGCACCGCGTTTCTGAAACTGGCGGAGGCGCATCACACGAGCACCGATGGCTGGATTTTGTTGCTAGATATCGATCACTTCAAGGCGATCAACGACCGCTTCGGGCATGAAGTGGGTGATCGCGCGCTACAGCATGTCGCGAACGTATTGCGCGAATCTCTGCGTTCCGGGGACGTTGTCGGTCGTCTGGGCGGCGAGGAATTTGGCATCTATCTGCCCGGCGCGGGTCGCGAAAAGGCGATGCAGATCGCCGAGCGCATCCGCGGCAACGTGGAAACCGCCGCCGAGTTCGCGACAATGGGGATCGCGCTGACGGTCAGCATCGGGCTGGCCGAGGCGGATCGCCGCGTCGCGATCAGCGAGAGCCTGCGCAACGCCGATTTCGCGATGTATGGCGCCAAGCACGATGGCAGGAACCGGATCAGCCTTACCGCCAAGCCGGGAGATTGCGGGACGATCGAGCCGACGCGGAGGGCACGGCCACGCCCTCATTCCGCCGCGAGCAGGGTCTCCGCCGCCTGAAGATCGACGGAAACCAGTCGGCTGACACCGCGCTCGATCATGGTGACGCCGAATAGCCGATGCATCCGGCTCATCGTCACCGCATTGTGCGTGACGATCAGATAGCGGGTTTGTGTTTCGCGCGTCATGCGATCGAGCAGATCGCAGAAACGCTCGATATTGGCGTCGTCGAGCGGCGCATCGACCTCATCGAGCACGCAGATGGGGGCAGGGTTGGTGAGGAAAAGGCCGAAGATCAGCGCCACCGCAGTCAGCGCCTGCTCTCCGCCGGATAGCAGAGTGAGCGATTGAAGCCGCTTGCCCGGTGGCTGCGCCATGATTTCCAGCCCAGCCTCGAGCGGATCATCCGAATCAACGAGTTCGAGATGCGCCTGACCGCCGTTGAACAATGTAGTGAACAGCCGCCGGAAATGTCCGTCAACCGCTTCGAACGCCGCGAGCAGCCGCTGGCGCCCTTCGCGATTGAGCGTACCGATCGATCCGCGCAGGCGATTGACCGCTTGCCCCAGTTCGTCACGCTCCACCGCATTGCCGACCGCGCCGGCCTCCAGATCCACCAGTTCCTGTTCGGCGACGAGATTGACCGGGCCGATCCGCTCGCGGTCGAGCGTCAGCTTTTCGTGCGCGCTCGATTCGTCCTGCGGCGATCGGATGGTCGTGCTGTCGAACCCGGCTTTGGTGGGAAGCACGGGCGCGGGGCATTCGAAGCGTTCACCGGCGAGCCGGCCCAGTTCCACACGCCGCAGCTCCTGATTTTCCGCGCGAGCCAGCGCGCCGGCGCGGGCCTCGCGCGTCGCGGCGAGCGCCTCGCCGGTGATCCGCGCGGCCTCCTCGCACCGACGGAGCGCGGCTTCAGCGTCTCGCTCGGCTACGGCAAGTGTATCGGCGGCGGTTCGCGCGGCGTCGTGCTGTGAGGAAAGATCGGCGATTTCAGCCGTGAGCGCTGCCGGGCGGGGGGCTAGCGTTTCGCGATCCTGTGCGATCTCGCCTTCGCGTTTAGCCATGTCGGCGATGCGGCGGGCCGCGTCTCCGGCGCGGTTCTTCCAGCTTTTTACCTCGGCTTGTGAGGCGGCTAGCCGTTCGCGCGCGGCGGCGCCGGCACGCTCACGTGCGGCGCGATCGGTGCGAGTCTGGGCGACGGCCCCGCGTCGCGATTCGGCGGAACGCTGGAGTGCGGCCACTTCGCCGGCCGTCGCGCTGGTATCGGGTAATTCGGCGATCGCGGTCTCTGCCTGCGTGACTTCGGACGCCGCGATGTCGCGTTCGGCGCCGGTCTGCGCGGCGCGTGCGGTGAGATCGGAACGCTGCCCCGCGAGCCGCTCGATCTGGGTGACCGCACGGTCGATGCGCTGTTGGGCGTCGCGCGCAGCCGTTTCAGCGCGGGAGAGACTGCTGCGGGCCGCGCCGGCGGTGGCGCGCGCGGCCGCGATCTTCGCTTCGATCATCGCCAATGCTGCGTCGGCCGTCTCCACGGCGGTGCGCGCATCGGGCAGCGCGCCCTCGATCGCAGCGAGCCGGTTGAGTCGTTCCAGCCGCTCCGCTGCCGCCGCGCCACCGCTGCGTGCGACGAACCCGTCCCAGCGGCGAAGCTGCCCAGTCAGCGTCACCAGCCGTTGCCCGACCGCAAGCGACCGCCCGTCATCCGCCGCGATGACGATGATCTGCGCCAGCCGTCGCGCGAGTTGCGGTGGCGCGGTGACATGTGCGGTGAGCGCATTGCCGGCCGGCGCGGGATCGGTCGGCAAGGGCTCCGCGCCGGCCCAATGTGCCTCCGCGCCGATATCCATCCCGATCTCCAGATCGTCGCCCAAAGCGGCCGCCAGCGCACGCTCATAGCCCGGTGCGGCTCGGACGTGATCGAGCAGGCGATCGCGGCCCGAACGCTGGGTCGCGCGGGTGAGCGTGGTGGCCTCGCTCTCCAATGCGGCGAGTTCAGCCCGCGCGGTCGCGCGGCGGCTCTGCGCATCATCACGGGCGGTGACGGCGGCTTTCTCGTCCTCGTCGGCCTGGGCGAGATCGCGCCGCGCCTGTTCCGCGTCGCTCGCGGCGGTTGCCAGCACCTGCTCGGCTTCGGTTCGCCCGGCCTCCAGCGGCGCGGCATCGGGAAGTGCCGCGAGCGCGGCGGCGGCGGCGCGTGCCTCGCGCTCGGCGCGGTCGGCGCGCGCGCGGGCTGCGGCGAGCGCGGCATGGGCGACGCGGGTTTCGGCCGCCTCGCTTGCCTGCCGCGCCAGTGCCTGCGCCAGCGCGACCTCGGCATCGCGCGCCTCGCGCTCCGCGTCCGCCTGCGCGTTATCGAGCGCGGGCAGCTCTGCGGCGACAGCGGCGATTTCGGCCTCCAGTGCCTTGCTCTCGGCCGCCAGCCGCGTCAGCGCCTCTGCGGCGTCATTGGCCAGTTGGCCTTCGCGCTCGCGGTCCGCGGTGATCCGCCCGGCGGCGTCGGTCAGTTCGGCGAGCCGGCGTTCAATCCCGGCCTTTTCCGTGTTGAGCGTCGCAAGCCGGTGCGCGGCATCGGTTGCGCGATCGCGCGCGGCGAGGGCGGCCGCACGCGCCTCGGCGAGCGTCTCGGTCGCCCGCGCCTGATAGGCTGTGGCTGCGTTCTGCGTTTCCGTGGCGAGGGCAACGCGCGTTTCGGATTCGGCGGCCTCGGCCTTGGCCGCATCAGCCGCACTTGCCGCCTCACGCCAACGACTGAAGATCATGCGCGCCTCGGCGACGCGGATCTGTGCGGAAAGCACGCGGTAACGCTCTGCCTGCCGTGCCTGCCGCCGGAGCGCGGCGGCGCGGGTTTCTTGATCCGCGATCACCTCGTCGAGCCGCTGGAGATTAGCTTCGGTTGCGCGGAGCTTTTGCTCGGCATCCTTGCGGCGAACGTGGAGGCCGGCGATCCCGGCCGCTTCCTCGAGCATCGCGCGGCGCTCGGCCGGCTTCGCGGAGATCACCGCGCTGATCCGCCCCTGGCTGACCAGCGCGGGGGAGTGCGCGCCGGTCGCGGCGTCGGCGAACAGCAGCGCGACGTCCTTGGCGCGCACATCGCGGCCGTCGATGCGATAAGCGGAACCGGCGCCGCGCTCGATGCGGCGGACGACTTCCTTCTCCTCCCCCTCAAGCTCAGCGAGGATCGAGACTTCGGCGAAATCGCGCGCCGGGCGGGTCGCGGTGCCGGCGAAGATCACGTCTTCCATGCCGGCGCCGCGCATCGATTTGGGCGAGTTTTCGCCCATCGTCCAGCGCAGCGCTTCCAGCAGATTGGATTTGCCGCAGCCGTTGGGCCCGACGACCCCCGTCAGCCCCGGCTCGATCCGAAGATCGGCCGGGTCGACGAAGCTCTTGAAGCCCGTGAGCCTCAGTCGCTTTATCTGCATCGTGCGCGCCCCCTGACGCCGATGCCGCCGCGATCAGGCCCCGGCGTTCTTCAGCGCGGACTCGATCTGCGGCCAGGTGACCGACCCTTCAAGCAGCTTGCCGTTGAGGAAGAAGCTGGGCGTGCCGGTGACGTTATGCTGCTGCATTCCGGTCTCGGTCACCTTGGTGATCGCCTCCAGCTTCTTGCCGTCGGCAAGGCAGGCGCGCGCCTGTGCCTCGGTGACGCCGCGCTGCTTCACGAAATCGAGATAGCCGAGATATTCCACCCACGCGGTCGCCTGTTGCGCCGGGGTCATCGCCTGAAGCTTCTGCTGGAAATCGGGCGGCAGCTTTTCGAGCTTCTCGAGGAACTTGGGCTGCTCGACATACATCTGTTCGAGGAGCGGGAAGAACGGCGCCTCACCGACGCATTCGCCGAGCGCAGCGACGCCAAGATCGGGGGCGTGGACGAGGAAGTCGCGGAATTCATACGAGACCTTGCCGGTCTTGACGTAGTTTTCCTCCAGCGGCTTCATGCCCGTCTGGCCGAATGCGCCGCAGGTCGGGCAAGTGCGCGAGCCATATTCGACGAGCTTGATGGTCGCATTGGGGTTACCCATTACATAGCCGCCGTCAGCGGTTTTCGAGACGACCTGGGTCCAATCCTGTCCCTCTGGCGCAGCGACGGCGGCGACCGGGGCGGCGGGCGCGGCGGAATTGCCGGCGCCATTGCTGCCGCAGGCGGAGAGCAGCGCGATCGCGGCGACTGAAACGGCGAAACGAAGCGTCATGGGTGGTTCACTCCAGAAATTGTCACTTGGCCCGAAAAGTTCACTTGGCGCCGGCAGCGCGCAGCATCGGCTCGAGCTTCGCCCAATCGACGCCCTCGATCAACTTGCCGTTCAGTTCGAATGCTGGGGTGCCGCGAATCTTGTCGCCGATGGCGGTGGCGCGCTCGATCACGGTTTGCGCGACTTTGGGATCGGCGAGGCATTGGTCGATCGCCGGTTGCGTCATTCCGGCGTCGCGCGCGATCGCATCGAGCCCGGCGCCCTGCGCGATCAGCCGATATTGCGCGGCCGCGCCATAAAGCCCCAGTCGCTGCGCGTTGGCGGAATCGAATTCCATCGCGCGTTGCAGCCACTGCTCCTGCTGAGCGAATAACGCCTCATGCAGCTTCGGGAAGATCGCCGGGCCCGAGCAGCGTGCCAGCATCGCGGCGACCAGATCGTAGCGATCATGGATCGAGCTGCGAATCTCCAGGCTCAGCGAGCCGGAGGTGATCATCTTGCCCTTCAGCACCGCGGCCGAATCGCGCGTGAAATGCATGCAATGCGGGCAGGTGTAGCTGACATATTCGACCAGCTTCACCCGCGCCGCGGGGTTGCCGATGACATAACTTCCCTGTGCGGCGGGCGCGGCGACGCTGATCCACGGGCGTGGGGCAGCGACGAGCGGGGCGGCGAAGGCGAGCGCGAGAATCGGGAGCAGTCGTTTCATCGGATGGTCGGCAGCCTTGGTGTCGCGACGCCGGAGGCAAGCGCCTCCAGCACAGCCTTGAGTTCGGGATCGCCGATCGCGCGCAGGCTATTGCCCAGCTCGGCGGGGACGGGGCGTGGCTCGGGGCGCGGACGGGGGACGGCGCGCGGCGCTACATCGCCCTGTCGGATCGAGACGCGCGCGATCGCGGCGTAACCGAAGAAGCGGTTCACCCGCTCGATGATTTCAGGCGTGATATGGCTCATCATCGCGGCATGGGCGCCGCGCACGGTGAGTGTCAGTACGCCATCCTGCTTCTTCCCCTGTGGGAAGCGGATCGATTCGGGGCTGCTGGCGCGGGCCAGTTTCTCGCCGACGATCTCTGGCCAGCGCGTCACCACTGCGGATTGGACGAAGCCGAATTTGCGGAATGCCGCGCCGCCGACCGACGGCAGCAACTCGGCGACCTGTCGCGCCCGGTTCTGGCGCACGGGCTCTGGCTGTGGTGCACGCGGGCGCTTGCTCATTCAGCGGCTCATGCCATAGCCGGGGCGTGGACGCCAAGCGCTCGATCAGTGACCGTTTGCTTATCTGGTATGACGCGCATCGCCGCGACCTGCCGTGGCGTGCGGCGCCGGGGCGGCACGCGGACCCGTATCGCGTGTGGCTATCCGAGGTGATGCTCCAGCAAACCACGGTGGCGACGGTGACTCCGCGCTTTTCCGAATGGGTCGCGCGCTGGCCGGATATCGCCAGCCTCGCCGCGGCAGACGAGGCTGAGGTGATGGCCGCCTGGGCAGGGCTCGGCTATTATGCGCGCGCGCGCAATCTGGTGAAGGCGGCGCAGCTGCTGGCGCGCGAGCATGAGGGGGGCTTGCCCGATACCGAGGCCGCGCTGCGCACGCTTCCTGGCCTGGGGGATTATACCGCCGCCGCGATCGCCGCGATTGCCTTTGGTCGGCGCGCGGTGGTGGTGGATGCCAATGTAGAGCGTGTTGTCTCGCGCCTGTTCATGGCGACAGGCAAGTCGGCCGTCCGCGCAGCTGCTGAGGGGATCACGCCTGACGAGCGCGCTGGCGATTTCGCGCAGGCGATGATGGATCTAGGCGCGACGATCTGCACGCCGCGTGGGCCGCGCTGCATGCTCTGCCCGCTCGCGGGGGATTGCACAGCGCGCGCGGCGGGCGCGCAGGAAAATTACCCGGTGAAGCCAGCGAAAAAGCCACGCCCGCAGCGTTACGGCACGATCTTCTGGTTGGAGCGTGATGGCGAGGTGCTGCTCGTGCGGCGGCCGGCGCGCGGATTGCTCGGCGGGATGCGCGCGTTGCCGACCGGGCCGTGGGCGGACAGCCGGCCGGCGCTGGCCGATGCGCCCGTTGCGGCGGACTGGTTGCTGCTCAACGCGACGGTCACCCATGTTTTCACGCATTTCGCGCTGGAACTCGCGCTTGCCGTTGGTCGCGTGGACGCGCACAAACCGCGCGAGGGTGAAATATGGTGGCCGGCGGAGACGATCGATTCGGCAGGATTGCCGACCGTCTTCGCCAAGGCCGCAAAGGCGATAAGGGGAGAGTGATGCGGGTAATCCATCTGATCGGTGCGGGCGGCGTGCTGGCGATGATCGCGGCCGGGGCGAGCATTGCGCGACAGGCGGAGCCGGCCCCCAACCCACAGGCGCCGATGCCAACGGTTGCGGCGCGCGCCAATTCGATCCTGCCCAATATGCAGGCGCTGTTCGACGGCTATGTCGCGGACGGCAAGATGCCCGGCGTGGTCGGTGCAATCGGCTTCGGTGATCGGCCGACCCTGTTCGTCTCCGCTGGCCGGATCAGTGATGATGCCAATGCCGCAGCCGCCGGGCCGGACAGCCTGTGGCGCGTCTATTCGATGACCAAGCCGATCACCGGCATGGCGGCGATGATCCTGGTGCAGGAAGGCAAGCTGAAGCTCGACGATCCGCTGAGCAAATATTTCCCCGCCTTCGCCAAGATGCGCGTGCTGACCAGTCCGGATACGTCACTCGACAGTGCGCCGGCGAAAAGCCAGATCACGATCCGCGAATTGCTGACCCACAGCGCGGGCCTCAGCTACAATATCTCCGCAAAGGGGCCGCTGCTGAAAGAATATGAGCGGCTCGGCATCCTGCCCGGTCAGGTCAACGCCCAGATGGAGGTGCAGGCGCGCAAGGCGCGGCCGACGACGCTGGCGGAATTCGCCAATCGCGTCGCGCAGGCGCCGCTGATCGCGGAGCCGGGGACGAAGTGGAGCTATTCGATCGGCCTCGACGTGATGGGCGCGGTGATCGAAAAGGCGAGCGGGATGCCGTTCGACCGTTTCGTCCAGACGAAGCTGCTCGACCCGCTCAAGATGAAATCCACTTACTGGGCCGTCCCCGCGAGCGAGGTCGGCCGCCTGTCGACAAATTATGTTTTCGTCGGCGACAAGCGCACGCCGATCGATCCGGCGGCCGGCTCGGTCTATCTTGAGCCGCCGAGCTTCCCTTATGGCGGCGCGGGGCTCGTCAGCTCGGCGCGCGATTATGATCGCTTCCTCCATATGTTGCAGGACGGCGGCACGCTGGACGGCGTGCAGGTGATGAAGCCGGAGACGGCGGCGCTCGCCATGTCGAACCTGCTGCCGGCCGGAGTGACCTTTGGTGGCCTCGGTAACGGCACCGGCGGCAATATGTCCGCGAAGATGGGCTTTGGCGCTGGCGGTTCGGTCTATCTGGAGGATGGCCCCGGCGGCGTGCCTTCGAAGGGCACTTACGGCTGGGGTGGTGCTGCCGGCACGATCGCCTGGGTTGATGCGGCGAAGAAGATGCGCGGCACGGTGATGGTGCAATATTTTCCGTCGGAAAAATGGCCGCTGCGGCAGGAAGTGGTCGGCGCACTCGCCAAGGACGTCGCGAGGTTTCATCGGTGATCGCAACCGGCTTCACGGGCGGCACGCTCGATCGCGCCGATCACATGCGCCATGACGAGGAGGCGCTGGCCGCCGCGATCGGCAATTGGCAGGCGCGGCTGCTCAAGCTCCACGCTTGGGAGCCGGAAGTCACCGACGACGGCCGCCTCGGCTGGACGATGCTGACCGAGGCTTCGGAAGAGGCGGAGTTCGTGCTGCTCGGGCTGGACGAGGGGCGCCCACGCTTCGCCGCGTTCGAGCCGGCGGCGGGTGCCGCGCCTGCGTTCCGCTCGCCCAGCCTGTTCGGCATGCTCGATCAGCTTCGGGAGGGTGAGGCGGCGACCTTCGCCGCCGCGCGTTCGGTGCTGGATTGGCATGCGCGGCACCGTTTCTGCGCGAATTGCGGCGCGGCGACGCGGATGTTTCGCGCAGGCTGGGCGCGGCGTTGCGACGGCTGCAGCGCGGAGCATTTCCCGCGCGTCGATCCGGTGGTGATCATGATCGCCGAACATGACGGGCGCGCGCTGCTCGGCCGCCAGCCGAGCTGGCCCGCAGGTCGCTATTCCGCGCTCGCCGGCTTCGTGGAACCGGGAGAGTCGCTGGAAGAGGCGGTGCGCCGCGAGATCGCCGAGGAGGCTGGCGTACGTGTCGGCGCGGTACGCTATATCGCGAGCCAGCCATGGCCGTTCCCATCGCAATTGATGATTGCCTGCGTCGGCATCGCAGAGGGTGATGCCCTGACGATCGATGAAAACGAACTGGAAACCGCCGGCTGGTTTACCCGCGACGAGGTGCGCGCATCACTGGCCGGCCAGGACGCGCCGTTCGTAGCCCCCCCACGCTACGCAATCGCGCACTCGCTGCTGACGGAATGGGCGCGGGGGTAGAAAGGCGGTGAACGCCAAGAAATGGTCCTCCACCGGCACGGCGCTGTTACCCGCTTGCGGATAATCCATTTGATTGCCAGCCTCATCACATAAGGGCGCCGGTATAAGGAAAAGTTGGCGGAGAAATTGGAGTAAGTTATCGAGATGGCTCGATATTAAAGCTGATTACCGTGGCCGTTTTAGTTTTGTGCGGAGCGGGCGATATTGCGCTGGCACTTGCAAGACATTGGTTCGTTTACGTTCTCCGAGGCCTGCTCGGTTTCGCCTTGCCCGCTTTGGGGGGCTCGGCCCTGTGGGAACGCTACAGGCTGAGTTAGCTGGATTGGAAGCCGCGCAATAGCGGAGGCTTCTGAGCTAAATTGTCCGCTTCGACCCGCGACGTCACCATCACGCACCTCTTTATCATGCTGGAATAAAACGCGTTGCGGCGACCGGTTGAACCCACCACCCGATCCCCGCCATCCGCTCACTCACCAACGGCGGGTCAGTCCGCGCGCCAATCCCCGGATCGTCCGCCGCTCTTGGTGAGCAGTCGGATGCCTTCGATCCGCATTCCGCGATCCAGCGCCTTCGCCATGTCGTAGATCGTCAGCAGCGCGGTGGAGACGGCGGTCAGCGCTTCCATTTCCACGCCGGTCTTGCCGTCGGTCGCGATGGTCGCGGTCGCGGCGATGTGGTCGTCTCCCAGGGAGAGGTCGAGCGTGACGCGGGTGAGGGGAAGCGGATGACAAAGCGGGATCAAATCGCTGGTGCGTTTCGCCGCCATGATCCCGGCGATGCGTGCGACCGCCAGCACATCGCCCTTGACCACGCTTCCTTCGCTGATCGCTGCCGCCGTTTCCGCAGACATCAGGATGCGGCCGGTCGCCACCGCCTCGCGCCGCGTTACCGGCTTGTCGCCCACATCGACCATGCGCGCGGCGCCGGTTTCATCGAGGTGGGTGAGGCGGGTCATCCAATCAGTGCTCGCGTCGCCGATTCCACGTCGTCCTGACGCATCAGCGATTCGCCGATCAGGAAGCAGCGCACGCCATGTGCGGCCATCGCGTCGAGGTCTGCACGGGTGGTGAGGCCGCTTTCTGCTATGAAAGTGTAGCCGATTGGCGCGCGGCCGACCAGTTCGTAGGTGCGGGCGAAATCGACCGTGAAGTCCCTGAGATCGCGGTTGTTCACCCCGATCAGGCGCGATTTCAGCTTGAGCGCGCGCTCAAGCTCATCGGCGTCATGCACTTCGACCAGCACGTCCATGCCGCGCTCGATCGCCGCCGCCTCGATCTCGGCCAGCACCACATCGTCGAGCGCCGCCATGATCAGCAGGATCGCATCCGCGCCGATCGCGCGCGCCTCCGCCGCCTGCCACGGATCGACCATGAAATCCTTGCGCAGCACCGGCAGATCGCACGCAGCGCGCGCGGCGATCAGATAGGCATCCGATCCCTGGAAATACTGCTCGTCGGTCAGCACGGACAGGCACGCCGCGCCACCGGCCTGATAAGCGCGGGCATGGGCCGGCGGATCGAAATCCGCGCGGATCAGCCCCTTGGACGGGCTGGCCTTCTTGATCTCCGCCACCAGACCGTAATTCGGCGCGCGCTCCAGCGCGGCGCGGAAGCCGCGCGGCGCGCTCTGCTCGCTCGCGCGGGCATCGAGATCGGCGAAGGAGGCGCGTGCGCTGCGGGCGCGCACCTCGTCATGTTTGGTGGCGAGAATCCGGTCGAGTATGTTCGTCATGCCCAGGCAATCCAGCGTTCGAGCAAAGCCTCTGCCGCGCCCGAATCGATCGCTTCGGCGGCGCGCGCGACGCCGGCGGGCAGCGTTTCGCCAACCAGCGCCAGAGCGGCGGCGGCGTTGAGCAGCACGGCATCGCGATAGGCGCCATGCTCCCCGCGCAACAAGCGGCGCAGCGCGGCGGCGTTATAGGTTGGGTCTCCGCCATGGATCGCGGCGATCGGATGGCGCGGCAACCCCGCGTCCTCAGGCGCGATGCGTTCAGGAAGCGCAATCGCGCCGACCGACACCGCGATCGTCGGCCCGGCGCCGGAAACTTCGTCCAGCCCCTCTTCGCCCGAAACGACCAGCGCGGCCTCGGCACCCAGCTCGGCCAGCGCGGCGGCATAGACCGGCGCGTAATCCGGCCGCGCGATACCGATCAACTGGCGGGTGACATGCGCCGGATTGGCGAGCGGGCCCATCAGGTTGAAGATCGTGCGCTTGCCGATGTGGCGACGGATCGGGGTGATGCGCTTCATCGCCGGATGGTGATTGGCCGCGAACAGGAAACAGATGCCCAGTTCGGCCAGCGTCTCCTCGGCACACGCGCCCGCGCGATCCATGTCGAGGCCCAGCGCCTCCAGCGTATCGGCCGCGCCCGCCTTGGACGAGGCGGCGCGATTGCCGTGTTTCGCGACAGGCACGCCGCAAGCGGCGACGATCAGGCTGACGGCGGTGGAGACGTTGAGCGTATGATGGCCATCGCCGCCGGTGCCGCATACGTCGATCGCGCCAGCGGGGGCGCTGATCGGGATGACGCGATCGCGCAAAGCGCGGGCGGCTTCAGCAATCTCGATCGCGGTTTCGCCACGATCGCTCAACCCGATCAGGAATTGAGCGATGGCTTCCTCGCTCGCGCGCGCATCGAGAATGTCGGCGAACGCCTGTGCCGCTTCCTCCCGGCGCAGCGGGACGGCAGGATCGGGCAGTTGAACGAAACTGGTCATGCCGCGCCGGTTGCCTTCAGAAAATTGGCGAGCAATGCATGGCCATGTTCGGTGGCGATGCTCTCGGGATGAAACTGGACGCCGTGGATCGGCAATTCGCGGTGGCGCAAGCCCATCACCGATCCGTCCGGCGCGGTGGCGTTGACCACCAGCGCATCCGGCACGTCCTCCACGATCAGCGAGTGATAGCGCGTCGCGGTGAAGGGCGAGGGGATGCCGGCGAACACCCCGGTCCCGTCATGAGTCACCGGAGAGGTCTTGCCGTGCATCAGCCCGCCGCGCACCACGCGGCCGCCGAAATGCTGGCCGATCGACTGATGGCCAAGGCACACGCCGAGCAGCGGCCGGGCCGTCTCCGCGCAGGCCGCGACCAGCTCCAGGCTGATTCCGGCCTCGTTCGGGGTACAGGGGCCGGGCGAGATCAGAAAACCGGTCGCGTTGGTGGCCAGCGCGTCCGCCACGGTCAGCGCGTCATTGCGCACGACCCGCACCTCGGCGCCCAATTCCATCAGATAATGGACCAGGTTCCAGGTGAAGCTGTCATAATTGTCAACGACCAGGATCATCCGGCTGGCCTTACTCCATTCTTCCCGCATCGCAACGACTGTTGCGGTGCGGAAAGATGAGGTAATCCCTTCGTAACGTTCAGCCGGGATACAAGCGGCGCGGGCAACGTTACGCTGTTACCGAGGAGGCCACCCGATGTTCCGTCCCCTGATCACGCTGGCGTTTGCTGCTCTGCCCGCGGCAGCGCTTGCGACGCAGGCGGCGCAACCGGCATCCGTGCCCGCAGCGAATGCGGCGCCGACCCAGATCGTGCATCAGGAGACACAGGCGCAAACCGGCGAGCCGCCCAAGCGCATCCGCAGCGTGACGATCACGGGCACCGAAAAATGCCCGCCATCGACCTCTAACGAGGTGGTGGTGTGCAACCGCATCGACCCCAACGATCAGTATCGCGTGCCCAAGGAATTGCGCCGTCCGCTAGAAGTGCCAGCGCAGAACCAGAGCTGGGTCAACCGCGCGCATACCGTGGACGAAGTGGGGCGTACCGCAGGCGGCTTGCCCAATACGTGTTCCGCGGTCGGCACCGGCGGGCAGACCGGGTGCGCCCAGATGAATGCGCAGCAATGGTATCTGGAGCGGCAGGCGATCAAGCGCGCTGAACAGGCCGGAACCACCCCGCCGCCGCAGGATTGAGCGCGCGCCGCATGGCGGCGGTGCCTTCCTGACATAGCAGGCGAATCGCGGCGGAATGCGCGGTTCGTTCCCCTCAACTTCGCCGCGCCCGGCGGCCGGAGGTTTCCAGATGAGCGATACGATTGTCCTGCGTCTTTCGTGCGAGGATCGCCCCGGCCTGGTTGCGAAGGTAGCCGGTTTCCTCGCCGGGCGGGGTGGCAACATCATCGACGCGCAACAATTCGACGATCGGCTCAACGGGCGCTTCTTCATGCGCGCGGTGTTTCAGTGCACTGCCGGGGTGGAGGCGTTGCGCGATGGTTTCAGCCCGATCGCGGACGAGGTGGGCGCGGACTGGTCGATGGGATCAACGGCGGCCCGCAAGCGCGTGTTGCTGATGGTGTCGAAGTTCGATCACTGCCTTGCCGATCTGCTGTATCGGCATCGGATCGGTGAACTGCCGATGGACGTGGTGGGGATCGTCTCCAACCATCCGCGCGAGGCGCTGCACGCCGCCGCGATCGGCGACATTCCTTTCCACCACCTGCCTGTCACCAAAGAGAACAAGCCGGCGCAGGAGGATGCGCTGAAACGGATCGTCGCCGAAAACGCGGCCGATCTGGTGGTGCTCGCGCGCTATATGCAGGTGCTGTCGGATGATCTGGCGTCGTTCCTCTCCGGGCGCTGCATCAACATTCACCATAGCTTCCTGCCCGGCTTCAAGGGTGCCAAGCCCTATCATCAGGCCTATGCGCGCGGGGTGAAGATGATCGGGGCGACCGCGCATTACGTCACCGCCGATCTCGATGAAGGCCCGATCATCGCGCAGGATGTGGAGCCGATCAGCCACGCCGACACGCCCGACGATCTG
Organism: Candidatus Sphingomonas colombiensis; assembly: GCA_029202845.1. Taxonomy (NCBI): domain Bacteria; kingdom Pseudomonadati; phylum Pseudomonadota; class Alphaproteobacteria; order Sphingomonadales; family Sphingomonadaceae; genus Sphingomonas; species Candidatus Sphingomonas colombiensis. Next base: position 323,534 of record CP119315.1, on the reverse strand, counting down.
GTTCGCAAGGGCCGCGATATCGAGCGTCGCGTGCTGGCGGAGGCGGTGGCCTATCACTTGCAGGATCGCGTGTTGCTCAACGGTGGCCGCACGGTGGTCTTCCGTTAACGCGGCGCGGCCTTGTGTCGCGCCGGTTCGTGTCGCAAGAGCGGCACGGACAGCGGGCATCGTCCCGCCACGGGGATGGGTGTGATCAAGGTGACCGTCGACACGAATGCGCGGGTTCCGGCCGCATGACCGCAGAGGCCGGGCTCGCCGCCTTGTGGTTCGCCGCCGCGCTCGCCGCGCTGCAGCTGATGCTCGCCGGGATCGCGGTGCGCCGCAGCGACGCGACGTTGCTCGCCGCCGTCCGCCCGGTCGCGATGGTGCAGGGGCTGATGGCCGCGCTGTCGATGATCGCGCTGATCGCGGTATTCTGCGCCTCCGACATGTCGGTCGCGCTGGTCGCGCAGAACAGCCATTCGGCCAAGCCGTTGCTCTACAAATTCGCGGGCGCATGGGGGAATCACGAGGGCTCGATGCTCCTCTGGGTCACGATCCTTGGCGTGGCGGGGGGCGCGGTCGCGCTGCTCGAACGCCGGCTCGACGAGCGGACGCTGATCGCGACATTGGGCGGGCAGGCGGCGATCGCGCTCGGCTTCTACGCCTTCCTGCTGTTCGCCTCGAACCCGTTCGCCCGGCTCGATCCGGCGCCGCTCGACGGACAGGGGCTGAACCCGCTGCTGCAAGACCCCGGCTTGGCCTTCCATCCGCCGACGCTCTACATCGGCTATGTCGGCCTGTCGGTGGCTTTCTCCTTCGCGATCGGCGCGTTGGTGACGCGCGATGTCGGCCCCGCCTTCGCGCGCGCGATGCGGCCATGGGTGCTCGGCGCGTGGATATTCCTGACGCTGGGCATCACGGCGGGCAGTTACTGGGCCTATTACGAGCTGGGCTGGGGCGGCTGGTGGTTCTGGGACCCGGTGGAGAATGCTTCGCTGATGCCGTGGCTCGCCGCGACCGCGCTGCTCCATTCGGTGACAGTGCTGGCGACGCGTGACGGCTTGCGCGCCTGGACGGTTATGCTGGCGGTGGTCGCCTTCTCCATGTCGATGATCGGCACTTTCCTCGTCCGGTCGGGGATCCTGACCAGCGTCCACGCCTTCGCCGTGGACCCTGAGCGCGGGGCGTTCATCCTCGCGCTGCTGGCGATCTATATCGGCGGGGCGCTCACGCTGTTCGCGACGCGTGTCGGCACGGTGCGCGCGGGCAATACGTTCGAGCTGCTGAGCCGCGAGGGCGGGCTGGTCGCCAATAACCTGTTGCTCTCGGTGATCCTCGGCATCGTGCTGATCGGCACCTTCTACCCGATCGTCGCGGCGGCGATGGGGACGCAGCTATCCGTCGGGCCGCCGTTCTTCGACAAGACGGCCGGGCCGGTCGCGCTGGTGCTGGTGGCGATCATGGCTGTCGGGCCGCTGCTGCGCTGGCGGCGTGACGAGGCGCAGGCGATGCTGGAGCGGATGATGTGGCCGATCGCGGCGACATTGTTCACCGCGGCGGGCCTCGTGGTGCTCGGCGGTGGCATGACCTTCCTGCAACTCGCCGGCCTCTCGCTCGCGGTGGGGCTGGCGGTGGCGAGCGTCGCGCCATTGTGGAAACGCGATCTGCGCCGCGCGCCCCTGTTTCTCTATGGCATGGTGATCGCGCATCTCGGCATCGCGGTGAGCCTCGCTGGCATGGCGGCCTCGACCGCCTGGACGCAGGAGCGGCTGGTTGCGGCGCGGGTCGGCGAGCCGGTGCAGGTCGGCCCTTTCAGCGTGACGTTCGAGGGCGTGAATCCGCTGATCGGCGCCAATTGGTCCGCGCTGGAGGCACGGCTGAGCGTCAAGCGCGGCGAAGATGGGGAGATGTTCTACCTCCGCCCGCAATCGCGCTTTTTCTCCAATCCGCCGACGACGACCAGCGAAAGCGCGATCGCGACGCAGTTCGACGGCCAGCTCTACACGGTGCTCGGCCAGCCCGATAATGCCGGGCGCTGGCAGCTCCGCTTGTGGTGGAAGCCGTTCGTCACGCTGATCTGGCTCGGCGGCGGGCTGGTTGCGCTGGGCGGCGCATTGTCGATGCTGGGGCATATCCTGCGCGAGCGCCGTTCGGCGCGCCGGGCGCGAGAGGCGGCGTGGCAATGAGGCGCTGGCTCCTGTGGCTGCCGCTCGCGCTGGTGCTGGTGGTGCTGGCCTTCGCCGCGCGTGAGTTGATGAAACCAGCCGATCGCACCGTCTATTCGGCGATGGTCGGCAAGCCGATGCCCGATTTCGCGCTCCCGCCGCTCGTTCCGGGCAAGCCCGGGCTCGACACCGCGGCGCTGCGCACCGGCCAGCCGCGGCTGCTCAACATCTTCGCAAGCTGGTGCATCCCGTGCGTCGCGGAGGCGCCGCAACTCATGCGCCTGAAAGCGATGGGCGTGCCGATCGACGCGATCGCGATCCGTGATACCGGCCCGGCGGTCACCAATTTTCTCGCGCGTTATGGCGATCCTTATCGTGCGATCGGCGATGACAAGGTGAGCGAGGTGCAGCTCTCGCTCGGATCCTCGGGCGTGCCGGAGACGTTCATCATCGATGGCTCGGGGCGGATCGTGAAGCAGCATGTCGGCGATATCCGCGCCGATGATGTCGATGCGCTCTATCAGGCATGGCGGAGCGCGAAATGAGGCGGCTGGCGATATCCGCGCTGTTGCTGCTGCTCGCCGCGCCGGTCGCGGCGGATTCGGGCCTGCCGCCGGCGACGCTCGCTTATACCCAGCTTCCCGATCCGAAGCAGGAGGCCGAGGCCAAGGCGCTGATGGAGACGGTGCGCTGTGTCGTCTGCCAGGGCCAGTCGGTCGCCGACAGCGACGCCGATATGGCGGGCGACATGCGCGCACTGATCCGCCAGCGCATCGCCGCCGGGGAGAAGCCCGAGGCGATCCGCACCTGGCTGATCGCGCGTTATGGCGATTACATCACTTATGATCCCCCGCTTTCCGGGGTGACGCTGCCCTTATGGCTGACGCCGCTGGTGCTGCTGGCGCTTGGCGCATGGGTAGCGCGCGGCAGTTTTCGCCGCCGCAAACGCCCGTCCAAATAGCGGGGCGAATAGGGCTGGATTCTCCCGTCAGTCTCCCATAGCCTCCGCTGCAGAACAAAAGTTACGTAGCAAGGAGAGACGGGCTTATGGGCCAGAAGCTGCGATTCGGCACGTTCATTGCGCCGTTCCACCCGTTGCGGGAAAATCCCACGCAAGCGCTGGAACGCGATCTCGATCTGGTCGTCCATCTCGACAAGCTCGGCTATGACGAAGCATGGATCGGCGAGCATCATTCCGCCGGTTATGAGCTGATCGCCAGCCCCGAATTGTTCATCGCCTTCGCCGCAGAGCGGACCAAGCACATCCGGCTGGGCACCGGCGTTTCCTCGCTTCCCTATCACCATCCGCTGATGCTGGCGGATCGCATCAACCAGCTCGATCATATGACGCGCGGGCGCGTGATGTTCGGTGTCGGGCCGGGGGCGCTCCCCTCCGACGCGTTCATGATGGGCATCCCGGTGGCCAAGCAGCGCGACCGGATGGACGAGGCGCTCGACGTGCTCGTGCCGCTGCTGCGCGGCGAAACGGTGACGAAGAAGACCGACTGGTTCGAACTCGCCGAGGCGCGGTTGCAGATGACGCCCTATACCCGCCCATCGGTGGAGATCGCGGTGGCGAGCCAGGTTTCGCCCACCGGCGCGCAGGCGGCGGGCCGCCACGGCGTCGGCATCCTGTCGATCGGCGCGACGCAGACCGGCGGGTTCAACGCGCTCGCCTCCAACTGGGCGATCGCGGAGGATGTGGCGAAGGAAAAGGGCCATCGCATGAACCGCGACGGCTGGCGGTTGGTCGGCCCGATGCACGTCGCCGCGACGCGGGAGGAGGCGCGCGCGCAGGTGCGCTTCGGGATCGAAGACTGGCTCTATTATTTCCGCGAGGTCGCCGCGCTGCCGCTGGCGCCGACGGAGGGCGATCCGATCGACGCGCTGGTGAACAACGGCATGGCGGTGGTCGGCACGCCGGAAGATGCGATCGCGCAGATCGCGCGGCTGCAACAGCAATCGGGCGGGTTCGGCGCCTTCCTGACGCTCGACACCAATTGGGCCGAATGGGACGCGAAGAAGAAATCCTATGAACTGATCGCGCGTTACGTGATGCCGAAGTTCCAGAACCTCAATCCCAGCCGCGATGCGTCGCTGGCATGGGCGCGCGATAACCGCCCGCGCTTCATCGGCGAGGCACAGGCGGCGGTCGGCGCGCGGGTCGCGCAGCATATCCAGCAGAAGGGGACGGAGAATATCCGTCCCGAAATCCTCGCCGCGATGGGGCTCAACAAGAAACAGGACGCGGCGGAATGAAGGCCGTCGTTCGCCGTGGGCCGGAACTGGTGCTCGATACCGTTCCCGATCCGACGCCGGGCGCGGGGCAGGTATTGGTCAAGACGCTGTGCTGCGGCATCTGTGGTTCCGATCTCCATGCGGTCCATTCGATGGAGAAGATGGTCGAGCTGGGCCGCCGCACCGGCGAGCCGGCGCTGATCGACCCGGCGAAGGACATCGTGTTCGGCCATGAATTCTGCGCCGAAATCCTCGATCATGGGCCGGGCGCGGACAAAAGGCTGAAGGTTGGCACCCGCGTCGTGACAATGCCGGTGGTCGCGTCGCCGCAGGGTTTCGAGACTGTCGGCTATTCCAACCGTTTCCCCGGTGGCTTCGGCGAGGCGATGGTGCTGACCGAGCAGATGCTGCTCGCGGTGCCGAACGGCCTGTCAGACGTGCAGGCGGCGATGACCGAGCCGTTCGCGGTCGGCGAACATGCCGTTGCCGAAAGCGATGCCGGGCCGAATACGGTGAACCTTGTCGTCGGTTGCGGCCCCGTCGGGCTGGCGGTGATCGCCGCGCTCAAGGCGCGCGGGCTGGGGCCGGTGATCGCATCGGACTATTCGCCCGCCCGGCGCAAGGTTGCGGAGGCGTTTGGCGCGGATGTGGTGATCGATCCGGCGGCGGAAAATCCCCATGCCCGCTGGGGCGCGATGGGCGTGCCGCATTCGCGCACCGAGCGTTCGGTGATGGCGATGGGCGGCAATGCTGGCAAGCGCGCGATCGTCTTCGAATGCGTCGGCGTGCCGGGCGTGATACAGTCGCTGATCGAGGCGGTGCCGGTCGCGTCGCAGATATTGGTGGTCGGCGTGTGCATGCAGACCGATGCGATCGAGCCGTTCCTGTGCATCAACAAGAGCCTCGAGCTGAAATTCGTGCTCGGCTACACGCCCGATGAGTTCGCGGCCACGCTGCGCCATATCGCGGAAGGCGTGATCGACGTGCGCCCGGCGATCAGCGGCGAGGTCGGGCTGGACGGGGTGGCGGCGGCGTTCCGCGCGCTCGGTGATCCGGAAGCGCAGTGCAAGATGGTGGTGCGACCATGAGCGGAGAAGCGCTGCCGGGGATGCCCCCGCTGACATATGTCGAGACCAACGGCATTCGCATGGCGTGTTACGACGTGCCGGGGGACGGCGTGCCGGTGGTATTCTGCCACGGCTTTCCCGAACTGGCCTATTCGTGGCGGCATCAACTCGCGGCGTTCGCGCGCGCCGGGCATCGCGCGCTGGCGCCCGATCAGCGCGGCTATGGGCTGACCGATCGCCCCGAAGCGGTCGAGAGCTACGACATGGAGCAACTGTGCGCCGATCTCGTCGGCTTGCTCGATGCCAAGGGGATCGAGCGCGCGATATTCTGCGGTCACGATTGGGGCGGCTTCGTGGTGTGGCAGATGGCGCTGCACCATCCGACGCGGGTAGCCGGCGTGATCGGGCTCAACACGCCGTTCATCCCGCGCCTGTCTGCCGATCCGATCGCGCTGATGCGGATGGCGCGGGGTGAGGACAATTACATCGTCTGGTTCCAGAAACCGGGCGCGGCGGACGCGGTGCTGGCGAAGGATGTCGACAGGAGCTTCCGCTTCTTCATGCGACTCCCGACAATGACACCGGCCGAATTCGCCGCATTGCCCGCCGAACTGAGGAATTTCGCGTTCGAGCCGATGCTCGCGGCCTATGATCCCGGCGGCGACGAACATCAGTTGCTGACCGATCAGGAGCGCGGCGCCTTCGTCGAAACCTTCACCCGCACCGGCTTTACCGGCGGAATCAACTGGTATCGCAACTTCACGCGCAATTGGGAGCGATCGGCCGGGATCGTCGATCGCGTCGATTGCCCGGCGCTGATGATCACCGCCGAATGCGATCACGTCCTGCCGCCATCGATGGCGGAGGGGATGGAGAAATATGTCCCCGATCTCGATCGCCACATGGTCGCCGGATCGGGCCATTGGACGCAGCAGGAAAAACCGGAGGAAGTAAGCCATGCGATCCTCGACTGGATCGCCCGCCGTTTCCCCGATTGAGGAGAGATAAGATGCGCCTCGTAAGTGAGCATATCGTCGACGGGCGGCAGGGGCCGACCTTTCCGCAGGTTTATCCGACGCTTGATGGGGTGAACCTCGCCGACATCTATGCCTTCACCAATGGGCAGCCATGGGCGGATTACGCCCGGATGCGCGCGGAAGCGCCGGTGATGTGGCACCCGCTGCAGCGCGAAGGTGTCGGCTTCTGGGCGGTCACAGGCTTCGAGGATGTGAAGCGTGTGAACGGCGATCCGGAGACGTTCAGTTCGGAAAAGGGCGGCATCCTGATGGCGCTCGGGCCGGAGGAGACGCGGCACCCCACGTTGTTTTCCGCCTCGACCAATTCGATGATCAATCTCGACGCGATGCCACATCGCCAGCTCCGCAAGGAGCATATGCCCTATTTCACCGCGACCTATATCAAGGGGTTGCGCGAGCGGGTTTCCGGTGAGGTGACGCGGCTGCTGGATACGATGGCGCCGCTCGGCAAATGCGACATGGTGGAGAAATTCAGCCAACGGCTGCCGATCTTCACCTTGTGCGAGATGCTGGGCGTGCCGGAAGCGGATCGCGAGCGTTTCATGGCGTGGATCCACTTCCTTGAAATGGCGCAGCAAGTGGCGGTGGAGCAGATCGAGCGGCTCGACACCCTGGCCGAACCCAGCCCGCAGATCGCCGCCTTCATCGAGATGTTCAACAAGAACGTCGCGGAGATGTTCGACTATGGCCGCTATATGCTCGCCAAGCGTCGCGCCGATCCGCAGGCGGATTTGATGAGCGCCATTGCCAATGCGATGGTCGATGGCGAGTCACTGCCCGATCCGTATCTCGACGGCGCATGGCTGCTGATCGTGTTCGCGGGCAATGACACGACGCGCAACTCATTGTCGGGCGCTATGAAACTATTCACCGAAAACCCGGATCAGAAGGCGCGGCTTCAGGCAGATGGCGGGCTGCTCACCAATGCGGTGCATGAAATCACGCGGATGGTTTCCCCCGTCATCTACATGCGCCGCACCGCGACCCGCGACACCGAAGTCGGCGGACAGCGGATCGCGGAGGGGGAGAAGGTCATCATGTATTACGGCGCCGCCAATCGCGATGCGGCGATGTTCCCCGATCCCGATCGGTTCGATATCGCGCGCGCCAATGCTGAGAAGAACATCGCCTTCGGTTATGGCCCGCATATCTGCATCGGGCGGATGACCGCGCAATTGCAGCTTGAGGAAGCCTATCGCCAGTTGTTCGCGCGCTTCCCCGATATTCGCTGGACCGGCGACATGGATATCGCGCCGAACAATTTCGTCCATGCGGTGCGGCGGCTGGAGGTGGAGTTCACGCCCGAGCGCGCGGTGAAGGCCGCCTAAGCCGGGCAGGCAAGACGCGGAGGTGCGGGATGCTCGATCATGTCACCTTCGGCGTCTCCGACATGGATCGTGCGATCGCCTTCTACGACCGCGCGCTGGCCCCGCTTGGTGTCGAGCGCCTGTACGACGGCAGGGATGGCGCAGTGCGGGTGGCGGCTTATGGCGATAGCCGGCCGTGGTTCTGGATCGCGGAACATGATCCGACGCGCGGCAAGCTGCATATCGCGCTGACCGCGGCGGATCGCGATGCGGTGGACGCATTTCATCGCGCCGCGCTCGCGGCGGGCGGCGTGGATAATGGTGCGCCCGGCCTTCGGCCGCATTATCATCCCGGCTATTATGGTGCCTTCGTGCTCGATCCGGATGGGCACAATATCGAGGCGGTGTTCCACCGCGGATGAGGGGCGCGGGCGATGAGCGATCTGGTGGTGGAATATCAGGGGCGGCTGCGCTGCCGGACGGTGCATGCAGAATCCGGCGTTGTGCTCATCACCGATGCACCGCGAGACAATCACGGCGAGGGTGAGGGCTTTTCGCCCAGCGATCTGCTGGGTGTCGCATTGGGCAGTTGCATCCTGAGCGTGATGGGCATCGTCGCGCGGAACCACGATCTCGATATCGCAGGCGCTACCGCGACGGTGGAGAAGGAAATGGCCAGCCTCCCGTCGCGCACGATCATGCGGCTGGCGGTGACGATCCATATGCCGCGTCGTCTGACCGACGAGCATGCCCGCCGGCTGGAGGCGGCGGCGCATACCTGCCCGATCCACCGCAGCCTCCACCCCGATCTCGACGCCCCGATCCATTTCGTCTGGGGCGTTGCGCCGGCGGCCTGAGCGCGCCGGCGCCGTTGATGTGCTTACGCGGGCATCCGGTGCAACGCGCAGAGCTTGTTGCCGTCCGGATCCCGCAGATAAGCGAGATACAGGCTCATCGCCGGGCTGGAACGCACGCCCGGCGCATCCTCGATCGCGGTGCCGCCGTTTTCGCGAGGCCGGCCTTGTGCCATGCATTCGGCCTGTCGCCGGCCCGTCCATCGCGAAGCCGATCGTGCTGCCGTTGGCATGGGTCGCGGGATTGCCGTCGATCGGCTGGGTGACCATGAAGATTCCGCCATTGTGCAGATACATCAGGCGGCCGTGATCGTCCTGAATCGCGGGCTTGCCGCCGATCGCGCCGAACAGCGCATCATAGAATTTGCGCGAACGATCGATATCGTTCGATCCGACCATCATATGGCTGAACATCACTTTCTCTCCTTGGAATGAACTGTCGAGTCGTCTTTGCGCGATCGCCTTTCCGGCATAGGCGCCTATGGATGCGCGGCAAGAGGGAGGATCGTTGCTTAGCCCTGCTTGGCCGCGCATAGGAAAGACTTGCTGGCGCGTCGGCCCTCGTCGCGGCTAGCGGCAGAGGATGAGCATGACAGGCACAGCGAGCGTCGACGGGCTGGATCGCGCGACATTGATGGACGCGTTGGTGGCGCTGGCAGAGGCTGGCGGCGACATCGTGTGGCGGCACTTCCTCGAGGGCGCGGACGTGACGATCAAGCCCGACGAATCCCCCGTCACCGCCGCGGATCATGCGGCGGAGGCGGCGATCCTCGCCGGGTTGCAGGAGGTCGCGCCGCATATCCCGGTGGTTGCCGAGGAAGAGGCGGCGGCGGGGCGCATCCCCGACGTGGACGGCGCGTTCTTTCTGGTCGATCCGCTCGACGGGACCAAGGAATTCATCCGGCGCGGCGACGATTTCACGGTCAACATCGGGCTGATCGAGCGGGGAGCGCCGACAATGGGCGTGGTCTATGCTCCCGCGCGCAAGGCGCTCTATTGGGGCGATGCGGTGACGGGCGTCGCGCGCCGCGCCGATCGCGCGCCTTTCGCGGAGCGTGGAGCCGCCAGCGGACATCGCGGTGCGGCCGGTCCAAACACCACCCTGCGCGGTAGCCTCGCGTAGCCACGGAGACCCTGCGACGGCCGCCTGGCTCGATGCCGGTGGCATCTGCGATTGCGTGTCGGTCGGCTCCAGCCTGAAGTTCGTGCTGGTGGCGAGCGGGGAGGCGGATGTCTATCCGCGCACCGGCCCGACGATGGAATGGGATACCGCCGCCGGCGATGCGGTGTTGCGCGCGGCGGGCGGCAAAACGCTCGATCTCGACAATCGCCTGTTCCGCTATGGCAAGCCGGGCTTCCGCAACACCGGCTTCGTCGCGTGCGGGGGTTACGAGCCGGCGCCGCTGCGGCCGTTCGTTGCGGGCTGAGCGCGCGTTCAGCATCCCCCATCGCAGCGGATCACGGTGCCCGTAACGAAGCTGGAAGCGGGGCTGGCCAGATAGAGCGCGGTGGTGACGATTTCCTCCGGCCGGCCGGGACGGCCCAGCGCATTGTCGGAATGCTCGCGCGCTTCCTCGTTCCAGGCTTTCGAGATATCGGTGAGGAAGGGGCCGGCGGCGATCGCGTTGATGCGCACCTTCGGCCCATATTCATGCGCCATGCTCGCCACCATCGCGTTCAGCGCCGCCTTCGCGCCGGCATAAGGCACGACCTGTGGCGTCGGTCGCAGCGAAGCGACCGATGAGGTTGCGAGGATCGCCCCGCCATCGGCCTGTGCCATGCGGTGCGCGATATTGGCGATCAGGCGGAACGGCCCCTTGAAGTTCAGCCCGACGACGCTGTCGAACAGCGCTTCCGACACCTCGTGGCTGGGTACCAGCGGCCCCATCCCGGCGTTGGCGACGAGAATGTCGAGCCGGCCGAATGCATTCCACGCATCCTCCGCGAGCCGGTCCATCTCATCCCATTTCGCGGCATGAGCGGGCAGCGCGAGCGCGCGTCGCCCCTTCGCCGCGATCTCCGCAAACACCGCTTCACACGCGTCGGCCTTGCGGCTGGAGACGATCACGTCCGCGCCCGCATCGGCGAAGGCCAGCGCCATCTCGCGCCCAAGTCCGCGCGACCCTCCGGTGATCAGCGCAACCTTGCCGCTAAGATCGAACAACGGGTGGGGCATCGCTGATTTCCTCTCGACGGTCGGTCGGGTGCGCCCGATCCATAACAGTTGTTATGCTCGTTTCGGGCGGAAGCGCAACCACCGGGGCGCGGGGCGGCAATCGGGGCGCGGGGAAGCGCCTCATCGAGGGGGAGGAAGACGCGTTGCGGCTGGTTAATTAGCGCCGTTCTCGCCGCAACAAAAAGTTTGCCGCTATTCGGTCAACCTTTCAGAAATAGAAAGATTTTTTTATTTCGCGCCGCAACAAATTCCGGATCGATACGTTAATGTCGCTCAGCGCGTCGAAGGCAGCGGGGCCGCCTACATCGATGCCGGGGAGGACAAGTTTGTAACGTCATGACGAGTTCCGCGCGCGTAGCGTATTCGCGCGGGCATGGCGGGAGGGGCGGGATCGGCGACGGTTTCGCCCCTCCTTTTTAATTCCCCATCACATTGGCGAGCGCTGCCAGATCATGCTGATCGACCGGCATGCCGGTCGCGTCGGTCGCCTGCGCGGCAGTGTTGTTGGCGGCCGCGTCTGGCTGGGCAGAGCTGGCGACGTCGATCGCGAACCAGATGATGCCGCCCGCCCAGAGCAGAGCAAACCAGCGACTCCGGAAAATGCGCGGTGACGGCAGCATGGCCACACCCTGCGCCCATGTTGGTTAAGGCGCAGTGGATCGTCGTGGTTGACACGCGCGTAGCCGGATCGGCGGGTGGGCCGGCGCCGGAACTTTCCGGCCCACCGCGTGACGCGCTTATTCCGCCGCTACGCCCGCGGCCGAGAACATGTCGCCTTCGCTCTGGCTATCGCCAGCATCCTCGTTCGCGGCGGAGCCGATCTTCGCCTTCTGCCGCTTGTCGAACGAATCCCACACATCGGACCATTGGCCCTTCGTTGCCGCCTTGGAATATTCCGTCGCGCGGGTTTCGAAGAAATTGGCATGTTCCACGCCGTTCAGCAGCGGGGTGAGCCAAGGGATGGGATGTTCGTCGATCATGAAGATCGGCTTCAGGCCAAGCTGCCCCATCCGCCAGTCGGCGATGTAGCGGATATATTTCTTGATATCCTTCGGCGCCATCCCGTTGACCGGGCCCATCTCGAACGCGAGGTCGATGAAATTGTCCTCGAGCCGGATCGTCGTCTGGCACTGATCGGCGATATCGTCCTTCACCGCCTTGGTGAGGCAGCCGCGTTCCTTCACGAAGGTGTGGAACAGCTTGATGATGCCCTCGCAATGCAGGCTTTCATCGCGCACCGACCATGACACGATCTGCCCCATGCCCTTCATCTTGTTGAAGCGCGGGAAGTTCATCAGCATCGCGAAGCTCGCGAACAGCTGAACGCCCTCCGTAAAGCCGCCGAACATCGCCAGCGTACGGGCGATGTCCTCGTCGCTGTCGACGCCGAACTTCTGCAGATAGTCGTGCTTGTCCTTGAGTTCGGTATAGTCGAGGAACGCGCCATATTCGCTCTCGGGCATGCCGATCGTGTCGAGCAGATGGCTGTACGCGGCGATATGCACCGTCTCCATGTTGCTGAACGCCGTCAGCATCATCTTGATCTCGGTCGGCTTGAACACGCGGCCGTATTTTTCGTGGTAGCAATCCTGCACCTCGACGTCCGCCTGCGTGAAGAAGCGGAAGATCTGTGTCAGCAGGTTGCGCTCATGATCGGTGAGCTTCTGCGCCCAATCACGGCAATCCTCGCCCAGCGGCACTTCTTCGGGCAGCCAGTGGAGCTGCTGCTGACGCTTCCAATATTCGAACGCCCATGGGTATTCGAACGGCTTGTACTGTTTGGAGGCTTGGAGGAGGGACATGGGATTTACTCCGAGAGAAGCTGAATAAAGATGGGGGTGGAGCGCGCGATCGGCATGCTGCCTTCGGCGCGAAAAGTGGCCGGGCGCCGGGGCGCGCGGGCCGTGGGAAGATCAACGAGAGTGCGGATCGCGGTGGTGCTGGAAATGCAGTTGCTCATCCCGTCAGCCCTCCGCGCCACATCGCGGTTGCGCTCATCGCCAGCACCGCGCCGGCGGCGATTGCCATGATGCCGGTCATGCGAAAGACATAGATCTTGGCCGGCCCGCTTGGCCGCATGAGCGCAAGCAGCAGGCCGGCGCCGACCAATGCCAGCACCAATGCGACAACATACATGATGGCGACCGGCAGCGTCATCGGATTGCGATCAGCGATTTGGTGAGCGGGCCGATGCGCTCGCGCTCGATCCGTGCATCGGGGAACAAGGCCCCCATCTGGCGCGCGGTGAGCAACACCACCGTCTGGATATTGCGCATCGCCTCATCATAATCAGACGCGCTGCGGAAGCCGTGGCGCCGGTTCACCAACCGCGCGGCGCGATAGGATTCAGGCAGCCAGTGGAACATCAGCGAGCGATAATGCGGTTCCACCGGGAACCAGAAATTGGGCGTCTGAAGGTAATAATGCGGGGCGAGCCGACGCACTTCGCGCGCCATCGCGGCCATTTCCGGCCAATGCCCGACATGCTCGATCACGCTGTTCGAATGAACCACGTCGAACGCCATATCGGGATAGTGGAGCGCGCACGCATTGTCCGAACGCAGATGAAAGACGTCGTCGTCCTCGGTCGGCTGATCGAGGTTGACGATTGTGACGTCGATCTTGCGGCCCTCCCATAGCGGCCGAAGCGCCTGCCAATATTCCCGCGTGCCGCCGATATCGAGGATACGCGCCGGCCCATCCTTGGCGGGCAATTTGTCGAGCAGGGCAAGAAAGCGCGCAAAGCGCTTCGTTCGGAAACGGTTACCGTCAACCTTCATGCCCGTTTCCTTTCGGATCGCGACGGCCGCAATTTTTCGCGAGCGAATGCAGCGCTTTGCCGGTGCGCGCGTTGAGCGCCTCGAATGAGTTCGAGTTGGGGGAACGAGTGCACGATCTTAACCATATCAAGCCGGACATGCGAATCGTTGCCGCCGACGGCATCCAAATCGGCACCGTCGATGGAATGGACGGTATGCGTATCCGGTTGACCAAGCTCGACGCCGCTCATGTCGCGCTGCCGGATGATGCGCGGCAATGTTATCTGCCGATCGGGCTGGTGGTCGCCGTGCGTGGCGACACCGTGTGCCTTGCCGCGACGGCGCAGAATACGCGCGACCTTTTCGAGGAACTCGGCTGATCCGGGGCGCCCGCGATCCGAGCGCCGCGAAACGATATTCCGGCGCGTCGCGGGGGTGGCGGGCGCGCGACGAAACATCGGATCGAGCGCGGGTGATGCTGCCGAGATGCCGGATGCACGCACCTTTTCCGCCTTTCCAAATGACTTGTCCCAGCGCGATGCAGAGGGGGCGATCACGCTCTCCGGCCGCGAACGGAAGCTTAACCTGAGCGGCCCCCGGCTCCAATGGTTAAATTGCCCGAACACCAGAAATATTCCGTGGATGATACCATCCCTAGTGGCAGGCTGGCTTGACGGGGCGCGATATAGCCGAAGCGGGCGGATATTCGCGTTTTGTTCGATAATGGGGTCGCGCCGCCGCTGATAGGGTCAGGCGGTCGATGCGGGATGACGATCGGCTTGGCTCAGGCGGGATTGTCGAGGCTGAACTCGTCCGCATCTTCATCGTAAGCGAACAGCTCGGCATAGCGGCACCAATGCGTCACCGAGCGCAGCGTCTCATCGGCGTAGTCGGGGGACATGTGATCCTCCAGCTCGTCGCGGAAGCGACGCGCCGGCGCGGTGTGGCTCGGCCGCTCATCAAGGATGCGGCGGATATGCTGGGCGAGCGGCACATGCTGGACGAGCGCGTGCGCGAATATCGCCTTGCGCTCGTCCGTGTCGGCCTGCGCGTAGCGCCGCGCGGCCGGGGTGAGCAACAGGTCGCCGCCGGACAGATCGGCGAAGCGCATCAATTGCAACGTTTCCGCCATCGGGAACAGATCGTCGATCTCCAGCTGGAGCTGATCGGCAAGGTCGGCCATCGCCGCGCGGCCATCGAACGGCGTGGCGTCCACCTCCTCGATCAAGCCAGCGAGCGCGTTGGTGGAGACGACCGGCAGCACCATCGAGATGCCGGTGCCGGGGAACAGCCCGTCACGCGCCGGCTGCGCCGCCGGCCGCGCGGTCATCCGGGCGTAGATATCCTCCACCAGCGCGCGGAATGCCGGATCGAGCCGGTCGCGCGGTTGCGGCAGATCGACCCTGATCTCGGCGGCGATGCGGCCGGGATTGGAGGCGAAGACGAGGATGCGATCGCACATCAGCACCGCCTCCTCGATATTGTGCGTCACGATCAGGATCGATTTGATCGGCATCCGCCCTTCGGACCACAGATCGAGCAGATCGGTGCGCAGCGTTTCCGCCGTCAGCACATCGAGCGCGGAGAAGGGTTCGTCCATCAGCAACAGCGACGGATTGACGACGATCGCGCGCGCCAGCCCGACGCGCTGGCGCATCCCGCCGGACAGTTCCTTGGGGAAAGGCGTTCTCGAACCCGTCGAGGCCGATCAGATCGATCGCCGCCAGTGCGCGCGTGCGGCGTTCCTCCGCAGGCACGCGCTGCGCCTCCAGCCCCAGTTCGACGTTCTGGAGCACGGTGAGCCAGGGGAATAGAGCGAAGGTCTGAAACACCATGCTGACGGTCGGTTCGCTACCGTCGGTCTGCGGCTCGAAACGGATTTCGCCCTCGCTGGGCGCGATCAGCCCCGCGATCGATCGCAGCAGCGTCGATTTGCCCGAGCCGGAGCGGCCGAGCAGCCCGACGACCTCGCCCTCGTTGAGCGTCAGATCGACATTGTCGAGCACCAGCAGATCGCCGGCGCCCTTGCCGTAATGATGGCGCACACCGCTGACGGTGACGAGCGGGGTAGCGGTGGGAAGGCGGGCGAGGGTGGCCAATTGGCTTCTCCTGTCGGTGATTCAGTAGGTCAGCCGAGCCGCAGCCGCCGGTCGGCATAAGCATAGAGCGGACGCCACAACAGTCGGTTGATGCCGATCACGAAGATCGACATCACCGCGATGCCCAATGTCACGCGCGGGAAATCGCCCCCGGCCGTCGCCTGCGCGATATAGGCGCCAAGCCCGGTGGCTTCGAGCTTGCGGTCGCCCCATGTCACCAGCTCCGCGACGATGCTGGCGTTCCACGATCCGCCCGAGGCGGTCAGCGCGCCCGTCACGTAATAAGGAAAGATGCCGGGGATCGCGAGCGTGCGCCACCATTGCCAGCGCCTCACGCCGAACATCCCGGCCGCTTCGCGCAGATCGGTGGGGATCGCGCTCGCGCCGGCGATGACGTTGAACAAGATGTACCATTGCGTGCCCAGCACCATCAGCGGCGAAAGCCAGACATCCGGGATCGAGCCGCCAGTGGACGATCGCGATCACCGCGAAGGGAAACAGCACGTTGGCGGGGAAGGCGGCGAGGAATTGCGCCACCGGCTGGAGCCGCTCGGCCCAGCGCGGGCGCAGGCCGATCCACACGCCGATCGGCACCCAGATCAGGCTGGCGAGCGCGATCAGCACGAGCACGCGCAACAGGGTGATCAGGCCGAGGCCGAATGCGCTCAGCACATCGCCCAGCGCGAGATGCCGCGCGACATAGCTGGCGATCAGCCACACCGCCCAGCCGACCGCGACGACGACGATCGCCAGCCATAGCCAGCGCCCGGCGTTCGAGCGTTCCTCCGTCTGCTGGCCGGTGCGCCGTGCGGGGCGGCGATCGAGCACCATCAACGCGCGGCCCAGCGCGATCACCGGGGAAAACACCACCGGCAACAGGCGGGTGCGGCGGAACAGGTCATAGGCCCAGGATCGCGGGCGGTGCGCGCTGGCGGTCTGCTCGAAACGGAAGCGATCGGCCCAAACGACCACCGGGCGGAATACGAGCTGGTCGTAGAGCAGGATCACCACCGCCATCGCCGCGACGGCCCAGCCGACATGGCCGAAATCCTGATGGTCGATCGCGAGCGCGAGATAGGAACCGATTCCCGGCAACATGATCCGCGTGTCGCCGACGCTGATCGCCTCCGATGCGACGACGAAGAACCAGCCGCCCGACATCGACATCATCGCGTTCCACACCAGCGCCGGCGTGGCGAAGGGCAGTTCAAGCCGGATGAAGCGGCGCCATGGCGACAGCGCGAAGCCGCGCGTCACTTCCTCCAGATCGGCGGGGACGGAACGCAGCGACTGATAGAAGCTGAACGCCATGTTCCACGCCTGGCTGGTGAAGATCGCGAAGATCGCGGCCAGCTCCACGCCAAGCTGGCGCGCCGGGAATAGCCCCATGAAGAAAGTGACGGTGAAGGTGAGAAAGCCCAGGATCGGCACCGATTGCAGGATATCGAGCGCGGGAACGATCACCATCTCCGCGCGGCGGCTCTTGGCGGCCAGCGTGGCGACGACGAAGGTGAAGACGAGGCTGGCGCCAAGTGCGGCGAACATGCGCAGGGTGGTGCGCAGCGCATAGCCGGGCAGGTTCGCCAGATCGAGCGTGACCGGCGCGATATCAAGCCGCGCGAGCGGCGCGACCATGGCTTCCGCCCCCTGGATCACAAGCACGGCGACGCCGGCGAGCAGCAGGAAGGCGATTGCGTCGGCCCAGCTTGGCGCGACGTTGCCGCGCCATTGACGCGACAGGCTCAGCAGGCCGCGTGCGGTCTGTGGTACAAAGTCCATGTCTCATCCCATTCGTGCGCCATCGGCGACACCCGTGGACGAGACTGATGCGATCAGGCCCGGCCGGGCGCCCTCGATGGCGCGTTCAATCGACTACTGTCGCTTGGCATTGCGGTTGTGGTTTCCTGATCGGCCACGGGAATACGTAGCCCGGATCGCCCCTGCGACGCGCGCGCGGAGGAGTCAATCGGGCACGTGCAAGCAGGCCGCGCAGCGGTGAGGAACACCGCGCCGGCACGCCCTGTTCGGCGCTCGTTTGTGATATTCCGGGCATTCTGCGGAGCGGTGGCGGAGAGGTGATTCTCCCGCCGCGCGGCGCGTGCGATTGCCCCCTGGATCTCGCGATTGCGAAACTCTCTGGTAATGCAAGATTCACACACCTGTCGCGCCTTCTCATCTCACCGCGATTTTAGTGGATGACAACGCTGCGCGCCGCGCTCATTCATGCAAGGGAAAGCATAATCGGTCGAGGCGATGGCCTCTTTGAAAGCCTTGTCATTGCCGTCAACCAGTTCCGCCGCCGCCCCGCTGATCCCAACGCTTACTGAGGGCGCGGTTGTTGTTTTCCCCCCGGAACGATCTTCGCGCGGCCACGGCTGGCTGATTTTCGCGGGCCTGATCGCCAGCATCGCGACGCTCGGGGTGCTGATGCATATCGCCGAATTGCGGATCGAACCGCTCGGGCGAGGCATTCTGCCCTATTACGCCGTTGCCGTGCTGTTGGTGGCGCTGCGGCTGGGCGCGCCGCGCTGGATGCCGCGCCATGGGCGCATGATCGCCGATTGCGCCGAATATTTCGGGCTGTTCACGCTCATCTCGTTGGTTGGCGCGATCGCCAGCTATCCGATCGCGGCGCTGACCAGCGGGATGCACGACGCGACGCTGCAACGCATCGATGAGGCATTGGGGTTCGATTGGCTGGCCTGGTATCGCCTCGTCGCCGATCACCGCGCGCTGCAATGGCTGGGGCTCGCCGCCTATCAGATGATCTTCGTCACGCCGGCGATCCTGCTCGGCTGGTATGCCTGGACCGGCAAGCGCGCGGCGGCGCATCGCTTTCTCATGACCTTCTGGCTCGCGGCGTTGCTGACGCTGGTGCTTTATCCGCTGATGACGGCGGTTGGGCCGCTTTCCCATCTATGGCACGGTCCGCTGCCCTATGTGCCGGAAAGCGAAGAATGGCAGGCGGCGCTGATCCCGGCGCTTCGCGCGCACCAAGTGCATTATGTCGATCTGGCACAGCTGCGCGGGCTGGTTTCCGCGCCAAGCTTTCACACTGCTGCGGCGGTGATCTACATCGCGGCGGCCTGGCCCCGTCGCGAATTGCGCGCGCCGCTGGTCGCGATCAACGTGGCGATGCTGCTGTCCACCCCGGTTGAGGGGACGCATTATCTGATCGATATGATCCTGGGTGCCGCGGTGGCGGGGGTGGCGATCGTCGCGGTGGGGCGGATCGTTCCGGTGGCCGCCGCCCGATCGACCGCCGGCTTGCCGCTCAGCCCCGTGCGCGACAGCATTTTCCAATAACAATTCGGTGCGGAGCGGCCGCGAGGCCACTCCGCTATCCGGCGATCACTGGCAGGCGAGGCACTCGTCATAATCGGTGGTCTCGCCCAGATCGAACTTGGGCTTCTCCAGCGTATTGTCAGCCTCCACGCCGCCCGCGAAACCGGCGCGCTGCACCGACTTGGAGCGGAGGTAGTAGAGCGACTTGATCCCCAATTCCCACGCGCGGAAGTGGAGCATCAGCAGGTCCCACTTCTCCACGTCTGCCGGAATGAACAGGTTGAGCGACTGTGCCTGATCGATGAACGGCGCGCGATCGCCCGCCAGTTCGAGCAGCCAGCGCTGATCGATCTCGAACGAGGTCTTGAAGCAATCCTTTTCGTCCACCGACAGGAAATCGAGGTGCTGGACCGATCCGCCCTGTTCGAGGATCGAATTCCACACCGCGTCGGTGTTCTTCGCCTTCTCGATCAGCAGCTTTTCAAGATACGGATTGCGGACGACGAACGAGCCCGACAGCGTCTTGTGCGTATAGATATTGGCCGGGATCGGCTCGATGCACGCGCTGGTGCCGCCGCAGATGATCGAGATCGACGCGGTCGGCGCGATCGCCATCTTGCAGCTGAACCGCTCCATCACGCCCATGTCGGCGGCGTCGGGGCAGGGGCCACGTTCCACCGCGAGCTGCATCGACGCCTCATCGACCTGCGCCTTGATATGCTTGAAGATGCGCAGGTTCCACGATTTCGCCATCGCGCCTTCGAACGGCAGCCCACGCGCCTGAAGGAAGGAGTGGAAGCCCATTACGCCGAGGCCAACCGAACGCTCGCGTCCGGCGGAATAAGCGGCGCGCTCCATCCCCGGCTCGTGCCGCTCGATATAATCCTGCAGCACGTTGTCGAGGAAACGCATCACGTCCTCGACGAAGTTCTTCTCGTCCTTCCACTCGTCCCACGTTTCCATGTTGAGCGAGGACAGGCAGCAGACCGCGGTGCGATCGTTGCCAAGGTGATCGCGCCCGGTCGGCAGCGTAATCTCGCTGCACAGGTTCGAGGTGGAGACTTTCAGGCCCAGATCGCGGTGATGCTTGGGCATGTTCTTGTTCACGTGATCCGCGAACACGATGTACGGCTCGCCGGTCGCCAGCCGGGTCTCGACCAGCTTCTGGAACAGCGCGCGCGCGTCAACCTTGCCGCGCTCGCTGCCGTCCTTCGGGGATTTGAGTGTCCATTCGGCACCGTCGCGCACCGCTTCCATGAACGCGTCCGGAATCAGCACGCCATGGTGCAGGTTCAGCGCCTTGCGGTTGAAATCGCCGGAAGGTTTGCGGATTTCGAGGAACTCCTCGATCTCCGGGTGCGAGACATCGAGATAGCACGCCGCCGAGCCGCGCCGCAGCGAGCCCTGCGAGATGGCGAGCGTCAGGCTGTCCATCACGCGCACGAAGGGGATGATGCCGCTGGTCTTGCCGTTCAGGCCGACCGGCTCGCCGATCCCGCGCACATTGCCCCAATAGGTGCCGATCCCGCCGCCGCGCGAGGCGAGCCAGACATTCTCGTTCCAGGTG
The DNA here is from genome assembly GCA_029202845.1 of Candidatus Sphingomonas colombiensis. NCBI lineage: Bacteria > Pseudomonadati > Pseudomonadota > Alphaproteobacteria > Sphingomonadales > Sphingomonadaceae > Sphingomonas > Candidatus Sphingomonas colombiensis. The sequence goes on along the minus strand of CP119315.1, from coordinate 302,998 downwards.
TCGACGATGCCGTTCAGGCTGTCGGGCACCGAATTGAGATAGCAGGAGATCGGCAGACCGCGCCCGGTGCCGCCGTTTGACAGCACCGGCGTCGCCGGCATGAACCACAGTTTCGAGATATAATCGTAAAGCCGCTGCGCGTGCGCGGCATCGTCCGCATAGGCGGACGCGACGCGGACGAACAGATCCTGATAGGTTTCGCCCGGCAGCAGATAGCGATCGGTCAGCGTATCCTTGCCGAATTCGGTGAGCAGCGCGTCGCGGCTGTGATCGACCTCGACCGCATAGGTCGGGCGACGGACCGCATGGCCCCCCGCCGTGCCCGTGCCGCTCACCGCTTCCAGTGTCTCGCTCGCCATGTTCGCCTCGCTCGAGTCTCTGAAATCCATCGCCGCCATTCCCTCGTTCACGGTCCGTTCGAATCGCGAACGAACCCTTATACTACACTCGGGGCGGTTGATCGCCGTGAGAACAAAATGTGGCCAGACGCCGCTCGACTACGCGCAACAAGCCACGCCGCAATATGGGGATGCGGCAAAGTTCCTACCAGCGATTGGGCTCGCCCCCGAAACCAACCCCAACAGATTGTGGCAATCGCGCGCGGGCCGCAAGTACGTAAATTGCTCCTGCGACGAACGGTTCGTCGCTGTGGAGATTCGTTTCGTCGCACTTGCGGGGCCGCGACGCGCGGACTTCCGCCGCTTTCCCGGAAGGCAAGGGAACGGGTGGAGAACGAAAATATATTCCGGCGGATATGTCCGCGCCTCGCGGATGCCGGCGGACCGCGCTGCGCGGCATGCTCAGGTCATATGGCGGCGGCCGGGATCGTGACAGCGGCGCGCGCATCGACGATACAGGCGCCGCGCGCCGCAGAGACCGGCGAGACGACGATAAAATCGCGCCCAATGGAGAGGAAAATGGCCTTCATCCTGTATGAGCATCCGCTCTCATCCTATTGTCAAAAAGCCAAAACGGCCTTTTACGAAAAGGATATTCCATTCGAATCGCGGATGCTCGACGGATCGGAGCCGGTGGCGTCCGACTTTGCGAGCCTTTGGCCGATCGGCAAGTTCCCCGCGATCACCGATGGCGATACATTCGTTTTCGACGCGACCGGGATCATCGAATATCTCGACGCGCGCTATCCGGATCGCGCGCCCTTGCTGCCGGCCGATCGCATCGTCGCGGCGGAGGTGCGAATGATCGATCGCTTCTTCGACAATTATGTGAATTCTCCCCAGCAACGCATTGTGACTGGTCGGATCGGGCGCGATGACGCCACGCGCGAGCAGCAGTGGCGCGCGGCGCTGGAGACCGCTTATGCGTGGTTGAACGCGCGGCTGGCCGGGCGCGAATGGGCGGTGGGGGATAGCTTTACGCTCGCCGATTGCGCGGCCGCACCCGCGTTGCTCTATGGCGACTGGACCCATGCCATCCCGCCTGAGCATGAGGCGCTCCACGCTTATCGCGGGCGGCTGCTGAAACGTCCCAGCTATGCCCGCGCGCTGGATGAGGCGCGACCCTATCGGCACATGTTCCCGCTCGGCGCGCCCGAAGGTCGCGACTGAAGCGCGGCTGCGTCAGGCGACCTTGCGCTGACGCAGCGTGGTGGCGGCCGTCGCGCTGGTGAGCCGCTCAAGGTCAAAGGCTTCGGCGAACTGGAGGCCGGCGCGGCCGTCGGTCGTCCAGCGGACGGTTGCGGGAAAGAGCTGGTTCTCGATCAGCTCGATCAGCACATCCGCGCCGACAGCCTCCTCGGGGAAGTTCACCCCGTCGATCATCGCGCCGGTGGTGGAAATGTTGCGGATGCGGATGTCGCCCGCCTCGTCGCCGATCTCCAGCCGCGCGGTGCGCAATACGGAGGAGCGCGGGCTGCGGCTGATCTTGTGGCCGATCGGCGTCGCGCTGCCGGCGTCAACGCTCAATTGCTCGAGCACGTCGGCGGCGCGCGCCGGACGGCCATAGACGAAGCCCTGGATGTGGCTGCATCCCAGATCGCGGATCAGCGCGATCTCGTCCTGCTGCTCCACGCCCTCGGCGGTGGTTTCCATGCCAAGGGTATCGGCGAGCGATACGATCGCCTTGATGATCGCGGCGTTGCGGTTGCCGGGCTGGATCGCGCCGCGCACGAAGCTCTGATCGATCTTGATCTTGTCGAACGGCGCCTTTTTCAGATAGCCGAGGCTGGAATAGCCGGTGCCGAAATCATCGAGCGCCAGCCGCACGCCGACGCCCTTGAGCGCGCGGAACATCAGTTCCGATGACGAATCTTCCTGGAGAAACACCCCTTCGGTGATCTCCAGTTCAAGCCGGCGCGGGGCGATGCCGGATGCGGCAATCGCGCTGGTGACGATCGCCGGTAGCGCCGGATTGGCGAATTGCAGCGGCGACACGTTGACCGCGACGCGCACATGATCGGGCCATTGCGCGGCCTCGGCACAGGCGGTGCGCAATACCCATTCGCCGATCTGCTCGATCAGCCCGCATTCCTCCGCGACGGGGACGAACTCCGCCGGGCTGATCGGCCCGCGAGAGGGATGATCCCAGCGCAGCAACGCCTCATAGCCGACGATGCGCTCGTTCACGGTGGAGACCACCGGCTGATAGGTCAGGTGAAATTCGTTGCCGGCGAGCGCCTGACGCAGATCGTCTTCCAGCCGCTTGCGGTTCTGCGCGCCGGCGAGCAACTCCGGGCGATAGAAGCGATGGACGCCGCGCCCGTCGGCTTTGGCGGCGTAAAGCGCGAGATCGGCGTTGCGCACCAGCGTCTCGACATCTTCGCCATGTTCGGGGGCGATGGCGATGCCGACCGAACAGCCGATCGACAGCGTGGCGCCGGAGATGAAATAGGGCGCGGACAGCGCGGTGATGATGTCCTGTGCGATCTCGGTCAGCCGCGCGCGCTCCGGGTGGCGCGGCAGGACGACCTCGAACTCGTCGCCGCCAAGCCGTCCGACCAGGCCGGAATCGCCGACCGCGCGTTGCAGGCGATGCGCGACCTGCTTGAGCAATTCGTCGCCCACCTGATGCCCGAGCGTATCGTTGACCGCCTTGAAGCGATCGAGATCGAGCAGGAACAGCCCGGTCGAGGAAGGCGAATTGCGCTCTGAATTCAGCGTCTTTTCCAGCGACAGCCGCATCCGCTGGCGGTTGGCCAGCCCGGTAAGGCTGTCGAACAGCGCGAGCCGGGTAATCTCCGCCTCCGCCCGGCGTTTTTCGGTTAGATCTGAGCCTGATCCTATAAAGCCCTGAAAACAGCCGAGATCGTCCAAAATTGGCCGGCCCGAGATCGACCACCACCGATCGACCACGCTGTCGAATGCCGGGCGCACCGAATAGTCCGAAAAGCTGGTGCGAGACGAAAGGTGGAAGGTCAGCGTGCGCTCCGTCTCGACCAGTTCTGAATCGACGCGGAAGATGTTCACCAGCCGTGCCCCGATCGGTACCACGCCCATCCGGTTGAGTTCGTCACCCACCTTGTCGGTGATATAGGTGAGATTGCCGGCGCGATCGGTTTGCCAGAACCAGCCGGTGCCCTGCGCCTCGAATTCGTCGACCAGCCGCGCCGCGAGCCGGTTGGCATCACGCTCGCTCGCGCGGGCCGCTTGCTGCGCAACGTCGTGCCACGCAACGCGGATCAAGCCGCCGGTGAACATCGTCGCGACAATTCCCCCGATGGCAAAGGCCATGCCGGGCCCGGCGGTGACCAAGATCATCGTCGCCATCGCCACGGCGAAGGCGATGCTCGCCGCACGGATCGCGTGCAGCGATACGGCGGAGGCGATGATCGCGCCAAATACGGCGACGAAGGCGGCGATGCGCGTTTCCGGCGAGGCGAGGGTCTGGGCGGAATCGAGCAGCATCGACAGCGTCACCGCCAGCGCCGCGGCCAGCGCCGAAATAGCGGCGATCCGCTGATGCGGAGGGCGAGTTTCGCTCTTCGGATAGGCGAGGACCATCCAGATGATCAGCCCGAACAGCGTCGAGATCCCGGCATAATCGAGAAACAGGCTGCCGCTGCTCCGATCGAACAGGCTGCGGCCCAGCACGGCAAGCGGCCCGAATATCAGCACGGCGAGCGTGACGGGCCAGATCATCCGCACATCGCGCAGGCTGTCGGCGCGCGCCGCATCGATCGTCGGATCGGGCGTAGGCGCGAGCCCGAGCGCATCCATCAGCGATGGAGACGCGGCGGAATCGTTCTTCTTCACAATACGACGAGATTTGCCCATGCCCGGCTGAATACACCCGGGCGTATTCGAATCCGGTTAGTGATCACGCTTAAAATTTGGCGAACGTCGACATATTTATTCATATATATCAATGCGATGATCGCTAGTTTTTTCTTTTTTTCGTAATGCGCGCCGCGTTTGGGCTGGGGCATGCGGCTCGTCAGGGCGGTTGCGTGGAGCGCGCCCCTCATTCTTGGCGCGTGACGCTGGCGCGCGCAGCCCCTATCTCCGCGCAATGCGAAAACCAAAGGTCGGCCTGCCGACGCGTCAGCAGATCATGGACTTCATCGCGTCGAGCGATCGCCCCGCGGGCAAGCGGGAGATCGCGCGCGCCTTCGGCCTGACCGCGCAGGAGAAGATCGCGCTCAAGGCGTTGCTGAAGGACATGGGGGACGAGGGGCTGATCGATTCCGCTCCCGGCCGCGCGTTCCACAAGATGGGGGGCGTGCCGAAGGTGACGGTGCTGCGCATCGTCGATGTGGACGATGGCGGGAACGTCTGGGCGGTCCCCGAGCGCTGGGAGGCGGAAACCCCGCCACCGCGCCTGCGCGTGCGCGAGCATAAGCGCGGGGCGCTGGGCGTCGGCACGCGCATCCTCGCGCGGACCGAAGAGGCGGGAAGCGGCTGGATCGCTCATCCGATGAAATCGCTCGCGCCAAGCTCCGAACAGCTGATCGGCGTGCTGCGCGGCGAGGGCGACCGGCTGTGGTTGCAGGGCGTGGAGAAAAAGGAGCGGCGCGAGTTCCCCGTTTCCGATGCGGGCGATGCGCAAGCGGGCGATCTGGTGCTGGCGGAGCGCGCCGGGCGACCGCCGCGCATCACAGCGCGCGTCGTGCAGCGGCTGGGCGATCCGTTCGCCCCGCGCAGTTTCTCGCTGATCGCGATCCACCAGTTCGGCATTCCGGATCGCTTCGCCGATGAGGCGCTGGCCGAGGCCGATCGCGTCGCGCGCCAGCCGCTGGGCGACGGGCGGGAAGATCTGACGCACCTGCCGATCGTCGCGATCGATCCGGCGGACGCGCGCGACCATGACGATGCGGTATGGGCCGCGCCGGATAACGATCCCGCGAACGCGGGCGGATGGAAGGCGATCATCGCCATCGCCGATGTAAGCTTCTACGTCCGCCCCGGATCGGCGCTCGATCGCGAGGCGCGCAGCCGGGGCAATTCGGTCTATTTCCCCGATCGCGTCGTGCCGATGCTGCCGGAGGTGCTTTCCGCCGAAATCTGCTCGCTGAAAGAGGGCGAGGATCGCGCCGCGCTCGCCTGCCATATCCAGGTGAGCAAGGCTGGCGCGTTAAAATCGTGGCGCTTCACCCGTGCGACGGTGCGGATCGCGGCCAACATCGCCTATGAAGACGCGCAGGCGACGATCGATGCCGGTGCAGGGCCGATGCTCGATGCGCTCAAGCCGCTGTGGGGTTGCTGGGAGGCGCTCGCCGCCGCGCGCGACAAGCGTGAGCCGCTGGCGCTCGATCTGCCTGAACGGCGCGTCGTGCTCGATGAGAAGGGCCGTATCATGTCGGTCGCCGCGCGCGAGCGGCTCGATGCGCACCGACTGATCGAGGATTATATGATCGCCGCCAACGTCGCCGCCGCCAAGGCGCTGGAGGCGAAGAAGGCCCCGGTGATGTACCGCGTCCACGAAGCGCCCGCGCGTGAGAAGCTGGTGGCGCTGAAGGATTATCTCGACACGTTCGATATCCCCTTCGCATTGGGGCAGGTGATCAAGCCCGCCACCTTCAACCGCATTCTGGATCGGGTGGGCGATGCCGATTTCCGCCCGCAACTGATGGAGCAGGTGCTTCGCACGCAGACGCAGGCCTATTATTCGCCGGCCAACCACGGCCATTTCGGGCTGGCGCTGGGGAGCTACGGGCATTTCACCTCGCCGATCCGGCGCTATGCGGATCTGATGGTGCATCGCGCGCTCGTCTCCGCCTATGCGCTGGGGCCGGGCGGGCTTGGCGGCGACGAGGATTTCGAGCGCGTCGGCGAAGCGATCAGCCGGCTGGAACGCCGCGCGATGGAGGCGGAGCGCGACACGATCGACCGTTACGTCGCGGCCTATCTCGCCGAACGCGTCGGCGAGACGGTGGAGGTGCGGATCACGGGGGTCGCCAATTTCGGCTTCTTCGCGACGGTAGATGGGATTGGCGGCGACGGGCTGATGCCGGTGCGCGATCTGGGCGGCGAATATTTCCGTTTCGATGAGGCGGCGCGGACGCTGGTGGGCGAGACGAGCGGCGAGGAATATGCGCTCGGCCGGCGGCTCAAGCTGCGGCTCGCGGAGGCGAATCCGGTTTCGGGGGCGCTGCGTTTCGAGTTGCCGGAGGGCAAGGGAGCGTTGCCGCCGCCGCGCAAGGGCGGCCCACGGCGCGAGATCAAGCGGCGCGGTCGCCCCGCCAATATCCGCCATCAGGGACGCAAGAAATGAAGTTGAACCTCGTCGGCCGCATCGCCGAACAGATCGCGGCACGCGCGCAATCGGTGATCGTCGCGCATTTCGTCGACGCAAAGGCCACCACGGCCGAAAGCGCGATCGCATTCGAGCCGCAGGCGCGCGCGCAGCAGCGCATGTTCCGCCGCATGACGCGTTTCGGCGCGATCCTGCCCGCGGAGGAGGGGTGCTGGTTTCTCGACGAGGATATGCTGGTCAATTTCCGCAAGGAGGAACTGGCGCGACTGCTCGGCGTGATCGCGCTCACCGGCTTCGCGGCGGCGGGCGCGATCGCGCTCGGGCGGTAACGCACGGCGGCAGCGTTACGCGCCGTCGCGCGGGTTATAGCGCATCGCGACATCGCAGCGGGCGTAGCGCGCGCCATATCGCGCCATGATCTCGGCATCGTGGGCGAAGCCGATCTTCTCGTACAGATGGATCGCCGGCGCGCATCGCGCATTGGTGAGCAAATAGAGCGGATCGGCGCCCAGCGAACGCGCGCGCTCGACGATCGCGGCGAGCAGGAACTCCCCCGCTTTCAATCCGCGCGCGGTTTCGCGCACGCCCATCTTGGTCAGCTCGAAGCTGCTGGCGCCGGTTTTCTGCAGCGCGCAGGTTCCGATGATCCCAAGGCCTTTGGCTTCGACGAACAGGATGGTGCCCCCCGCATCGACGATTTTGGCGCGCGGATTTTCCAGCACCTCTCGATCGGTGTCCTCGAGCTGGAACATCGCGTCGATCCATTCCGCGTTGATATCGTGGAAATGGCGGGCAAGATCGTCGCTATATTCGCGGATCGAGAGGATATCCGGCTCGGCCTGGGCGGCGAGGAGATCGAGCGGCGTCGCGGCGAGCGCGGCCTCCACCGCAGCGATCTGATCGAGGAAGGCGCGCGCGCTGCCGCCGCACAGCGCGTCGACCGCGTGCTCCACGCGTGGCCAGACATGCAATCTGGCCCGCGCCATCGCGGCGGCGCCGGCGGCGGTGAGGGTAATCGTGCGCTGTCGCTGATCGACACCCTGTTCGGACCGCGCGAGGCCGAGTTCGACCAATTGGCCGATCGCGCGCGTCACGCCGGGCTGGCTGATGCCGGCAGCCTGCACCAATTGCCCGATCGTCATCGGCCCCGCATCCAGCGCCGCCAGCATCGGCATATGGGAAGGCTGCACCGGCAATCCGGCATCGGCGATCACCTTGGCCGCCCCCGCCTGCATCCGCTCCCCAAGCCGTTTCAGACGGCTGCCGAGAAACACCCGGCCGTGTTCGTGCAAAAGGTCGATCGTCATCGGTCATTCCATATCGAGATATATATCGCGATATGGAATGACGTTTGCTCCTGAGTCAAGGCGGCTGAGTCGGGCGCGACGCGTGGCCCCGCGGTGTTGCCGAATCTGGCTTATCCCCCCGTGAAGGTCATCCCGGCCTTGGCGATCAGCCGCTTGCGCAGCGCGTCACCCATGATCGCGCCCGGCGTCCAGACGCCGCCCGAGCCCGCCACATCCTCGACGAGGCACAGCGCGCTTTCCGCGAGCATCTTGCTGGTCGAGCCATAGCCCGGATCGCGATCGCCGGTGACGACCGCGTCGATCCGCGCGCCATCGGGCATCAGGCCGATGAACAGAACGTCGTAATGGCCGCTGTCGCGTTCTTCCTTGGACGGGCCTTCGCCGGGCTTCGGCCCCTTGTCGCCGCCCAGCGGATTCATCTTCGCGATCGCTTCGGCGGCGGCTTTGCCGATATCGCCCAGCCCGGCGACCATCATCTCGTCATAGACGAAATCGCTGCCATATCGCTGGCCCAGCAGGAAATTGGTGCGGTGGACGTTCTTGGTGTTGATCGGCGCCATGATGAACGGCGCGACCCAGGCGTTGATCGTCGAATCATATTCCGGGATCAGCCCGGTCGGCTGATGCGGGCCGCTATGCCCGGGCGTCAGCGCGAACGGGCTGGCGAGCAGCGCGAGCAGCGAGGGGTCGCGCGCGGCGGCGGCCAGCGTCGCTTTCAGGCTGGCGGCGGTGCCACCGGAGAATTTGCCCTTCATCGTCCGCACGCGGCATTTCACGCGCGGCGCCGGCTTGCCGAAACGCTTGGTCGCGGCCTCCTGCAAGGTCAGCACGCCCAGATCGAACGGGATGGAATCGAAGCCGCAGGAGAAAACGATCCGCGCGCCGGATTCCTTCGCGCGCGCCTCGTGCGCGTCGATCATCTTGCGCATCCATCCCGGCTCGCCGCACAGATCGACATAGGCCGTGCCGGTCTCGACGCAGGCAGCGACGAGATCGCTGCCATAGAGCTGATACGGCCCGACGGTGGAGATCACCACGGTCGCGCGCTCCGCCATGGCGCGCAGGCTGGCGGGATCGTCCGAATTGGCGGTGATCAGCGGCACGTCCGCCGCCACGCCCATCTCGTCCCGCACCTCTTGCAGCTTGGAGAGCGAGCGACCCGCCATCGCCCATTTCGGGCCCGTCGTGCCATAGGTCGCTTGCAGATATTCCGCGACGAGCCGCCCGGTAAAACCGGTTGCGCCATAAACGATCACATCAAATTCGCGGGCCATTGCAGCTCTCCTCATGCCTTTGCGGATGATTAGAGCAGAAAGGGAATGAGGGCGCTACGCCGCTTCGCTGAACTGGAGGCTGGCGAGGCGCGCATAAAGGCCGCTGCGCGCCATCAGCGCGGCATGGGTGCCTTCCTCGACGATCCGGCCGTCGTCCATCACGACGATGCGGTTGGCGGCGCGCACGGTGGCGAGCCGATGCGCGATGACCAGCGTGGTGCGATCGGTCATCAGCCGGTCGAGCGCCTGCTGGACGAGCAATTCGCTTTCCGCGTCGAGCGCGCTGGTCGCCTCGTCGAGCAGCAGGATCGGGGCGTCGCGCAGCAGGGCGCGCGCGATCGCCACGCGCTGCCGCTGGCCGCCCGAAAGCCGCGCGCCCCCCTCGCCGAGATAGGTATCGAGCCCATCCGGCAGCGCGCGGAGGAAATCGGCGGCATTGGCGGCTTCGGCCGCACCCCAAAGCTCGTCGTCATGCGCTTCCCAGCGGCCGTAGCGCAGATTGTCGCGGGCGGAGGCGGCGAAGATCACGGTTTCCTGCGGCACCATCGCGATATGCGATCGGATTGCGGCCGGATCGGCGTCACGCAGGTCGATGCCGTCGATCGTGATGCGCCCGCTGGCCGGATCGTAGAAGCGCTGGAGCAACTGGAACAGGGTCGTCTTGCCCGCGCCCGACGGGCCGACCACCGCCACCGTCTCGCCCGGCGTGATCGTCAGGCTGAAATCGTGAAGCGCCGCCGTATCCTGCCGCGTGGGATAGCGGAATTCGACATGCTCGAACGCCACCGCGCCGCGCGGCGGGAGCGGGAGGAGGAGCGGGGCGGGGGGCGCCGCGATCTCTGGCCGTTCGGCGAGCAATTCAGACAGGCGCCCGGCGGCGCCAGCGCCACGCAACAGATCGCCATAAACTTCGGTCAGCGCGCCGAACGCGCCGGCGACGATCCCGCCGGTCAGCACGAAGGCCGCGATCGCGCCGCCCGACAGGCGACCGGCGGCGACGTCGATCGCGCCTTCCCAAAGAACCAGCGTGATCGAGCCGAAGATCAGCCCGATGACGATCGCGGTCATCATCGCGCGCACCATGATGCGGTGGCGAGCGGCGGCCATCGTCGCCTCCACCGCGTCGGCGAAGCGTTGCGCCTCGCGTTCTTCCTGTCCGAACGCCTGCACGATCTTCATCGCGCCCAGCGTTTCGGTCGCCATCGCGCCGACATCGGCGATGCGATCCTGCGATGTGCGCGAATAAGCGCGCACGCGGCGGCCGAGCAACGCGATCGGCAGGATCACCACCGGAATGCCCAGCACCAGCATCCCGGCGAGCTTGGGCGAGATCGCGAACAGATAGATCATCCCGCCGAAGCCGGTGAACAGGTTGCGCAGCGCGACCGAGACGGTCGATCCCACGACATTCTCGATCTGCGCGGTATCCGCCGTCAGCCGCGAGGCGATTTCGGACGGGCGATTTTCCTCGAAGAAGCGCGGGGTGAGCGTCAGCAGATGGCGCTGCACGCGGGCGCGGATATCGGCCACCACGCGCTCGCCGAGCCATGACACGAAATAGAAGCGGATCGCCGTCGCGATCGCCAGCACCACCACGATCATCAGCAGATAGTGGAACGGGCCCGCCATGTCGCCATTTGCGCCGGGGCCGAAGCCGCGATCGATCACGCGCTTGAAGCTGTACGGGATCGCGATCGTCGCCAGCGACGTAACGGTCAGCGCGGCGCAGGCGGCGGCGATGCGGCCCGGATAACGGCGCACGTGATCCCACACCAGCGCGAGGTTGCCGAGACGGCGGCGAGGGGCTTCGATGGGCGCTTCGGTGGACATGCAGCCGCGCCTAGCAGGGCCGCCCCTCCGGCTCAACGGCGCGGCGGTGGCCTGGGCGTGTCGAAAGCTGCTTCGCGATTGCAGCAATTTAATTTGTCATCGACCTGAAACAGTTTACCTAGTTTGAGCTCGAAGGTTTGCCAGCACAGGATACCCGATGCTCTACGACGCATATGAATTCCAACGATCGGTGCTCGCCAGCGCCGGGGCGTGGGCCAATTTCGGCGCGGGCATGTTGCAGAATCCGGCAAACCCATTCGCCTATTTCGGCGGCGGCACGGTGATGGCGTCCGCGCTTGAGGTATTCGCCCATGCGGCGGCGCCGCGCGGCAAGCCCGCCTTCGGGCTGGATCGCACGACCATCGACGGTCGCGAAGTCGATGTGATCGAGGAAATCGTGCTGCAAAAGCCGTTCGGCCAGCTCAAGCGCTTCGCGCGCAAGGGCGTGACGGGCGGCCCCAAGCTGCTGATCGTCGCGCCGATGTCGGGCCATTTCGCCACGCTGCTGCGCGGCACGGTGGAGCGGATGCTGCCGACGTGCGATGTTTACATCACCGATTGGCGCGATGCGCGCCAGGTGCCGGTGTCGGAAGGCTTTTTCGATCTCGACGATTATGTCGATTATCTCGTTGAATTCATGGAGGCGATCGGCCCCGGCGCGCATATGCTCGCGGTCTGTCAGCCCTCGGTGCCGAGCTATGCCGCCATCGCGTTGATGAGCGCGGACAAGAACCCGTGCCGCCCCAAGACGCTGACCATGATGGGCGGCCCGATCGACACGCGTGAGGCGCCGACGGCGGTGAATACGCTGGCGACAGAGCGGCCGCACGCGTGGTTCCGCCAGAATGTCATCGCGACCGTGCCGATGATGTATCCGGGCGCGGGGCGGCGGGTCTATCCGGGCTTCCTCCAGCTCACCGGCTTCATGTCGATGAACCTTGGCAATCACATGATGAGCAATTGGGAGATGTTCAAACATCTCGTCCGTGGCGACGGCGAAAGCGCCGAGGCGATCAAGGAATTCTACGACGAATATCGTTCGGTCTGCGACATGACGGAGGAATTCTACCTCCAGACGATCGACGTGGTATTCCAGGAGCACAAGCTGCCGAAGGGCGAGATGACGCATCGCGGTCGCCCGATCGATCTCACCGCGATCACCGATATCGCATTGCTGGCGGTCGAGGGCGAGCGCGACGATATCTCCGGCATCGGCCAGACCAAGGCCGCGCTGACGCTGGCGACGAACCTGCCCGACGAGAAGAAGCAATATCTGCTCGCCGAGGGTGTCGGCCATTATGGCATTTTCAACGGCTCCAAATGGCGCAACCGCATCGCGCCGGTCGTGGAGCAGTGGATCGCCGATCACGGCTGATCGGGTTAATCGGGCGATGCAATATGGGGCGCGATGCGGTTAAGCCGCGTCGCGTCCTAATTCTTGAGCCGCCAGCCGGTACGAAACACCACCGCGATCGTGATCAGGCACGCGCTCAATAGCCCGAGCGTCACGGTGAGGCTCACCGCCACCGCCACATCGCTGGTGCCGAAGAACGTCCAGCGGAAGCCGTTGATCAGATAGACCACCGGGTTGAACAGCGTCACCGTGCGCCACGGCTCGGGCAGAATGTGCACCGAGTAAAACGCGCCACCAAGAAAGGTGAGCGGGGTGACGATCAGCATCGGGATCACCTGCAACTGCTCGAATCCCTTGGCGAAAATGCCGATGACGAAGCCGAACATGCAGAAGGTGACGGATACCAAAACCAGGTAACCGATCATCGCGAACGGATGCTGGACGTGCAGATCGACGAAGATGTGCGCGGTCGCGAAGATGATCAGCGCGATCAGCAGGGATTTGCTCGCGGCGGCCCCGACATAGCCCAGCACCGTCTCGACCGGCGATAGCGGCGCGGAGAGCAGTTCGTAGATCGTGCCGGTGAATTTGGGCATATAGATGCCGAAACTGCCGTTCAGAATGCTTTCGGAAAAGATCGCGAGCAGCATCAGGCCCGGCACGATGAACGCACCATATGGCACGCCCGAGACTTCGCGCATCTGCGATCCGATCGCGGAGCCGAAGACGATGAAATAGAGCGAGGTGGTGATCACCGGCACCAGCAGGCTGGTCCAGATCGTGCGGCCGAAGCGCGCCATCTCGAAGCGGTAGAGCGCCCAGACGCCGTTGAGGTTCATGGCCGTTCCTCGCGCACCAGATCGACGAAGATATCCTCCAGGCTCGATCGCGATGTTTCCAGATCCTTGAAAGCAACTCCCCGGTCGGACAGCGCGCGCAGCAGAGAGGGGATGCCGGTATGTTCGGCCTGCGCATCGAACACGTAGCGCAGGGTACGGCCGTCGTTTTCGAGGGCGAGGCGCCATTGCTCCAGCCCGTCGGGCAGGGTGGCGAGCGGCTCGACCAGCGCCAGTTCCAGCTCGCGGCGGCCCAGCTTCTGCATCAGCGCGGTCTTCTCCTCGACCAGCAGCAGTTTGCCGCGATTGATCACGCCCACCCTGTCGGCCATTTCCTCGGCCTCCTCGATATAATGGGTGGTAAGGATGATCGTGGCGCCCGCATCGCGCAGCCGGTGGACCAGCTTCCACATGTCGCGGCGCAGCGCGACATCGACGCCGGCGGTCGGCTCGTCGAGGAACAGGATTTGCGGCTCATGCGCCAGCGCCTTGGCGATCAGCACGCGGCGCTTCATCCCGCCCGAAAGCTCCATGATCCGCGCCTTGCGCTTGTCCCACAGCGACAGGTCGCGAAGGATTTGCTCGATATAGGCGGGGTTGGGGCCGTGGCCGAACAACCGGCGCGAGAAGGTGACGGTGGCGAGCACGCTTTCGAACGAGTCGGTCGAAAGCTCCTGCGGCACCAGCCCGATCGCGCGGCGTGCGGCCTTGTAATCGCGGATCGCGTCATGGCCCGCGACGGTGATCGTGCCGGCGGATGGTTTGACGATGCCGCAGATGATGCTGATCAGCGTCGTCTTGCCCGCGCCGTTGGGGCCGAGCAGCGCGAATATCTCGCCTTTGCGGATCGCAAGGTCCACCGGCTCAAGCGCAGTGACGCCGCCGGCATAGGTCTTGGCGACCCCCTCGACGCGGAGGATCGCGTCGCCGCTCACGATCGAGCGGCCCGCGCGGCGGCGATCGCCTCCTGCAGGCGATCGATCGGCAGCGCGCCGGAAAGCACGCGATCGCCGACGATCCAGCTTGGCGTACCGCGCATCCCGAGCTTCGCGGTGGTGGCCAGGTTGTTGCGGATCTCGTCGTCCGCGTCGGACGGCGCCTTGGCCAGATCGACCCCGGCGGTGCGTGCGGCGGCGGCGATCGTCTGCTCGCTGACCGGGCCGCCGGCGTAAAGCGCGTCGTGAAACGGCTTGAACTTGCCCTGCGATGCGGCGGTGATCGAGGCGCGCGCGGCGGTCAGGCTGCTTTCCGCCAGCACCGGCATTTCGCGGAACACGATCCGCAGCTTGGGATCGGCCTGCACCAGCTTCTCCAGCGTGGGCAGGCTGGCGCGGCAATAACCGCAATTGTAATCGTAATATTCGACCAACGTCACATCGCCGTGCGGATTGCCCATATAGGCGTTGCCATAAGGCGTCTCGATCGCGGAGCGCATCGTGCCGATCACCTTGGCATTCTCGCGGTCGTTGAGGCGCTGCATCGCTTCTGGAATGATGTCCGGATTGGCGAGGATATAGTCGCGCACGGTATGTTCGATGCGCGCGCGATCGCCATCGGAAAGTGCGCCAGGCGCGATGCGTTCGGCGATCCAGGTGCCAAGCGCGCCAAATGCGGCGCCGATCACCACCAGCGCCACCAACAGAATTCGGTTCATTTGCGTTTATACTTCTTCGGATTGTCGGTCATGTCGTTCTGGGCGGTCATCGCGATATCCTGCGCGCGAATCCAGTCCGGCGTATTTTGCGGGATGCCGGCCATCGCGATCCGTGCGGTATAGGCGGCAGTGCGCATATCGCCGTTCATGCTTGCGGTTTCAGCCGTGGCGAGCGCGGCGCGTGCGGGGTCGCCGGATTGTTCATAAGCGGTGCCGAGCTGAAACCAGGCGAAGGGATTTTCGTCATCGCGCGCGACCGCTGTGCGCAACACTTTGATCGCCTCGGGCAGATTGGCCTTATTCTCGGTCGCGATCAGCGCGTGGCCGAAGGTGGTGGCGATCAGCGCGTTGTTGCGCGACAGCTCGGTTGCCTCCCGCAATGGCGCCAACGCTTCGTTCGGCTTGCCCGCCTCGAGCAGGATCTGCCCCTTTATCTCAAGGAAATACGGGTCGTTCGGCGCGGCCTTAACCAGCGCGTTCGCCTCGGCATCGGCTTTGTCGGGGAAGCCGGCCTTATGATAGGCATAAGCGCGCGCGTAATGCGCGTAGACCGTCTGATTGCTCTCAGGATAAGCGGCAAGCGTGCGCGTCGCCGGGTTCACATAACCGGCCAGCTTCGCCTTCACGCGCAGGAAGCGTTCCTGAAGTGCCGGATCGGGCGGCGTATTATAGGCCGGAGAAGCGGTAATGTCCGCCGTCATCGTCTGGATGCGCTCGCCGGAGAGCGGGTGGGTCTGCATGAACGGGTCGATATTGTTCAGCCCGTAGCGATATTCCTGTTGCTGCAGCGTCTTGAAGAACGACAGCATGCCCTTTCCGGTGATCCCGGCGGCGTTGAGATATTTCACCGCGCTGGCGTCCGCGGTCGATTCCTGCGTGCGCGTGAAGGCCAGGAATTTGCCCATCGCCGCCTGCTGCCCGGCGGCCATCACGCCCATCCCGGCTTCGCCCGCGCCGGCGACGGCGGCGGCGATGCCGACCACCATGCTGAGCAGATAGATCGCCATCGCGGGCTTCGTCCCCGCGCTCGCGTTGACGATATGGCCGTCGGCGATGTGGCCAAGCTCGTGCGCGATCACGCCCTGCACCTGATTGGCGTTGTCGGCATTCTGGATCAGGCCGGAGTGGATATAGACCGTCTGGCCGCCAACGACGAAGGCGTTGATCGAATCATCGTTGACCAGCGCGAATTGCACGTCGCGCGGATTTAGCCCGGCCGCCTTCACCAGCGGCGCGGACATGTCGTGGAACAGGGATTCGGTTTCCGCGTCGCGCAGCAGCGACTGCGCATGGGCCGGTTGCGCGAAGATAAGGATCGCGGTGGCGAAGGCGGCCAGCGTCCGCTTCATCGGATGACTACTTTCCTGCGCATGGCCCGAACATGGGCGGTGACGGCCGGGTTTCTGCGACGGTTGCGATGAACCGCCGCTGAAACCCGGCCGTCCACGATCACGCGCCGAATGTCCGCTGCCACCAGCCGCGACGCGGGCCGCCGGGCGTGTCATTCGCCTCGTCGCCCTCGTTTGCTTCGGCATCGGTCGGAGCTGCCGCGATGGGGGCTTCAGCCGGCGCTTCGGCCTCGGCCGCTACGTCCGCCTTCTTGCGGCGGGTGCGCTTCGGCTTGGCGGGCGCCTCCGCCGCGTCGGCAACCGCAGCGGCGGCGGCGGTTGCTGCGGCCTCCGCTTCGATATCCGCCTTCTTGCGGCGCGTGCGCTTCGGCTTGGGCGCGGGCTCTTCGCTTGCCTCGACCGGGGCAGGGGCGGGCGCCTCAACGACGGGTGCCTCTACCGAAGCGGGAGCCTCGGCTTTGCTGGCGGTGCGAGCGCGTGGACGACGGCGCGTCTTCGGCGCGGCTTCCACCTCGGCCGGGGCCTCGACGGCTTCCGGCTCGGCGGGGGCGACTTCCTCGGCGACCGGGGCATCCCCGTTCGCTTCGTCGTTCGTCACGCCAGCCTCGTCACGATTGCGGCCACGGCCCCGACGCCCACGCCGGCTGCGGCGACGGCCGCCTTCGCGCTCGCCCTCCGCCCGCGCCTCGACGGATTCGTGCTGTTCGTCGTCACCGGCTTCCGCCTCGACCTCCTCGTCAGCGGTCTCTTCGGACGCGCCGTCCTCGGAGGTTTCGCCCTCGGGGCGAGCCCGGCCGCGACGGCCGCGACGCCGGCGACGGCGGCGGCCGCCTTCGCCTTCCTCGCGCGGACGATCGGCGCGGCGCTCTTCAGCGCCGGCTTCTTCGTCCTCGTCCTCGGCGTCGATTTCGTCCTCGAACTCCTCGGGATAATCCTCCTCGATCTCTTCGACCGGGGCGGCGAACTTCGGCGCATAGGCCGGCGGCGGGCCGGACGCCTCGACCGACATGCGCGCGCCTTCCTGCTCGCCATCGGGCAGGATTTCGACGCGGACGCCGTAGCGATCCTCGATCTCGGCGATATCGGCGCGCTTGCGGTTGAGCACGTACACCGCCGCCTCGACGCTGGCGCGCAGCGTCAGCAGCGAGCCGCGGCCGCGCGCCGCTTCATCCTCGATCAGCCGCAGGGCGGAGAGCCCGGCCGACGAGGCGGTGCGGACGAGGCCGGTGCCTTCGCAATGCGGGCAGGCGCGGGTCGACGCTTCGAGCACGCCGGTGCGCAGGCGCTGACGGCTCATCTCCATCAGGCCGAAGGACGAGATACGGCCGACCTGGATGCGGGCGCGATCGTTCTTCAGCGCCTCCTTCATCGCCTTCTCGACCTTCCGGACATTGGAATTGTTGTCCATGTCGATGAAGTCGATGACGACGAGGCCGGCCATGTCGCGCAGGCGCAACTGGCGCGCGATCTCGTGCGCGGCCTCAAGGTTGGTAGCGGTCGCGGTCTGCTCGATATTGTGTTCGCGCGTCGAGCGGCCCGAGTTGATGTCGATCGAGACGAGCGCCTCGGTCGGGTTGATCACCAGATAGCCGCCGGATTTCAGCTGCACCACCGGATGATACATCGCGGCGAGCTGATCCTCGACATGGCTGCGCTGGAACAGCGGGATCGGATCGCTGTAATGCTGCACCCGCCGCGCGTGCGACGGCATCAGTAGCTTCATGAATTCCTTCGCCTGGCGATAGCCTTCTTCGCCCTCGACGATCACTTCCTCGATATCCTTGTTATAGATATCGCGGATCGCGCGCTTGATCAGATCGCTGTCGCCATAGACGAGCGCGGGCGCGGACGACGAAAGCGTCTGTTCGCGAATGCCGTCCCAAAGCCGGGCGAGATAATCGAAGTCGCGCTTGATCTCGACCTTGGTGCGCTGCAGCCCGGCGGTGCGGACGATGCACCCCATCGACGACGGCAGCTTCAGCTCCGCCATGATCGACTTCAGGCGCTTGCGATCGCCCGCGTTCGAGATCTTCCGCGAGATGCCACCACCGTGAGACGTATTCGGCATCAGCACGCAATAACGGCCGGCGAGGCTGAGATAGGTGGTGAGCGCCGCGCCCTTGTTGCCGCGCTCTTCCTTCACGACCTGAACCAGCAGCACCTGACGGCGGCGGATGACGTCCTGAATCTTGTAGCGGCGACGCAGGTTCATGCGGCGCTGGCGCAGCGCCTCCACCTGATCGTCGTTGACGGTCGAGCGCTTCGGGCGGGCGTCGCCCTCGGCCCCGTTTTCGTCCGCGCCGTCGTGATCGCCGTCATCCTCGTCATGCTCGGCATCGTCGTCGGACGCATAGTCCGCGTCATCAGCGGCTTCCTGCTCGGCGCGCAGCGCGGCTTCCTCGGCGGCGTGTTCCGCCTCCTCACGCAGCAGCGCGTCGCGATCCTCCTTGGGGATCTGATAATAATCCGGGTGGATTTCCGAGAAAGCGAGGAAGCCGTGGCGATTGCCGCCGTAATCGACGAACGCCGCCTGAAGCGATGGTTCGACGCGGGTTACCTTGGCGAGATAGATATTGCCCTTGAGCTGCTTGCGCTCGGCACTTTCGAAATCAAATTCCTCGATCCGGTTTCCCTTGACGACCGCCACGCGGGTTTCCTCCCGGTGGCGTGCGTCGATCAGCATGCGCATTGTCATCGAATATTCTCCGCGCACGGGCGCCGAATGGCGGCGCTGCCGTGCGATAATCTGGTGCTGGCGAGGCGACGCGCCCGGCCATGCGAATTGTTGGTGAAATCGCCTTCGTTCGCGCCGCACGCCGGGGCGCGTCGCCCCGGAACAAGCCCAAACCCGCGCCGCCGGCGAAAGCCGGGCGGATCAGCGGTGGGGAAAGATGCGGCATGCGAACGTCAACCTGAAAGCCCAGTCCCGCAAAACGTGCGGGCGGGCGGTGGGCCGGAAGTGGGCGCGCGGATAGTGCGCACCTTTCCGGTCAAGGTGGTGCCTAGCACCGGACTTGTCACGCATCAACTGGCACGTCCTGCCGCAAATCATTCGTCGCGGCGTCAAGTCTCTGTTAACCTGAATAATGTCACCTTTTATGGTGAATCGTCCCACGACAGGGGGCGCGGGAAAGGGCGAAGAGGGCGGAAGCGGATGGTGGGGCGATGGGCCGAAACGGTCGGGCGGCGATTGGGCCGCGCCTCGGCGTTGGTCACGCTCGCGCTGTTCGCGGCTTCAGCCGACGCCGCGACCGTTCAGCGGATCGAGATCGATCACGATCGCGTGCGGATCCATTTCGATGATGCCGTGGCGCAGGCGTCGAGCTTCGTGCTTGATGCGCCGCGCCGTATTGCGATCGACATCGATGGCGCGCGCCCCGGCCCGTCGCTGGCGGGGGAAGGCGCGGTGACGGCGATCCGTCAGGGGTGGCGCGGCAGCGATGGTGCGCGCGTCGTGCTCGATCTGGAACGGCCGATGATCGTGGCGGACGGCGCCTTTCGCGATGACGGGCGCACGCTGGAACTCACGCTGGAGCGTGCGAATGCGCGCCAGTTCGCCGAGGCGAGCGAAGAGCGGCCGCGCAGCTTCCTGCCGTTTCACTTCGGCAGCAGCCGCCCGAAATACAAGATATCCGTTCCCGTCCCCCCGGCGAAGCGGGCACCGTTGCCGCGCGTGGCGGGGGATTCCGATCGCCCATTGGTGGTGATCGACGCGGGCCATGGCGGGGTCGATCCGGGCGCGATCAACACCGAGAGCGGTCTGCGCGAAAAGGATGTCACACTGAAAATCGCGCGGGCGATCCGCGACAAGCTCGTCGCGTCGGGTCGGGTGCGCGTGGCGCTCACGCGCGACGACGATCGCTATCTGGTGCTGCGCGAACGCTTTGGCATCGCGCGGCGGTTGCATGCTGATCTGTTCATTTCGATCCATTGCGACAGCGTGGGCGCGGGTGATGCCTCTGGTGCGACTGCTTACACGCTGTCCGAGGTCGCGTCGGACAAGGAAGCCGCGCGATTGGCGGCGCGCGAGAACAAGGCTGATATCATCGCCGGGGTGGATCTCGATCAAAACCCTGACGTATCCTCGATCCTGATCGACCTCACCCAGCGCGAAACGATGAACGCCTCCGCCGGTTTCGCGCGACTGCTCGGGCGCGAGGCTGCGCCGCTGATGCCGGTGAAGCCGAATTTTCACCGCATGGCATCGCTGATGGTGCTGAAGGCGCCGGACATGCCCTCGATCCTGTTCGAAACCGGCTATATCTCGAATCCGCAGGACGCGGCTTTTCTCGACAGCAAATCCGGGCGGGAGCGGATCGCAGAGAGCGTGAAACGTGCGGTGGAAATCCATTTCGCCCGGCGGCTCGCGGCAAAATAGCGCCCGCATGACGCGGTGATAGACGCGTGGGCTTCCCCAGCCGGGCAATCCTGCTAAACACCGGCGTCGCGTATGGCGTCTTCTCCTCCCGAACCCGCGACGATCAAGCTGCATCGTGATTCTGGCCGCCTGCGTCAGGCAATTGGCGAGGCATGGGCGAAACGCTGGGTGAAGCTCCTTGCCGCGCTGGCCGGGGTGCTGGTGATCGCGTTCGGCGTGTTCTGGCTGATCTTCGCGCGCGATTTGCCCTCGGTCGATCAGTTGCGCACCTACGAGCCGCCGTTGCCGACCAATGTGCGCGGGATCGATGGCGCGCCGATCTATTCCTATGCGCGCGAGCGCCGGGTCGAATTGTCGTTCGCCGAATATCCGCCGATGCTGATCAACGCTTTCCTCGCGGCGGAGGACAAGAGCTTCTTCGAGCACCATGGCGTCGATTATCCCGGCATCGCCGGTGCGGTGATTGATTATGCCTCCAAGCTCGGCACCGGCCGCCGCGCACGAGGTGGCTCGACGATCACCCAGCAGGTCGCGAAAAACCTGCTGATCGGCAATGCCTATTCGCCGACGCGCAAGGTAAAGGAAGCGATCCTCGCGTGGCGGATCGAGAATGCGCTGACCAAGCAGCAGATTCTCGAACTCTATCTCAATCAGATTTTCCTCGGCCGGAACGCTTATGGCGTGGAGGCCGCGAGCCACGCATATTTCGACAAGGAATTGAACGAGCTTACCCTGCCGCAGATGGCCTATCTCGCCATTTTGCCGAAGGGGCCGTCCAATTACGATCCGTATCGCGATACCGATCGCGCGCTGACGCGGCGTAACTGGGCGCTGGGCGAGATGGCCAAGAATGGCTTCATCACCGCCGCGCAGCGCGATGAGGCGCAGGCGCAGCCGATCGGCGCGATTTCGCATCGCATGCCGAAGTTCGAGAGCGTCGGTGGCTATTTCGTCGAGGAAGTGCGTCGGCAGCTGATCGGCAAATATGGTGAAACGGCGCGCGACGGTCAGTATAGCGTCTATTCGGGCGGCCTGTGGGTGCGCACCTCGCTCGATCCGAAGATCCAGGCCTATGCAGCGCAGGCGCTACGTGATGGCATGATCCGCTATGATCGCGGGCGCGGCTGGGCTGGTCCGCTGCGTCATGTCGATTTCGAGGGCGACAGCTGGCTGGGCGCGCTGATCAATACCAACGTCAACATCAACTACGGCGACTGGCGTGCCGCGATCGCGATCGCGCAGGATGGCGATGCGTGGCGGATCGGCTTCGCCAACGGGCAGACCGGCCAATTGCCGCGTGATCTCGCGCAGATGCCGGTGCGCGGGAAGGGCGGCACGGCCTTTGCCGCGATCAAGCCCGGCGATGTGATCGCCGTAGCGCCGGAAGGGACGCGGTTCGCGCTTCGCGCCGTGCCGAAGATTTCGGGCGGGTTTGTGGTGCAGGAGCCGGCAACCGGCCGCATCCTCGCGATGCAGGGCGGCTTCGACAGCTCGATCCAGCCGTTCAACCGCGCGACGCAGGCGATGCGTCAGCCGGGGTCGACGATCAAGCCGATCGTCTATTCCGCCGCGCTGGAGCACGGCATGACCCCGGCGTCGATCATCGTCGATGGCCCGTTCTGCGTCTATCAGGGTGCGCGATTGGGGCAGAAATGCTTCCGTAACTTCGGCAATAGCCGGGGGGCGGGGCCGCATACGATGCGCTGGGGCATCGAACAGTCGCGCAATCTGATGACCGTGCGTGCCGCCGCGCAGACCGGCATGACCAATGTCGTCGGGCTGATGAAGGCGATGAATATCGGCGATTACCAGCCTTATCTCTCCTACGCGCTGGGCGCCGGCGAGACGACGGTGATGCGGATGGTCAACGCTTATGGCGTGCTCGCCAATCAGGGCCGCTGGCACGCGCCGACGCTGGTCGATTTCGTGCAGGACCGTCACGGCAAGGTGATCTGGCCGGAGAATTGGCGTGCGTGCGATCGCTGCAACATGCCCGATTGGGATGGCAAGCCGATGCCGCGCCCAGGCCTGCGCGGGCGTCAAATAGTCGATGCGATGACCGCCTATCAGATGATCCACATCACCGAAGGCGTGATCCAGCGCGGCACCGCCACCGTGTTGCGCGATCTCGATCGCCCGATGTTCGGCAAGACCGGCACCAATTCCGGGCCGACCGACGTGTGGTTCATCGGCGGCTCGCCGCAAATGGTCGGCGGGCTCTATATGGGTTATGATACGCCGACGAGCCTTGGCGGCTATGCGCAGGGCGGCACGATGGCGGCGCCGATCTTCAAGGAGTTCGCGGTCAAGGCCTATGACGGGCTGGAAAAGCTGCCGTTCCGCGCGCCGGAGGGCATTCGGATGGTGCGGATCGATCGCGCGTCGGGCCAGCCGGTGTTCGGCACCTGGCCCTCGACCGGCGATCCCAAGCCGAGCGTGATCTGGGAAGCGTTCAAGCCGCAGAGCGAGGCGCGCCGTGCGCCGCGCCGACCGGAAGCCGCGCCCAGTGCCGCCGCCGCCGCGCCGACCGGGCCGCGTACGCAGGCCAACGACAGCGACTTCTTGCAGCGGCAGGGTGGAATCTACTAAGTCCCGCCGCCACACTTACGTCATCCCGGCGTGATCTGGCACTTCACGTTCGAGACGCGGTTTTCGGCCGCTGTCGGATGATACGACCTTTGGAGAATTGAAATGCGCGCCGAGGCGCAGGCCCATGTCGAGACGATCAACGAGGCGCTGGCGCTGTTGCGCCGCTTCCTCGATTGGGACCGCGCGCTCCGCCGGCTCGACGAGTTGAACGCGCGGGTCGAGGATCCGACGCTGTGGGAAAATCCCAAGGCCGCGCAGGAGGTGATGCGCGAGCGTCGCCGGCTGGACGAGGCGATTGGCGCGACGCGCGCGATCCAGCGAGAACTGGCCGACACCAGTGAGCTGATCGAGATGGCCGAGGCCGAGGGCGATGAAGAGATGGCCAGCGAGGGCACGCAGGCGCTTGCTCAACTCGCCATGCGCGCGCAGCAAGACAAGGTGAAGGCGCTGCTCGCGGGTGAGGCCGACAGCAACGACACCTATCTGGAGATCAACGCCGGCGCCGGCGGCACCGAGAGCCAGGATTGGGCCGAGATGCTCCAGCGCATGTACACGCGCTGGGCCGAACGGCGTGGCTACAAGGTCGAGCTGGTCGATTACCATGCGGGCGAACAGGCGGGCATCAAGTCCGCGACGCTGCTGGTGAAGGGCGAGAATGCCTATGGCTACGCCAAGGTCGAGAGCGGCGTGCACCGGCTGGTGCGTATCTCTCCCTATGATAGTTCGGCGCGGCGCCACACCAGCTTCTCATCGGTCTGGGTCTATCCGGTGATCGACGATTCGATCGATATCGAGATCAACGATAGCGAATTGCGCATCGACACCTATCGCGCTTCCGGCGCGGGCGGGCAGCACATCAACACCACCGATTCGGCAGTGCGCATCACCCATTTGCCGACCGGCATCGTCGTCGCCTGTCAGAACCAGCGCAGCCAGCACAAGAACCGCGCCGAGGCCTATAACCAGCTTCGCGCGCGGCTCTACGAGCATGAACTGCGCAAGCGCGAGGAAGAGGCGAACGCGGTCAACGCCACCAAGACCGATATCGGCTGGGGGCACCAGATCCGTTCCTATGTGCTCCAGCCATATCAGCTGGTGAAGGATCTGCGCACCGGCGCGACTTCCACCTCGCCGGGCGATGTGCTCGACGGCGATCTCGACGATTTCATGGCTGCCGCTCTGTCGCAGCGCGTGACGGGCGAGACGGTGGAGGTGGAGGACGTCGATTGAGGCTGGCGCCCCTCTCGCTTCTTCTGCTTTTGCTCGCCGGCTGCGATGGATCGCAGCCGCTGATCCGACACGACAATCGCGAGCCGGGGCCGTTCCCCGCCGCAGACCGCCCGGTGGCGCACATCGTCTCCGCACGTTGGTCGACCGAGGAGGCGCGCGACCGGCTGAATGAGGCGGGTGAAGTGATGGCGCGCGCGAAAATCGCGCGTGGCATGACAGTCGCGGATATCGGCGCGGGCGAGGGCTATTACACCGTGCGCCTCGCGCAGCGCGTCGGCAAGGACGGGCGCGTGCTGGCGGAGGATATCATGCCGGCGGTGCGTGATGCGCTGGCGGAGCGTGTCGCGCGCGAGCGGCTCGATAATGTCAGCGTCCGGCTGGGCGCGCCTGCTGATCCGAAGCTGCCCGAGGCCAGCTTCGATCGGGTCTTCATGGTGCATATGTATCATGAGATCGAGCAGCCCTATGAGTTCCTGTGGCGGATGCGCCCGTCGCTTCGGCCCGATGGGCTGGTGGTGGTCGTGGACGCGAACCGCCCGACCGCCGATCACGGCACGCCACCCGCGCTGCTGCAATGCGAGTTTGGCGCTGTCGGCTATCAGCTGGTGAAGATGGAGAATATGCCGTCGGCTGGCGGTTATCTCGCCACGTTCAAGGCCTCGGGTGCGCGACCGGATCCGACCGCGATCAAGCCGTGCCGCCAGCAATCGCTAGAGCAGGCCCCGGGCGCGAAGGCTGGTAATGCTGCCACCCGCCAGCACCAGATGGTCGACGAGCCGGATTCCTAAGGCATCCAGCGCCGTGGCGATACGGCGTGTCGTGGCAAGATCGTCGCGGGTCGGTTCGGCATCGCCGGAGGGATGGTTGTGCGCCATCATCACCTGATCCGCGCCGAATGCGAGCGCATCACCCGCGATCGCGCGGATCGGCACCTCCACCTCAGCGACGTTGCCCGACGGGACATGGCGCAGCGCGAGCAATTGCCCGGCGGAATTGAGATAGGCGAATATCGCGATCTCGGTTTGAGCGCGCGCTATCGGCATGAATAGCCGGGCCATTTGCGGGTCGATCATCGAGGCAGGATGGCGGGCGGCAAGCCGTTACGCACCGTTTCCTATCCGAAATGGACCCGAATGAGGGGATTGTCGTGCGGCCTTGCAGCGCGGGCGAGCGCCTGCCACTGCTATGGCATGAGCATCGAGCGGCATTACGAGAACCAATATCTGCGGCTGCTGCGCGACGTATGGGAGCATGGCGACGAGCGGCGCGATCGCACCGGGGTCGGCACGCGATCCTTGTTCGGCCCGACGCTGCGCTTCGATCTTTCCGACGATCGCGTGCCGCTGCTGACCACCAAGCGGGTCGCATGGAAAACGGCGGCGCGGGAGATGCTGTGGTTCCTGACCGGGGACACCAATATCCGCGAGCTGGTGCGGCAGAAGGTGCACATCTGGACCGACTGGCCGCTCGATCATTACCGGCGGCAGACCGGCGAGACGATCGACCGCGATACGTTCGAGGCCCGCATCCTCGCTGATGATGCGTTCGCGGCGAAGTGGGGCGATCTTGGCCCGGTGTACGGCAAGCAATGGGTGAATTGGGACACATATGAGCCGGCCGGCGAGGGGCTGTTTCGGCGTGGCGCGCCGGTTAATCAGATCGCGGAACTGGTCGAGGCTATCCGCCACAACCCTACCTCGCGGCGCTTGTTGTTCACCGGCTGGAACGTCGCGGAGCTGGGCGGGATGGCACTGCCGCCATGCCATATGACCTATCAATATCATGTCGCGGGCGGCCGCCTGTCGGGCATGTTGTGGCAGCGTTCGTGCGATCTGGGCCTTGGCTTCGCTTTCAACGCCTTTTCAGCGGCGATGCTGCTGCGGATGCTGGCGCAGCAATGCGATCTGGAGCCGGGCGAACTGGTGTGGAGCGCAGGCGATGCGCATATCTATCTCAACCACGCGCATCTGGTGGAAGAAACGCTGGCGCGCGCGCCGCTCGGCGAGCCGCGCCTGCATATCGCTCGGCGCCCGGACTCGATCTTCGACTATCAGATCGAGGATTTCTCAGTGACCGATTACGATCCGCACGCGCACATCGCTGCGCCGGTGGCGGTTTAGAACGCCGCGTCGACGAAGATTTCGCGCAGGAAGACGACGAACGCGGTGACCGCGGGCAATATCGCCGGCGCAGCGGGATGGACGGCATAGATTCCGACGTCTGCCGAGCCTTCCCATTGCGGCAGTACGCGGATCAGCGCGCCGCGCTCCAGCGCTTCGCCGACATCCCATAACGAGCGCAGCGCGATGCCGGCCCCGGTCAGCGCCAGCTCACGGACGATCTCACTGGAATTGGTGAGGACCGCGCTGGGTCGGTCGACGGTCGCGCGACGCGTGTCGTTCACCAGTCGCCATGGCATCTGTCCGGTCGCGGCGAGCAGACGATGCTCCGCCAGTGCTGCGATCGTCTCCGGCGCGCCGTATCGCTCAATATAGGCCGGGGCGGCGCATAGCAGGCGACGACTCGCGCCGAGCCGGTGCGCGACTAGCCCCGGCGCGATTTCCGGCGCGATGCGGATCGCGAGATCGATGCGCTGGCCGAGCAGATCGTCGAACCCGTCCGACAGGTTGAACTCCAGCGCGACAGCGGGATTGGCATCGAGAAAGCGGTGAAGGTGCGGCGCGACATGCAGCCGCCCGAAGGAGGTGGGCGCCGAAATACGCAGCGGCCCGCTCGGCGCGGCGCTTACCCCGGTAACCCGTGCCTCGGCGGCCTGCACACTAGCGAGGATCGTCGCGAGATCGGCATGAAAACGCGCGCCCGCTTCGGTCACTGCCAGTCGCCGGGTGGTGCGATGTACGAGGCGGACGCTCAGCCGTTCCTCCAGTCGCGCCATCCGCTTCGATACCATTGCGGGCGAGATGCCGAGCGAGCGCCCTGCGGCGGAAAGGCTACCCGCCTCGACCACCTGCGCGAAAAGCTCGTAATCGGGATCGAGCATCATTCATTCCAATGGCGATAAACTGCTTCAATTTCTTCAAGCCTACCGATCAGACGGGCGATGGTCTATCCATGGCATCAAAGGAGCGTGTAATGGCAATGATCGACAAGGCCGGGTTGCAGGTTGCGGAGGAACTGGCGCGGTTCGTGGACGAACGAGCGCTCCCCGACACCGGGATCGCACCGGATGATTTCTGGCGCGGCACGGCGGCGATCTTCGCGGATCTCGCGCCGGAGAACCGCGCGCTGCTCGCCGAGCGCGAGCGGCTGCAACAGGCGGTCGACGAGCGCTACCTCGCTGGCGAGGCGGTGGACGAAGCCTTCCTGCGCGATATCGCCTATCTCGCGGATGAGCCTGCGCCATTCGCGGTCGGCACCAGCGATGTCGACGACGAGATCGCCCGGCTGGCGGGCCCGCAACTCGTTGTTCCGATCCTCAACGCACGTTTCCTGCTCAACGCCGCCAATGCGCGCTGGGGCAGCCTGTATGACGCGCTCTACGGCACCGATGCGATCCCCGGCACCGCCGTGACGGGCGGCTATGATGCCGCGCGCGGGAGCCAGGTGATCGCCTGGGCCAAGGCGTTCCTCGACGAAGCGGTGCCGCTGGCGAGCGGCTCATGGGGCGATCTCGCGGGCGAGCCGGTGCTGCGTGATCCAGCGCAGCTGGTCGGGCGGACGGACAGGACGCGGCTCTATCGCCACAATGGCCTGCATATCGAGGTGGTGTTCGATCGCGATCATCCGATCGGACGCGGTGATCCGGCGGGGATCGCTGACGTGGTCCTAGAATCCGCGCTCACCGCGATCTGCGATCTGGAGGATTCGATCGCGGCGGTGGACGCGGCGGACAAGGTGGCGGCCTATACCAATTGGCTTGGGCTGATGCGTGGCGATCTGGAGGATACGTTCGAAAAGAGCGGCCGCATGATGACGAGGCGGTTGAATGCCGATCGCGCCTATCTAGCGCCCGATGGCTCTACCCTGACACTGCCCGGGCGCAGCTTGCTGCTGGTGCGCAACGTCGGCCATTTGATGACCAATCCGGCGGTGGTCCTGGCGGATGGCGGCGAGGCGCCGGAGGGCATTCTCGACGCGATCGTCACCAGTCTGATCGCGTTGCATGATATGAAGCGGCAGGGAAACAGCCGCACCGGATCGATCTATATCGTCAAGCCGAAGATGCACGGCCCGGCCGAATGCGCCTTCACCAACCGGCTGTTCGATCGTGTCGAGGATCTGCTCGGCCTCGCCCGGCACACTATCAAGGTGGGGGTGATGGACGAGGAACGTCGCACCTCCGCCAACCTCGCCGCATGTATCCATGCGGTGAAAGACCGCATCATGTTCATCAACACCGGCTTCCTCGATCGTACAGGGGACGAGATGCACACCGCGATGCGCGCCGGCCCGATGATCCGCAAAGGCGAGATGAAGGGTGCGCCGTGGATCGCGGCTTATGAGGATCGCAACGTCCAGATCGGCCTTGCCTGTGGGCTGTCGGGGCGTGCTCAGATCGGCAAGGGCATGTGGGCTGCGCCGGATCGGATGGCGGACATGCTCGATCAGAAGATCGGCCATCCCCTGTCGGGCGCGAACACCGCATGGGTGCCATCGCCCACCGCTGCGACACTCCACGCGACGCACTATCACCGTGTCGACGTGTTCGCGCGTCAGCGCGAGCGCGCGGCCGAGCCGATCGCGCCGCTGGAGAAATTGCTCACCGTGCCGGTCGCCATGCGGCGCAACTGGCAGCCGGAAGAGGTACGTGAGGAACTCGACAATAATGCGCAGGGCATCCTTGGCTATGTCGTGCGCTGGATCGACCAGGGGGTCGGCTGCTCGAAGGTGCCGGATATCCATGACATCGGGCTGATGGAAGATCGCGCGACGCTGCGCATCTCGTCGCAGCATCTGGCGAACTGGCTGCTCCACGGCGTGGCGACGAAGGATGCGGTGGACGAAGCCTTTACGCGGATGGCGGCGAAGGTGGATGGGCAGAATGCGGGCGATGTCGCCTATCGCCCGATGGCCGGGGAGGGGGAAGCGAACCTCGCGTTCCGCGCGGCCAAGGCGCTGGTCTATCAGGGTGTCGAACAGCCGAGCGGCTATACCGAGCCGTTGCTGCACAAATTCCGCGCCGAGGCGAAGGCGCGGGGCTAGCCCTCGTATCGGGGGTGTTCCTCTCTCGGCGCGGCGGCTAAGCGATGCGGCGCGAGGGAGGTATGGCCGTGACGCTTCACATATGGTGGCTTTTCGTGGTGGCGGTGTTTCTGCTTTCCGGCACCCCGGGGCCCAACATGCTGCATATATTGTCGCGCAGCGTGGAGATCGGGCTGCGGGGCACGTTCGCGGCGATGCTTGGATGCGGTTCGGCGGTGGTGCTGGTTCTCATCGCATCGGCTGCGGGACTGACGGCGCTGCTGCTCGCGTTGCCCGGTGCATTCGATGTGCTGCGCTATGCGGGCGCGGCCTATTTGGTCTATCTGGGCGTGCAGGCGTGGCGTGCCGACGTATCGCCGTTTGACGTAGCCGCCGGTGACATTCCCACCTCGATCTCGGCGCTGCGGGTATTTCGCGCCGGCTTCGTCATCGGGATCAGCAATCCGAAATTGCTGCTGTTCGCCGCTGCGTTCCTGCCCCAGTTCGTCAATCCGAAGGCGGCGCAGGCGCCGCAATTCGCCATCCTGGTCGCGACATTCGCGGTGGTCGAGTGCTTCTGGTATTTCGTTTACGCGCTGGGAGGTCGGTCGATGGCTCTTTATCTCGGACGCCCGCCGGTCAAACGCTGGTTCAATCGCGTCACCGGCGGCATCTTTGTCGCCTTCGGTCTCGCGTTGTTGCGGGTGAAGCCGGCATCCTGAACGCGCAACCTTTCGTTCGCGCGCGCGTGGGCCTAACCAGAGGCATGATCACATCGGTTCACTGGCCGTTCAGCCTTATTGACTACAAACGTAATCAATGGTTGGGGAGACGGTACGATGCGAGATTATCTGATCACGATCATTACCGCCACATTGGCGGCCTGGCTGCTCCAGCAGGGCGCGCCACCAGCGCCGATCGCGGCAGGTCCGACGGCGACCTCGTCGGGTACGACGCGCGGTTAAGCTTCGGGTGGGCGGCGTGACGCGCATATCATTGCATCTCGCCCGCGCCGAAAACGGCGTCATCGGGCGCGATGGCGGCCTGCCGTGGCGATTGCCGGCTGATCTCAAGCGATTCAAGGCACAGACGATGGGGCGCCCGATGATTATGGGGCGCAAGACGTTCGAAAGCTTCCCCGCGCCACTGCCCGGTCGGCGCCATATCGTGCTGACCCGCGATCCCATGTGGCATGCCGATGGCGCGGAGGTCGTCTCCAGCGTTGCTCAGGCGCTAGCGCTGGCGGGGGACGATGCGGCGGTGATCGGCGGCGCGGAGATATTCGCGCTGTTCCTGCCGCTGGCCGAACGGATCGAACTGACCGAGGTGCATCTGGCGGCGGATGGCGACACGATCGTCCCGCCATTCACCGGCTGGCGGGAGACGGCGCGGGATGATCATTCCGCGGCGGATGGACGCCCCGCCTATAGCTTCGTGACCTTGCGGCGAGAGGATGCCCCCGGTGACTGACGCCTTCGATCCGCGCGCGCATCGCCTGACGATCGAGCGCGGTTTCGAGGGGCTGGAGATCGGGGAGCTATTCCGTCTGCCCTCGCGTACGATCGGCGATGGCAATTTCACCGCGTTTCAGGCGGTGAGCCTCGATAATCACCCGATCCACTACGACCATGAATATTGCGCGCGGCTCGGTCACCCGGCGCCGCTGGCGCATGGCCTGCAGGTACTGTCCTTCACCGCCGCTGGGGCGGGGCTGTTCCCGCATGTGGTGGGTGAGGCGCTGATCGGCTTCATCGAGGTAAGCGCGAAATTCCTGAAGGCGGTTTACCCCGGCGACACGCTATATCCGGCGCTGGAGATCGTCGCGAAAACACCGCAGCGGACGACCGGCATCATCGCGATGCGCGCGACGGTTCACAATCAGCATGGCGAGCTGGTGCTGGAAGGGGAACATAAATACCTGCTGCGGCTGGCCGGCTCGACCGCTGATTGATCGCGCGAAAGGCGCTTGCTCCTCCAGATCAGTTGATCGGCGCCCAAACCATCGTTCGTGAAATAGAGCCCCACGCCGAATTCCATAAACGC
Source organism: Candidatus Sphingomonas colombiensis (assembly GCA_029202845.1). NCBI lineage: Bacteria > Pseudomonadati > Pseudomonadota > Alphaproteobacteria > Sphingomonadales > Sphingomonadaceae > Sphingomonas > Candidatus Sphingomonas colombiensis. Next base: position 271,361 of record CP119315.1, on the reverse strand, counting down.
AAGGCGTGGCGCCTGAGACCAGTCCGGGCCCGTCGCCACTTTTGACTGCGCGGCCGGTCGGTGTCTTCAATGAAGCGCGCTCATCCGCATCTCGAACAGCTTCGCCCGCGCACATGAAAAAGCCGCCGCCCGGTCTCCCGGACGGCGGCTTCTTGGACCGGACGGTGATCCGTGAGGATCAGTCGTTCAGATACTCGCCAGCGGCTTCGTCGCTGCCGTCGCCGGAGGTGACGACCGCTGCGAGCGGATCCTGACCGCCGCCCTGCGCATCGCGCGGGGAGCGGGCCAGTTCCGCGGCATGTTCGGCCGCCGCACTGGTCGGCGCGGTGATCGCCATCGCATCTGCCAGCTTGCGCTGCTGGACGCGGAGCGCGGCGTCGCGGCTGGAGGCCGCCACACGCAGGCGGTTCATGCCCGCGCCGGTGCCCGCCGGGATCAGACGGCCAACGATCACGTTCTCCTTCAGGCCCATCAGCGTGTCCTGCTTGCCCTGAACGGCCGCCTCGGTGAGGACGCGGGTCGTTTCCTGGAACGACGCGGCCGAGATGAACGACCGGGTCTGCAACGACGCCTTCGTGATGCCGAGAAGGATCGGCTTGCCCTGCGCGGGCTGCTGATTCTTCGCCAGCTTCGCGTTGACCTCGTCCATCTCCTCGCGATCCACCTGCTCGCCGGGGAGCAGGGTGGTGTCGCCAGCGTCGGTAATCTCAACCTTCTGCAGCATCTGGCGAACAATCACCTCGATGTGCTTGTCGTTGATCTTCACGCCCTGCAGTCGATAGACTTCCTGAATCTCGCTGACGAGATATTCGGCCAGCGGCTCAATGCCCAGCACCTCAAGGATGTCGTGCGGATCGGGGCTGCCGCCGATCAGGTTGTCGCCACGCTTGACGTAGTCGCCTTCCTGAACGTCGATCACCTTCGACTTCGGCACCAGATATTCGACGACATCGCCGCCATCCTCGGGCTGGATGCCGATCTTGCGCTTCGCCTTGTAATCCTTGCCGAACACGACGCGGCCGGAGACCTTTGCGATGATCGCATTCTCCTTTGGCTTGCGTGCCTCGAACAGCTCGGCGACGCGCGGCAGACCGCCGGTGATGTCGCGGGTCTTGGCGCTTTCACGCGCGACACGCGCCAGCACGTCACCGGCCTGCACGGTTGCACCGTCCTCGACCGACAGCACTGCGCCCGACGCCAGCATGTAGCGTGCGGTTTCACCCGAGCCCTCGTCGAGCAGGGTGATGCGGGGACGCAGATCCTCCTTCGACTTGGTGCCGGCGCGGAACTCGGTGACGACGCGCTGGGCGATGCCCGTCGCTTCGTCGACCTGCTCGGCAAGCGTCTTGTTCTCGACGAGATCCTGGAACTTCACCGAACCGCCGGTTTCCGTGATCACCGGCATGGTGAACGGATCCCATTCGGCCATGCGATCGCCCTTGGAGACGATATGGCCGTCGTCGAACATGACATAGGCGCCGTACGGGATGCGATCGACCGACAACTCGCGGCCGTCCATATCCATGATCGCGATTTCGCCCGAGCGGCTCAGCACGACGCGGCGGCCACGCTGATCCTCGATCAGACGCAGATCGCGGAATTCCACCGTACCGTCGGCATGGGCCTCAAGGTTCGAGGTTTCGTTGAGCTGCGCCGCACCACCGATGTGGAAGGTGCGCATGGTGAGCTGGGTGCCCGGTTCGCCGATCGACTGCGCCGCGATGACGCCCACCGCTTCGCCGATGTTGACCGGCGTACCGCGGGCCAGATCGCGCCCATAGCACTTGCCGCACACGCCGACCTTCGATTCGCAAACCAGCGGGCTGCGGATCTTGACCGCCTGCGTATTCGCCGCCTCGATCACCGTGATCGCCGCCTCGTCCAGCAGGGTGCCGGTCGGGATGATGATCGCGTTGGTCTTGGTGTCGACGATGTCTTCGGCCGTGGTGCGGCCGAGGATACGCTCGCCGAGCGACGCGATGACGGAGCCGCCCTGAACGATCGCCTTCATCTCCAGCGCGCGCTCGGTTCCGCAATCTTCCTCGACGATGACGCAGTCCTGCGACACGTCGACGAGACGGCGGGTGAGGTAGCCCGAGTTGGCGGTCTTCAGCGCGGTATCCGCGAGGCCCTTGCGGGCGCCGTGAGTCGAGTTGAAGTACTCAAGGACGGTCAGACCTTCCTTGAAGTTCGAGATGATCGGCGTTTCGATGATTTCGCCTGACGGCTTGGCCATCAGGCCGCGCATCCCGGCAAGCTGCTTGATCTGCGCCTGCGAGCCACGCGCACCGGAGTGCGCCATCATGTAGATCGAGTTGATCGGCTTTTCACGGCCCGTTTCCGGATCGTATTTGATCGCCTTGATCTCGTTCATCATCGAATTCGCCACCTGATCGCCGCAACGGCTCCAGGCGTCGATCACCTTGTTGTACTTCTCCTGCTGCGTGATCAGGCCGTCCTGATACTGCTGCTCGAAGTCCTTCACCTGATCGCGCGTTTCGTCGACCAGCTTTTCCTTGTCGCCAGGAATGACCATGTCATCCTTGCCGAACGAGATGCCGGCGCGGAACGCGTGGCGGAAACCGAGCGACATGATCGCGTCGGCGAACAGCACGGTCTCCTTCTGGCCGGTGTGGCGATAGACCTCGTCGATAACGTCGGTGACGTCCTTCTTGGTCAGCAGGCGGTTGACCGTCTCGAACGGCACCTTGTGGCTCTTGGGCAGGCACTCGCCGAGCAGCATGCGGCCCGGGGTCGTTTCATACCGCTTGAGATACTGGTTGCCCGCCTCGTCGGTCTGCGGAACGCGGCTGACGATCTTGGTATGCAGCGTGACGGCGCCGGCATTCAGTGCCTGATGCACTTCCTGCATGTCGCTCAGCAGCATGCCTTCGCCCGGCTCGCTTCTGCTTCTCCATCGAGAGGTAGTAGAGGCCCAACACCATGTCCTGCGACGGCACGATGATCGGCTTGCCGTTCGCGGGCGACAGGATGTTGTTGGTCGACATCATCAGGACGCGCGCCTCGAGCTGGGCTTCCAGCGAGAGGGGAACGTGCACGGCCATCTGGTCGCCGTCGAAGTCGGCGTTGAACGCGGAGCAGACCAGCGGGTGAAGCTGGATCGCCTTGCCCTCGATCAGCACCGGCTCGAACGCCTGGATGCCAAGACGGTGGAGCGTCGGCGCGCGGTTCAGCAGCACCGGATGCTCGCGGATCACCTCGTCCAGGATGTCCCAGACTTCCTTGCGCTCCTTCTCGACCCACTTCTTCGCCTGCTTCAGGGTCATGGAAAGACCCTTGGCGTCGAGGCGGGCGTAGATGAACGGCTTGAACAGCTCGAGCGCCATCTTCTTCGGCAGGCCGCACTGGTGCAGCTTTAGCTCCGGACCGGTCACGATGACCGAACGACCCGAATAGTCGACGCGCTTGCCGAGCAGGTTCTGACGGAAGCGGCCCTGCTTGCCCTTGAGCATGTCGGACAGCGACTTCAGCGGACGCTTGTTGGCGCCGGTGATCGTGCGGCCGCGACGGCCGTTATCGAACAGTGCGTCGACGGCTTCCTGCAACATGCGCTTTTCGTTGCGGACGATGATGTCCGGCGCGCGCAGCTCCATCAGCCGCTTCAGGCGGTTGTTACGGTTGATCACGCGGCGATACAGATCGTTCAGATCCGACGTCGCGAAGCGGCCACCGTCGAGCGGCACCAGCGGGCGCAGTTCGGGCGGGATGACCGGGATCACCTCGAGGATCATCCATTCCGGGCGGTTGCCGGATTCGAGGAAGCTCTCGACGACCTTCAGTCGCTTGATGATCTTCTTCGGCTTCAGCTCGGACTTGGTGGTCGCCAGTTCCTCGAGCAGCTGCGCCTTCTCGCCCTCGAGATCGAGGCTTTCGAGCATGATGCGCACGGCTTCCGCGCCGATGCCGGCGGAGAAGGCGTCCTCGCCATATTCGTCCTGCGCCTCGAGCAACTCGTCCTCGGTGAGAAGCTGGAACTTCTCAAGCGGGGTGAGGCCCGGCTCGATGACGATATAGGCTTCGAAATACAGCACGCGCTCGAGCTGCTTGAGCTGCATGTCGAGCAGCAGGCCGATGCGCGACGGCAGCGACTTCAGGAACCAGATGTGCGCGACCGGCGCGGCCAGCTCGATATGGCCCATGCGCTCGCGGCGGACCTTGGAGACGGTAACCTCCACGCCGCACTTTTCGCAGACGATGCCCTTGTACTTCATGCGCTTGTACTTGCCGCACAAGCATTCGTAGTCCTTGATCGGGCCGAAAATGCGCGCGCAGAACAAGCCGTCACGCTCGGGCTTGAACGTGCGGTAGTTGATCGTCTCGGGCTTCTTGATCTCGCCGAACGACCAGGAGCGGATACGATCCGGGGAGGCGATGCCGATCTGGATCTGATCGAAGGTCTCGGGTTTCGCGATCGGGTTCGCGAAGGGGGTCATCTCGTTCATAATCTCATCCCTCTGGAGGGTAATTCTGCTGGGCGAAGGAAGGGGAGGGCGCCGCCAGCCGACGACGCCCGCACCCGTTATTCCGCCGCTTCCGCGAGGCCGTCGTCCTCGTCCATCGACTTCAGGTCGACGTTGAGGCCGAGGCTGCGCATTTCCTTGACGAGCACGTTGAAGCTCTCCGGGATGCCGGCCTCGAATGTGTCGTCACCCTTGACGATCGCTTCATAGACCTTGGTGCGGCCGACCACGTCGTCGGACTTCACCGTGAGCATTTCCTGCAGCGTGTAGGCCGCGCCGTAAGCCTGGAGCGCCCACACTTCCATTTCACCGAAGCGCTGGCCGCCGAACTGCGCCTTACCGCCCAGCGGCTGCTGGGTGACGAGGCTGTACGGCCCGATCGAACGCGCGTGGATCTTGTCGTCCACAAGGTGGTGCAGCTTGAGCATGTAGATGATGCCGACCGTCACCTTGCGATCGAACTGATCGCCGGTGCGACCGTCGAACAGAGTCCGACTGACCCGACGAGTCGAGACCGGCCAGCTCCAGCATGTCGGCGACATCCGCCTCGACCGCGCCGTCGAACACCGGAGTGCCCATCGGGAGCCGCCCTTGCAGGTTCTGCGCCAGCTCGACGATCGCGTCGCGCATCGCGGCGTCGATATCGCGCGAGATAATGTTCGCCGTAGATCGTCTTGAGACGCTCCTTCACCGCTTCCGGCATCGCGCCGGCCTTGGCATCGGGATTCGCCTCGCGCCAATCTTCCAGTGCCTGCGAAACCTGCTGCCCCAGGCCGCGCGCGGCCCAGCCCAGATGGGTTTCGAAGATCTGGCCGACGTTCATACGCGAAGGCACGCCCAGCGGGTTCAGCACGAGATCGACCGGGGTACCGTCGGCGAGGAACGGCATGTCCTCCACCGGCAGGATGCGGCTGATCACGCCCTTGTTGCCGTGACGGCCGGCCATCTTGTCGCCCGGCTGCAGCTTGCGCTTCACCGCAACGAACACCTTGACCATCTTCAGCACGCCCGGCGGCAACTCGTCGCCACGCTCCAGCTTTTCGCGCCGGTCGTGGAACTTGTCGGTGATCCGCTTGGCCGCCTCGTCATACTGCGCCTTGACGGTTTCCAGATCGCCCTGGACCTTGTCGTCCGGCCACGGCGAACTTCCACCACTCATGGCGATCGACCGAGTCGAGCACGTCGGCGTCGATCGTCACGCCCTTCTTGAGACCCTTGGGGGCCGCGGTGGCGACCTGATCCAGCAGCATCTCGCGCAGGCGCGACCAGGTTGCACGGTTGAGGATCGTGCGCTCGTCGTCCGAGTCCTTCTTCAGGCGCTCGATCTCCTCGCGCTCGATCGCCATCGCGCGCTCGTCCTTGTCGATGCCGTGGCGATTGAACACGCGCACGTCGACGATCGTACCAGCGACGCCCGGCGGCAGACGCAGCGAGGTGTCGCGCACGTCGGACGCCTTTTCGCCGAAGATCGCGCGGAGGAGCTTTTCTTCCGGCGTCATCGGGCTCTCGCCCTTCGGGGTGATCTTGCCGACCAGGATGTCGCCCGGCTCAACCTCGGCGCCGATATAGACGATGCCCGCCTCGTCGAGGTTGCGCAGCGCTTCCTCGCCGACGTTCGGGATGTCGCGGGTGATGTCTTCCGGCCCGAGCTTGGTGTCGCGGGCGGCCACTTCGAACTCGTCGATGTGGATCGACGTGAACACGTCGTCCTTCACGATCCGCTCGGAGATGAGGATCGAGTCCTCATAATTGTAGCCGTTCCACGGCATGAACGCGACGAGCGCGTTACGGCCCAGCGCCAGCTCGCCGAACTCGGTCGACGGGCCGTCGGCGATGATGTCGCCGGCGCTGCACCACATCGCCCACCTTCACCAGCGGACGCTGGTTGATGCAGGTCGACTGGTTCGAACGCTGGAACTTCATCAGCGTGTAGATGTCGACGCCCGACTTCCTCGGCCGAAACCTCGCCCGTCGCGCGGATGACGATACGGCTGGCGTCCACCTGATCGACGATACCGGCGCGCTTGGCGCCGATGGCCGCGCCCGAATCGCGCGCAACCGTCTCTTCCATGCCGGTGCCGACGAACGGTGCCTCGGCCTTGACCAGCGGCACAGCCTGACGCTGCATGTTCGAGCCCATCAGCGCGCGGTTCGCGTCGTCGTTCTCCAGGAACGGGATGAGCGAGGCGGCGACCGAGACGAGCTGCTTCGGCGAAACGTCCATCAGCGTGATCTGATCGGGCAGCGCCATCAGGAATTCGCCCGCCTGACGCGCCGAGACCAGTTCCTCGATGAAGCGGTCCGCGTCCAGATCGGCGGACGCCTGCGCGATCGTGTGCTTCGCCTCTTCCATCGCCGACAGGTAGACGACCTCGCTTGGTCACCTTGCCGTCGATCACTTGCGGCGATACGGCGTCTCGATGAAGCCGTACTTGTTGACGCGGCTGAAGCGAGCGAGCGAGTTGATCAGACCGATGTTCGGGCCTTCCGGCGTTTCAATCGGGCAGATACGGCCATAATGCGTCGGGTGAACGTCGCGGACCTCGAAGCCCGCGCGCTCACGGGTGAGACCGCCCGGCCCGAGCGCCGAAACGCGACGCTTGTGCGTCACTTCGGAGAGCGGGTTGGTCTGGTCCATGAACTGCGAGAGCTGCGACGAGCCGAAGAACTCGCGCACCGCGGCGACCGCGGGCTTGGCGTTGATCAGGTCGTTCGGCATCACGGTCGACACGTCGACCGAGGACATGCGCTCCTTCACCGCGCGCTCCATGCGGAGCAGGCCGACGCGATACTGGTTTTCGAGCAGCTCGCCCACCGAACGCACGCGGCGGTTGCCGAGATTGTCGATGTCGTCGATCTCGCCCTTGCCGTCCTTCAGGTTCGACGAGGGTCTTCACCACCGCGAGGATATCCTCGGTGCGCAGCGTCGTCACGTGTCCTCGGCGTCGAGATCGAGGCGCATGTTGAGCTTGACGCGGCCGACCGCCGACAGATCGTAGCGGTCCGGATCGAAGAACAGGCCGGCGAACAGCGCTTCGGCGGTTTCCAGCGTCGGCGGCTCGCCCGGGCGCATCACGCGATAGATGTCGCTGCAGCGCCTGCTCGCGCTCTCGGCCTTGTCGGCCTTGAGCGTGTTGCGGATCCACGGGCCGGTGGTGACGTGATCGATGTCGAGCAGTTCGATCTGATCGACGCCCGCGCTTGTCGAGCAGCTCGAGGTTCTCAGGCGAAATCTCGTCGCCCGCCTCGACGTAAATCTCGCCGGTCGCTCTCGTTGATGAGGTCATAGGCCGAATAGCGGCCGAAGATTTCGTCGGTCGGGATCAGCAGGTCGGTCAGGCCGTCCTTCGCCGCCTTGTTCGCGGCACGCGGGCTGATCTTCTGCCCGGCCGGGAAGACGATCTCGCCCGACTTGCATCGACGATGTCGAAGCTCGGCTTCACGCCGCGCCAGTTTTCGGGCTGGAACGGAATCTTCCAGCCGCCCTCACCACGAACGAAGGTGACGCGGTTGTAGAAGTGAGTTGAGGATCTCTTCGCGAGTTCAGGCCCAGCGCATAGAGCAGCGCCGTGACCGGCAGCTTGCGCTTACGGTCGATACGGACGTTGACGATGTCCTTGGCGTCGAACTCAAAATCGAGCCACGAGCCGCGATACGGGATCACGCGCGCGGCGAAGAGATACTTGCCCGAGGAGTGCGTCTTGCCGCGATCGTGATCGAACAGCACGCCCGGCGAACGGTGCATCTGGCTGACGATGACGCGCTCGGTGCCGTTGATGAAGAAGGTGCCGTTCTCGGTCATGAGCGGCATGTCGCCCATGTAGACGTCCTGCTCCTTGATATCGAGCACCGAGCGGGTTTCCGTATCGGGATCCACCTCGAACACGATCAGGCGCAGCGTGACGCGCATCGGGGCGGCATAGGTGATGCCACGCTGGCGGCATTCCTCGACGTCGAACTTCGGCGGTCTCCAGCTCGTAGTTGACGAAATCGAGCTCGGCGGTGCCGGCGAAATCGCGGATCGGGAACACGCTGCGCAGCGTCTTTTCCAGACCGGAAACATAGCCGATCGAGGGATCGGAGCGCAGGAACTGTTCGTAGCTCTCGCGCTGGACCTCGATGAGGTTCGGCATCTGCACCACTTCGTGGATGTTGCCGAACACCTTGCGGATGCGCCGCTTGGGCGTGGTAGCGCCCTCGATCGCCTTGGTTGCCATGTAGCTGTCAGCCCTCAGTCAAAAAACCGTTCGAGCGCAAGAACGGACGCGAAAAGGCCGCGGTCAACTCCCCAAGCGGGGCGACGGCAGCCTGTAAGCGTCTTATGAAACCGGAGAGCCCCCATTCGTCCGATACGGTGCGCGACGCCGCATCATGTCCCGAAGCTCCGGCAAGAGGCTGCGAATGTAGGAGGCCGCGTCCAGCAACGTCAATGAGCGCGCGTTCGACATTCCCACGCGTTCCCCCGTCATTCCCGCCCCCGCCTTCGCGGGGATGACGAAGTGGCTTGGCGCGGTTGATCCACCGGCCCGACCCGGCATAACGCAGCGCATCCTTCTGTCGCGAACGGGGCAGACCAATCGATGCGTCGCAAATCCCTGATCCTCGCCGTGCCTCGCGCTGACCGCCGCGCCGCTCGCCGCGCAGCAACAGGTCAGCGCGCCGCATGTGGGGGGCGATATCCCGGCGGACTTCGCTTATCCGATCACCGCGAACGATTATGTGAAGCGCGATGTGATGATCCCGATGCGCGACAGGGTGAAGCTGCACACCGTCATCGTCATCCCCAAGGGCGCGACCAATGCGCCGATCCTGCTCACCCGCACGCCGTATAACGCCTCCGCACGCGCCGAGCGGGTGGCGAGCCCCAATATGGTCTCGGTCTTGCCGCAAGGCGACGAGCCGTTCGTCCGCGCCGGCTATATCCGTGTGTTTCAGGACATCCGCGGCAAATATGGCTCGGAGGGCGATTATGTCGTCACCCGCCCGGTGATCGGCCCGCTCAACCCGACCAAGGTCGATCACACCACCGACGCCTGGGATACGATCGACTGGCTGGTCAACAAGGCCAACCTCCCCGAAACCAACGGCCGCGTCGGGATGCTCGGCTCGTCCTATGAGGGGTTCACGGTGGTGATGGCGCTGCTTCACCCGCATCCCGCGCTCAAGGTCGCCGCGCCGGAAAGCCCGATGATCGACGGCTGGATGGGCGACGACTGGTTCCATTACGGCGCTTTCCGCCTCGCCAATATCGGCTGGCTCGGCTCGCAGACCGGGTTCAAGGGCGCCGCGCCGGAACCCGCCTCGGGCTTCTACGACGATTACGACCAGTTCCGCCGCATCGGCTCGGCCGGGGCATGGGCCGAGAAATCGGGCTATGCCGCTTTGCCTTACTGGCAGCGGATGGTCGCGCACCCGGCCTATGATGAATTCTGGCAGGGACAGGCGCTCGACAAGCTCATCGCCGCCAATCCGTCCGACGTGCCGACGATGTGGGAACAGGGGCTGTGGGATCAGGAAGACATGTATGGCGCGATCCATGCGTGGGAGACGCTGAAGGCCAAGGGCAAGCTCGGCAGCAATTTCCTTGTCATGGGGCCGTGGCGGCACAGCCAGGCCAATTATGACGGCTCATCGCTCGGCGCGTTCAAATGGAACGGCGACACCGCGACCGAATGGCGCGAGAAATATCTCTTCCCGTTCTTCGACCAATATCTGCGCGACGGCCGCCCGGCGTTCACCCCGCCGCAGGCGCTGATCTACAATACCGGCGAGAACCATTGGGACAAATTGCCGCAATGGCCGCTCGCCTGCGAGGCGGGCTGCGCCGCGCCGCTCAAGCCGATCTATCTCGAGGCCGATGGCGGGCTGGGCTTCGACAAGAGCGGGGTAGGGGGCGACAGCTATGTCTCCGATCCGGCCAAGCCGGTGCCGCATCTGCCGCGCCCGGTGAATCTGGGTGACGGCGATCGCTGGAAATCGTGGCTGGTGCAGGATCAGCGCGCGGTCGACGGCCGGCCCGATGTGATGACCTATCAGACCGCGCCGCTCACCGCGCCGGTGCGCGTCTCGGGCGCGCCGATCGCGGAGCTGTTCGCCAAGACCACCGGCACCGACGGCGATTTCGTGGTCAAGGTGATCGACGTCTACCCGGACGAATATGCCAATGACGCCAAGAAGGGCGGCTATCAGCTCGCGATCAGCCTCGATATCTTCCGCGGGCGCTATCGCGACAGTTTCGAGCATCCCTCGGCGATCCCCGCCAACAAGGTGCAGCGCTATCGCTTCCGCCTGCCGACGGTGAACCATGTGTTCCAGCCCGGGCATCGCATCATGGTGCAGGTGCAATCGTCGCTATTCCCGCTCTACGATCGCAACCCGCAGAAATATGTCCCCAATATCTTCCTCGCGAAGCAGGCCGATTATCAGAAGGCGACCATCACGCTGATGCGCGGCGGCGCGGCGGCGAGCGCGGTGTGGCTGCCGGTGCGGTGGCGCGGCGGGACAAGTGATCGTTGGCTGAGGTTCAGCTTCGAGTGGATAACGCGCGCGGGATGAAGATCGGAACGACAGGGCTGGCGCTGGCCGGGGCGGTGCTTTTCGCAGGGCAGGCAATTGCGCAGGCGGTGCCGCAGGATGGCGCGACCGGCCACGCCGGGCAGCGCGCCGGTCGCGACGATGCCGCCGCCGGTCATCACGGTGCAATTGCCGTCCGCGGTGCCGGAGCCGGTGACGCGCCGGTCGTCGTGCCCACCCCGCGCGCCACCGCAACCCCGCCGCGGCGCGCCGCGCGCGCGAGCCACGCCCGCTCGTCCGCCCGACCCCGCAGGCGAGCGCAACGCCGCGCACCCAGCCGGCGCCCGGTCGCTGCGCCGGCGAACGCCGCCCGAAGGCGCCGCGGCGCGACCGCGACCCCGACGCCGAGCGGCCGGCGGCGGTCGCTCGGCACTGCGCCGATCGCTGCGCCGGAGCGCGACGGCCGGCCCCGGTTGCCAAGCCCAATCGTGCCGGTGCCGAGCCGTCGAAGTGCTGCGAGCTGGCCGGGCATGGCTGGTACCCGTGGCACTCGGCGGCCTGATCGTGCGTGCTGCTCGGTGGCTGTTGCGCTCGGTGCGGCGGCGCGCCGCTGCGGCAGAAAGTGCGGCGAGCTGTCCAGCGCCCGCCGCGGATCATTCCAATGCGCCGGCCGCCGCCTGCCGCGCCGGTTGAGCCGGCGCCGAGCCAGAGCCGGAGCCAGAGGCGGCTGCCGCCAGCCGCCGCCGCCACGCCGCAATTCCTTGAACGCCCCGCGCCGAGCGAGCGCGCCTGGCTCGATCTCGCCGCGCCATTGGTGCATCGGGCGGGGCTCAATCTCGTCACCGCCACCGCGGATGTCTCGCTGGACGGTGCGCAACGAGGGCAGCGCCCCGGCGCGCGATGGATCCGTCTCGCGATCCTGCTGACCAGCGCGCAGCCGGGGCAGGATGCGGTGCTCGAAACGCTTTATGCCGAGCCGGTCGCGCGCCCGGTGATCCCGCCGTTCACGCTTGCGCCGGGCGAGGAGAAGGTCGTGCGCGGGCTCGCCACGATGCCGCGCGAGGCGATCGTCGCGCTCTCCGCGGCCGATCGGCCGATGTTCGTGCCGGTCATCGCGCTCAAGTGCGATCTATGATGCGGCCGGCGGCACGCCGGGGCAGACCACAGCGGCGTTCGCGGTCGGCGTGTGAGCGCGCGGACGGCGCCAAGCTCGCCCCGATGTGGCTCGACGAGCCGGCGCGGATGCACGATGCGATCGCGATCCGCGCGCACGGCACGACGGTGAAACGGTAACCCCTAAACTCCCGTCCCTTTCAAGGGAGGGGCTGGGGGTGGGTGGCGTGCTCGTGGTACGGGCGATGCCTGCGCACGCTATCCGTATCGTCAAGACGCTACCCACCCCCGACCCCTCCCTTGAAAGGGACGGGAGTAGGATAAAAAAGGGCGGCTCCCGCGTAGGGAACCGCCCCTTTCCTTATATCGGCTCGTCACTGGCACAGCCCGTGACGTTGGACGCGACCACAGGTCGCGCCGGCCGGCCTTGCGGGGAAGCGAGACGAGGCCCGCTTCCCCGCAGCGGCTTACTTGAGCTCGACGGTCGCGCCAGCTTCTTCAAGCTGCTTCTTGACCTTCTCGGCCTCGTCCTTCGAGACGCCTTCCTTGATCGGCTTCGGAGCCGACTCAACGAGCGTCTTCGCTTCGGTCAGGCCGAGGCCGGTGATCGCGCGGACTTCCTTGATGACGTTGATCTTCTTGCCACCGTCGCCGGTGAGGATCACGTCGAACTCGGTCTTCTCTTCGGCTGCCGCGCGCGCCACCGGCGCCGCCGGCGGCGGAGCCGGCAACCGCAACCGCCGCAGCGGCGCTCACGCCCCACTTCTCTTCGAGAAGCTTCGACAGCTCGGCCGCTTCGAGAACGGTGAGCTCGGAAAGCTGGTCAACCAGCGCGTTCAGGTCTGCCATTGTTCACTTCCTTCAAATCGTTGCCCGACGCTTTGCGCGCGGGGCATCAAGGTTGGTTGATAGAGTAGTCGCCCGAAAATCAGGCGGCTTCCTTCTCCGAATATGCCTTAAGCACGCGCGCGAGCTGGCCAGCGGGCGCCTGGGTGATGGTCGCCAGCTTCGTGGCGGGTGCCACGAGAAGCCCAACGATCTTCGCCCGGAGCTCGTCCAGCGACGGCAACGAGGCGAGCGCCTTCACGCCCTCCACGTCGAGCGCGGTTGCGCCCATCGCCCCGCCCACGATTTCGAACTTGTCGTTCGTCTTCGCGAACTCGACCGCCACCTTCGCCGCAGCGACGGGGTCGATCGAGGTGGCGAGACCGACCGGACCCGTGAGCATATCGCCCAGCGAGAGATAGTCGGTGCCGTCGAGCGCGATCTTGGCAAGCTTGTTCTTCGAGACCTTGTAGCTGGCGCCAGCCTCCCGCATCTTGTTGCGCAGCACAGTCGACTGCGAAACGGTCATCCCGAGATTGCGGGTGACAACCACCACGCCGACCTCGGAAAAATTGCGGTTGAGCTCAGCGACGGCAGCGGTCTTTTGACCACGATCCATGCCATTCTCCACGTTCTGGGCATAAGCCGAAGGCCCATGCCCGGTTGCATTGCCCCACACGGGGCCTTGCGACGCGTGAGAGTTGTCCAGCGATGGGGAATGGGAAGCAACGCGAGCCGCCTGCATGAGCAGGCCGTGGCAGACCGGCGCGTCGATGAATGACCAGCCGGTAAAATCCTGTCCCCGCCTCGGTAGGAGATTAAGCCGGTAACCCGGCACCTACTGTCTCGGACGGTGCCCGGCGGCACGAAGGCTGCCGGACGAGCGCGGGCCAATATAGCGTTGGGCGCGAAAGTCAATCTATCGGTCGGTCCGGTGCGCGCCTTCCGCTCGCACGGCCGCGATGGTCGGATAGCCGTTGACCGCCATCAACAGGTCCGCTTCGGCGAGGATCGACTTCAGAACATGCGCCGCGCCATCCGCGCCGCCGAGCGCAAGGCCATAGGAATAGGGCCGCCCGACGCCCACCGCGTCCGCGCCCAGCGCGATTGCCTTCACCACGTCGCTGCCCGAACGGATGCCGGAATCGAACAACACGGGCACGCGGCCGTTCGACCGCCTCCGGCGACCCCCGGCAGCATGTCGATCGCGGCGATCCCGCCATTCGCCTGCCGCCCGCCGTGGTTGGAGACGTAGATGCCGTCGGCGCCGCCGTCGATCGCGCGCCGCGCGTCATCGGGGTGGCAGATGCCCTTGAGCACGATCGGCAGGCGGGTGAGCGATTTCAGCCACGGCAGATCGTCCCACGTCAGCACCTTGCCAAAAGTGGCGCCCCATGTGCCGATGGCGGTGCGCAAATCTTCCTCAGGTGGCTTGGCGAGCAATTTGCGAAACGCCGGATCGACGAAATAATTGGTCAGCACGTGCCCGCGCAATTGCGGGAAGTTCGATACGTTGAGATCGCGCGGCCGCCACCCGGTCACCCATGTATCGAGCGTGACGACGATCGCTTTATATCCGGCGGCCTCGGCCCGGCTGACTAGGCTCGCCGCCACGTCCTTGTCGCGCGGGGTGTAGAGCTGGAAGAAGGCGGGGGTTTCGCCGCACGCGGTGTGCACATCCTCCAGCGGATCGTTCGACAGGGTGGAGGCGCAGAGCGGCACGCCGGTCGCGGCTGAAGCGCGCGCGGCGGCCAGATCGCCGTGCTGATCCTGCGTCACGATGCCGGTAACGCCGATCGGCGCCATGAACACCGGTGAGGGAAGCTTGTGTCCGAACAATTCGATCGACAGGTCGCGATTGGTGCAATCCACCATCATGCGGGGCACCATGCCCCAGTGGCGGAAGGCGCGCGCGTTCTCATCCTGGGTGAATTCGTCGCCACACCCGCCCTGCACGTAATTGAGCACCGACGGTGGCATCGCGGCTTCCGCGCGAGCCTTTAGCGTGGCGAAATCGACTGGCAGCGTGGGCTGCACGCCGGTCAGGCCCGCGCCATAGATCAGGTTCTGAAAGTCGCCGTAATGCGGCATCCCCGCCTCCGCCTTGTTATGGTTATGCGCGGCGTTGTCGGCCCGCGCACATGGCGGCGTCAAGGATGTCAGCGCATTCGGTAACGTACGCCCAGCCAAAGCGTGCGTGGCGTCGCCCGTTCGACGATGTTGTTGCCGCTGATCCCGGCGTCGACCCGCGCGTCGAACGCGTTTTCGGCGCGCGCCTCGATCAGCCATGAGCGGTTGAGCGGCAGCGTGGCCACCGCATCCATCGTCGTGGCCGGGCGCAGGCTGCGCGTATTCTGGTCGTCGTCGAACTGCCGCGCGACATAGCGCAATGTCGCGGAGAGTGAGGCATCGCCAGCGCGCCAGCCGAGCGTGCCCGAAACCTGATCGAGCGGCGTTTGCGCCGGGCGCAGCCCGTTCAGCCCCGCGGACGCGCCGGATGCGACAACCCGCGGGTCGACGTGCTGCCACGAGGCACGCGCGTTAAATGGCCCGACGCGCCAATTGGCGTCCAGTTCGACGCCGGTGGAGGTGATCGCGTCGAGATTCTGGCGGACGCGATAAACACCGCCCGCCGCGACGAAGCCGACGCCGGGGAAATTACCGGGTCCGATTCCGGCGGTGACGTTGGCGATCGCGTCGTCGAGCCGGTTGTGGAACACGGTGACCGCGATCGAGGTCGTGCCTGTCGGCGTGATCGTCAGCCCGCCCTCATAGCCGGTGAGCTTCTCCGGGTTGAGCGCGGCATTGGCGGCGGTGGCATCCGCGCCGACCCGGAACGGGCGATAAAGCTCGTTGAGCGTCGGCAGCCGCCAGCCGCGATAGGCCGCCGCGCGCACCGTGATCGCGTCGATCGGTCGCCACGCGATCCCGGCGCGGCCGGTCGCCTCGGTGCCGTCGCGGTTGGGGAAGCGCAGGTTGTTCACTGACGCGCCGGTCGCCAGCACATGTTCGTTGAGATAGCCGTTGGCGATCCGCCACCAATCGACGCGGCCGCCGAGATCGAGCATCACGCGACCGAGTTCGGCGCTGCCGTCCGCGAACAACCCGGCGTTGCGCGTCTCGCCGCCGGCATAACGCTGACGGGTCGGCGCGGCGGCGACATAGCTGAACAGTTCCTGCGTCCGTCCCGACACCGCACGCACGTCCGCGCCGAGCCGCAATGACATGCCCTCGCCAAGTGGCGGGGCGACTTCCAGCCGCGCGCCGATGCCGGTCGCGGGGGTGTTATATTGGTTGAGCGTTTCGGTCGCGGTGGTGCGCGCCGCGTTGATGCTCGCGAAGTTCGAGGAGAAAGCGCGCGTCTGGAGATAGGCGAGGGCGGACCAGTTCCACGCGCCGCGCCCGATCAGCCGCAGGCTCGCGTCCGCGCCCTGGCTCGTGTTGCCGGTGAAGGCGGTGCCGCGATCGCGCGTGTCGGTAAAAGCGCTGACGCTAGCCTGAACCTCGGTGTTCGGCGCGATGCCGATCACGCCGCGAAACGCGCCGCTCGCTTGCTCATAAGGCGCGGGGCGATCGACCGGCCCGCGCGATTCGGGGACGGTCGGCGTGAAGCCGTCGCCGCGCGCATAGCTACCGGAGATGGTGGCGAAGCCGCCGTCACGCACCAGCGCCGCGCTGCCGTCCGCCTCCAGCGAATTGCGGCTGCCGTAAGCCACGCCGAGCGCGAGCGGGGAGAGTTGATCCGGGGTTGCCGAATCCATCTCGACCGTGCCGGCGAGTGCGCCCGGCCCGAAATAGCCGCTGCCTCCGCCGCGCGTGACGCGGATGCGCCCCAGTCGGGCGGTGGCATAAGCGGGGAAGGGTACCCAACCGCCGAACGGATCGGCCTGCGGCACGCCGTCCAGGATCAGTAGCGCGCGGCTGGAAGCGTTGCCGCCGATCCCGCGCAGCGAAATGCCCTGGCTGGTGGGATTGGCGGAGCGCGAGTCCGAACGGCGGAATTGCTGCAACCCGGCGACATCGCCCAGGATGCTCTCCAGCCGGGTGCTGGCATTGTCCGTGATCCGGTTCCGGTCGATCGTTACCACGTCGAATGCGCGGTCGCCCAAGCGATCGTCCAGTCCGCGCCCGGTGACGATGACGTCCGGCTGAGGAGTGTCTTCGGGCGTCGCGCCGGTGGCCTGTGCGTCGGCTAGCGAAGCGGTGGAGCAGAGCAGGGCGATGGCGAGCGGACGGATCATGCGCGCTCCTTTAGTGGGATATCAAACTAATTGGAAGCGACCGGACGTTTCGGGGCGACGGGCGTTATTGGTGTCGCGACACGCGCGGCGATGCAAGCGGCATTCACCTGCGCATAAAAGGAAAGGGCCGGGATCGCTCCCGGCCCTTCCATTTCCGCATGGGGGTGTTCGCTGGCTTAGGCGCCGGCGACTTCCGCCACGTCGACCTTGATCCCCGGGCCCATCGTCGAGCTGACGGCGATCTTTCGGACATACTTGCCTTTGGCGCCCGACGGCTTCGCCTTAACTACCGCATCGACCAGCGCGTCGAAGTTGCGACGCAGATCTTCTGCGGCGAAGCTCGCCTTGCCGATGCCGGAGTGGATGATGCCGGCCTTTTCGACGCGGTATTCAACCTGGCCACCCTTGGCCGCCTTAACGGCTTCGGCGACGTTCATCGTCACGGTGCCGAGCTTCGGGTTCGGCATCAGGCCCTTCGGACCCAGCACCTTGCCGAGACGGCCGACGACGCCCATCATGTCCGGGGTTGCGATGCAGCGATCGAAATCGATCGTGCCGCCCTGGATGGTTTCCATCAGGTCTTCCGCACCGACAACGTCCGCACCAGCGGCGCGTGCTTCGTCAGCCTTCGCGCCCTTGGCGAACACGCCGACGCGCACCGTCTTGCCGGTGCCGGCCGGGAGCGTGACGACGCCACGGACCATCTGGTCAGCGTGACGCGGATCGACGCCGAGGTTCAGCGCGATCTCGATCGTCTCGTCGAACTTGGACGTTGCATTGGCCTTGGCCAGCGCGATCGCCTCATCGACGCCGTGCAGCTTCTCGCTGTCGACCTGGTTTGCCTTCTGCTTCTTGGTCAGCTTCGCCATGTTCAGCCCTCCACCACTTCGAGGCCCATGGCCCGCGCGCTGCCTTCGATGATCCGGGTCGCGGATTCGATATCGGTCGCGTTCAGATCCTTCATCTTGGTCTGAGCGATTTCCGAAAGCTGCGAACGCTTGATCTTGCCCGCGCTAACCTTGCCCGGCTCCTTGGAGCCCGACTTCAGGTTCATCGCCTTCTTGATGAGGAAGGTTGCCGGCGGGGTCTTCGTCTCAAACGAGAACGAACGATCCGCATAGACGGTGATGATCGTCGGGAGCGGGGCGCCCTTTTCCATGTCCTGCGTCTGGGCGTTGAACGCCTTGCAGAATTCCATGATGTTCACACCGCGCTGACCGAGCGCAGGGCCGATCGGGGGCGAGGGGTTTGCGGCGCCGGCAGGCACCTGCAATTTGATATAACCGGTAATCTTCTTTGCCATGTCACTCTCTCAATCCGGCCGGCTCGTGGGCGAAGCCACGCGGCGACCTGGTTTCAAGTTTAGCGGTTCGATCGGGCGTGCGCCCTCCCGCAAGCATTCCAACGCTATCGCGAGGAAGCTGGCGCCGTTAGCCGAAACCGCGCTTCCTTGCAACCGCGCAGGTCAGATGACGCGGAAGCTGTAGCTATAACTCGATTGCGGGGTCCCGCTCACCCCGGTGATCCGCACCGTATAGGAAACGCCCGCCTGGAGCCCGGTGACGCGCCACTGCAGGCTGTTGGGCACACCATAACCCTGATTGTCGACGCTGATGTCGGTAACGGTCATCGGGCCGGAAGGGCCGGTGACGGTGATTGCTGCGCTTGCGAAGCTGACGCTCTGATTCGCCCAGGAACTGGTCGTATTGGCGATCGCGCTGAACGACAGATAATTCGTCAGCCCGAAATAGCGCTGCGGATAATCGCCATAAGGATAAGCGACGAACGGCGGCACGCCGCTCGGCACCGGCGGATCGTTGTTGAACTTGAACACGCGCATTGATGCTGCGCTGGCGCGTGACCCGTCCGACAAAACGACCGCGACCCGGCCATAGGATGTCTTGCCGAGGAACGGGCTCAGGATCCATCGACGGTGGCCGATGTCGGCGGAACCGCCTTCAGTCAGCCACAGCCCGAGATAATCATCCTCGGTGTGGAATGGCAGGCCCGTACCCCAGCCACCGACGAGGTTGCTCGATCCCGCGGCGGTTGCCCCGCTCGTGCTATAGCATCGCCAGCTCGCATCGGGCGTGTGGCTAAGTTGTTTCGCCACCGCCATCATCAGCGATGCATCCTCTTCCTGACTGTCTTCATCACTTGAATAGGTCACGGCCGGAAGATTGTGCAGCGCACGGATGCCATTGAGCTTGTTTAGAAAATCTTGCTTCACCGATGCCTTGAGCGTGCCGGAGGTGCAGGCGGTGGCATCGGGTTGCACATCATAAAGCGCGGCGACGAGAGCGGCCCAGCCATTGGACGATGTCGGCGTTGCACTTGGTGTCGGTGCCGGCGCGGTCACCTGGGTGACGGTGCCACTTCCCGTCGATCCGCCGCCGTCCGATCCGCCACAGCCGGTGACGAGGATCGTGAAAACCAAAGCTGCAAGGGAACGGGGCGAGATATGCATATCCGCTCCTAACCAGAAAAACCCTGCGAATTCGCAAAAAAATATGCGCGGGGTTCGCCGCCAGCTTTGCTGAGCTCAGCGGATGGGAAGCGTAAGCGTCGCTTCCAGTCCACCACCGTCGCGATTTGCGAGCACTATTTCACCGCGCGCCTCGCGCACGATTGCCCGTGCGAGCGCCAGGCCGAGCCCGATTCCGCCCGTGTCGCGATTGCGCGAGCTTTCCAGCCGGGTGAACGGCTCGAACACATCGGCGATACGCTCGGGCGGAATGCCGGGCCCGCGATCTGCGACCATGATGGATACCGCATCGATGCCGCGAACCACCGACACCTCCGCCGCCCCCGCATACTTAACCGCATTCTCGATCAGGTTGCGCACGGCACGGCGGATCAGCGACGGACGCAGACGCACCGGCAGCCGCGCCGCCTCGTCGAACGTCACCGCATGGCCGAGGTCGCGGAAATCCTCCACCACCGCGTCCACCAGCGCGGCGAGATCGACCTCGGTGAGAGGTTCGCTTGGACGACCAAGCCGGGCGAGGCTCAGGATGTCGTCGAGCGTACGATTCATCTCCGCGATCGTATCTGCCATCCGCGCGCGATCGGCCTCGTCCTCAACCGATTCGATCCGCACGCGCAGCGCGGCGAGCGGTGTACGCAGATCATGCCCGATCGCGCCGAGCATCCGGTCTTTCTCTTCGAGCATCGCCCTGACGCGGATGCCCAGCGAATTATAAGCTGCGATCACGCTGCGCACGTCCGCTGGGCCTTGTTCAGGCACCGCCGCCGCATCGCCGTTCAGCGAGAAGCGCTGCGCATCGAGCGCCAGCGCCCGCAACGGGCGCGATATGCGCCGGGCCAGCCACAGCACAGGCACCAGCACGATGACATAGAGAATCAGCGTCTGGGCGATCAGCCATCCCAATATCGCCGGGCCCGGTGCGGGCCATTGCGCGCGCATTACAAGCCAGCCGTGCCCCGGTTGTTCCACCGCAATCAGCATCATCCGGCGCGGGCCATGAGCGCGGTCACGCAATTGCGCGCGGGCGGTGTCGCGTCGCGCTTCGGGCGCACCATGCAGCATCGCGGCATCGACCCGCCCGACGGCGACATTCATCCGCGCGAGATTGGCGCTGACCGCCTGTGCGACATCCTCGCGGCGCGGCAGATCGGCCGGGATCGGATTCACGGCGAGGCGTCGTATGCGGCCGCGATCGAATGGGCTGGGCCGCCCCTCCGCCTCGCGTTCGATAGCGTCAGCGATGCGTAGCGCGGGGACAGCCGCCGCCTGCTGGATGCGGTTGGTCGAACGATCGCGGACGATCAGTGCGAAGTTCACCGCCTGCGCCGCGAACAGCGCGATCGCCACCAGCAACGCCATCTGCCCAGCGAGACTGCGTGGCATGCCCGGCCGGATTGTCACAAGCGGGTGACTTCCGCCGCGAAGGTATAGCCGCCGCCCCATACCGTCTTGATGATCTCCGGCGTCTTGGGGTCGACCTCGATCTTGCGGCGCAGGCGGCTGATCTGGTTATCGATCGCGCGATCGAAGGCGGCGGCCTCGCGCCCCTGCGTCAGATCGAGCAACTGGTCGCGCGTCAGCACCTGACGCGGACGGCTGACGAGCGCGAGCAGCAGGTTGAATTCGCCGGTCGACAGCGGCACCGATACGCCGTCGCGATCGACCAGCGTCCGCTCGCCTGTCTTGAGCACGCGCCCGGCGAAGGCATAAGCGCCGCTTTCGGGCGCGCTTTGCCGCGTGCCCCCGGCCTGCATCCGGCGCAGTACTACCTTTATCCGCGCCGAAAGCTCACGCGGGGAAAAAGGCTTTACGACATAATCGTCCGCGCCCATCTCCAGCCCGACGATTCTGTCGGTCTCCTCGGCGCGTGCGGTAAGTAGGATGACGGGCAGATCACTCGTCTCGCGAATATGGCGACATAAGGAGAGCCCGTCTTCGCCCGACATCATGATATCGAGCACGATAAGATCGATCGCATAAGCCGCGAGCCGCGCGCGCGCCTGTTCCGCGTCCGCCGCTTGGGTGACGCGGAAGCCCTGTTTCGCCAGATAGGCGGCGAGCGGCTCTCGGATCGAGCGTTCGTCGTCCACAAGCAGAAGGTGCGGCGTTTCCCCCATCGCGTCGGCGTTTAGCATGTCGTCACTCCAAGAAAAGCGCCGGGTGGCCGGAGGATACCACCCGGCGCGATCGGCCGCGGCCGATCAGTTGGTGCGCGGGGCAGGAGCCGGCGGCGTTGTGCCGTCCGCCGGCGGCTGGGCGCGGCGATCGCGGCGCATTTGCACCCGCTCCTGCATCTTCTCGCGCATCTGTTGACGGGCCGCCGCGCGCTCCTGCGGATCGATCTTTCCGTCGTGGTTCAGGTCAACCCGGTCGAAACGCTCGATTGCCTTCTGGCGCCACTCTTCGCGAGTGATGACGCGGTTCGGGTCGCCGCCG
Organism: Candidatus Sphingomonas colombiensis; assembly: GCA_029202845.1. Classification (NCBI taxonomy): domain Bacteria; kingdom Pseudomonadati; phylum Pseudomonadota; class Alphaproteobacteria; order Sphingomonadales; family Sphingomonadaceae; genus Sphingomonas; species Candidatus Sphingomonas colombiensis. The sequence goes on along the minus strand of CP119315.1, from coordinate 249,264 downwards.
CGCTCGCTCATCCCCATACCCATGCCGCCGCGATGTCCGCCCCAGCCGCCACGTTTGCCTGCACCATCCGCCATGGCGGCCGGATTTGCCTGATCGCCGCGGCGGGCCTGCCAGCGTTCACGCATCTTTTCGTGCATCTTTGCCCGCGCGGCCTGCATTTCGTCGCGCGTGATCTTGCCGTCATGATTGGTGTCGATCGCGTCGAACATCTTGTCCGCCTTCGCCAGAGCCTCTTCGCGAGTGACGGTGCGATCGGCCATACGGCCGTGCGTGGCGGCGCCGGGCGGCGGTGGTGTGGTTTGGGCGGAAGCGAGCGCCGGCGACATCAAGGCCAGCGCAGCCGATCCGATCGTCAGGGAGAGCAACAGCTTTTTCATTGTCGATCCTCGTGGTGCGGCGCGGGCGGTTCCCGGCCGTTACCACGAGGTCTAAAGGCGCCTTGTCGCGGGGATGTGTCGCTTGCGAACCGAAATTGTCGCAATTTGTCGCGCGACCTACGCAGTTTTATCCGAAGAGCGCGACCGACTGCATTTGCTCCGCCACCATCTCCCCTGCGGTGTTCCAGATGCCCATCTGCTGCGATGAACTGCCAGCGCGTGCGTAATCGGCGTTTGAGCGCAACAGCCACCAACCGTCCTTGGTCGTGGGCGCTGGGCCAAGCAGGTTCAGAATCCAGGTCATCGAACTCATCGGCACGTTGCGCCCGATCAGCCGCAAGGCAGCGGGCGGCAGGCAATCGCCGATCGCGATCAGTTCGACCATTGGGTCGATCCCGTCACGCTCATTCAGGCGGGTCCAGCGCAGCCATTCCGCAGGCTTCAAATCCGCTCCTTCGCGCCGATCGAGGAATTCGAAGTTGCGGGTGAAGGATACGTGGGCGTTGCCCTTGAACGTCGTGTCATTGGGGCCCGGACGCGGGAAATCGGGGAGGGTGGTGGTTTGATAATCCACCTCGCTTTCGATCGCGCGCATGAACACGAAGGTGCAGCGCAAGCCCAGCCCCGCCTCGCTCTCGATATCGGCCTGAATGAAGGCGGCATTCTTGCCGCGCCGCAGCCGGTGTGTGGTCACCAGAATCGGGCCGGAAAGCGGGCCGATAAATGAAACCTGCGCCGAACGCAGCGGCGGCAGATCTTCGTCCGATTGCATCGCGCAGTGCAACGCGATCGCCGCCGACAGGCCGCCATAAGCGGTGCGCCCCTGCAACCAATTGTCTGGGATCGTGCCGCGCCAGCCGCTGCGCTCGGCAAGCGGTTCGAGGCCATCGAGTATCTGTTTCAGGCTGATCATGCGAATTCCCCCGCCGCGAGCCGATCACGGAGCTCGCGCTTCAATACCTTGCCGATTGCGCTGCGCGGCAATTCACTCGCGACAAACAGGGCCGACAGCCGCTGCGTCTTGCCGAGCCGGGCATTGGCCCATTGGCGAATATCTTCCGTCGTCTCGCTCGCGCCGTCGCGGGGGACGTAGAAGCCGACGGGTGTCTCTCCCCATTCCTCGCTCGCCACGCCGACCACGGTGCAATCCGCCACCGCCGGGTGCCCGGCCAGCACCGCTTCGAGATCGGATGGGTAGATGTTGAACCCGCCGGAAATGATCATGTCCTTCTTGCGGTCCATCAGCGTGAGGAAGCCATCCTCATCGAACCGCCCGACATCGCCGTGCCGCAGCCAGCGATTGCCGTTCGCGTCAAACCATTCGGCGTCGCGCGTCGCCTGGGCGCGGCCGTGATAGCCGTTCATCATCGCGGGCGAGCGCCCGATGATCTCGCCAATCCCGCCCTCAGGCACTTCGTTGCCCTCTTCGTCGAGCAGCTTCGCCTCATGCCCCGGGGCGAGGCGGCCGACCGTGTGGAGCTTGTCCGGAAACTCGTCCGCGATCAGGATGAACGAGGCGCCCCCTTCGGTCATGCCGTAATATTCGACCAGCTTGCCCGGCCAGCGTGCGATCACATCGCGCTTCAGTTCGGCCTTGAACGGTGCCGAGGTGCAGGTCTTGAAGCGGAATGCGGAGAGATCGAAGCGATCGAAATCGGCGAGTGCCATGATCCGCTGATATTGCACCGGCACCAGCATCGTGTGCGTCGCGCGATATTGTTCCGCCAGTTCGAGGAAACGATGCGCCTCGAACTTCTTCATCAGCACGACGCTGCCACCCCATGCCAGCGTCGGCAGGAAGCTGACGAGCGTGGTGTTCGAATAAAGCGGCGTGGACAACAATGTCACCGCAGTATCGAAGCCCGCGCCGACATTGCGGGAGAAATGCTGCCAGCGCATCGCATGGCTCTGGACGATGCCTTTCGGTACGCCGGTGGTGCCCGACGAATAGATGATGTTGAAGCCATCGTCCGGCGCGATCTTTACCGGCGCGGGCGTTGCGTCTTCCAGGGCAAGCCAGTCGTTCAGCGCCTCCAGCCGTATGACGCGTGCGGCGAGCGCCTGGTCCTTCAGGGCATCCGCATTGGCGGCATCGAGGAAGACGAGATTGGCGCCACTATCCGCAACCATGCCCGCGATCTGCTCCGGCGTGGCGGAAGGCTGGATCGGCGCGGCGACGCTGCCTGCGCGCAATGCTCCCAGAAACACGATCGCCTGCTGCACCGATGGATAGGCAACCATCGCCACCGCCTGGCGCTGTGCGGTGCCGTCGCGTTGCAACGCGGCGGCCACGCGATCCATCGCCCGGTTCAGTTCCGCATAATTCACCTGCGAATCCTCGTCCGCAATGGCGAGTTTTTCCGGCTGGCTGTTTGCATGGGTGCGAATGAGGTCGGGCAGGAGCCCGAACGGCTCGGCGAGCATCACGGCGGCGTCGATCATGAACAACGGCGCTAGGCGATGCGATCGTCGAATGCCATACGCGATTTTCGAAAAAGCGTCAGGAGGGATGAATGAAGGGCTCTGTGGCGATCGTGACGGGTGGCGGCACTGGGATCGGCGCGGCGGTGGTGCGCCGACTCGCGCGGCGCGGGGTGGCTTGCGTTATCAACTACGCGCACAGCCGGGCCGAGGCGGAGGCGCTGGCGGCCGAGGTGGGGGCTGGGGCGATCGCCGTTCAGGCCGATATCACCGAAGATGCAGCTTGTCGTGCGCTTGTCGGAACGGCGCTGGAGCGCCTTGGGCGCATCGATTTCCTCGTCAACAACGCGGGGCGCACCAAGCATATGGCGCATGAGCGGCTCGAGGGGCTGGAGGCGGAAGATTTCATCGAAATCTATCGCCTCAACACGATCGCCGCGTTTCAGATGACGCGCGCAGCTTCGGCGGCTCTGGGTTCAAGTTCGCATGGGGCGGTCGTCAACGTGGCATCGGTCGCGGGCATTCACGGGATCGGCTCGTCGATCGCTTATGCAGCGTCGAAGGGCGCGATGATCACGATGACGCAAAGCCTTGCGCGAGTATTGGCGCCGAAGATCCGGGTGAACGCCGTGGCGCCCGGCTATGTCGGTACCGGCTGGTTCGAGAAGGCGTTGGGGGCGGAGGGCAAGGCCGCGCTGGACACGCGGATCGCAGGGATGACCCCGATGGCGATGGCCCCACAAGCGGACGACATCGCCGGCCCTGTCGAGATGCTGCTCGATCCCGCCGGCCGCGCGATCACCGGCGAAGTGTGGCGAGTGGACGCGGGCGCGCACCTCGATGTCGGGCTCAGCCGACGGCCGGGACGGGAGATGGGGTGAGGCATCGATCGCGAGGGCGATCGAGTTGCGCGGCGGGTGCCGGGCGCCGGGTGCATCTTGTTATGACGGATGCTGGTGGCAAGCGGTCGGGCAGCTTTGAGGCCGGAAGCTGCTATAGCTGCCGATCGTTAGGTGGTGATCAACGCGTGTGCCAGCAGACCCGCGAGGTAGGCGCTGAGCAGGCAAAGACCACCAGAGAAAGTCGTCACGAACCAAAAACCGATGGGATGCTCGTGCCGGGAGCATACGACAGTTTTGATCCGTCCAACCCCAGTGGCTAAGCTTTTGCGGGTATTGAAAAAGAAGATGATCGCCAACGCAATGAAGGCAATCGTCAAAAAACCAATGATGAGATTGTCGGACACCTCCAACTCATAACCTACGACGGAACGTCCGCAAACAGGATCGGGCCGTCTGGCAGCGAATGTCCAGCATTGGGGCGATACCCGCCGTGCTGACGTCCCCAAAAAATCAAACCTTCGCAGTCTGCCCGAACAGCATCTTCTTCGCCTCCTCGCTCAGCGTCTGCTGCTGCGGGGCCACCGCTTTACCCTTGGCGTAAGCGCGTTCGGTCGTGGGGCGGGCGCGGATCGCGGCGTGCCAGCGGGCGAGGTTGGGGAAATCGGCCATGTCCTGCCCCTGTATCTCGGGCAATATCCATGGATAGCTCGCCATGTCGGCGATCGTGTAGCTGTCGCCGATGATGAAATCGCGGCCCTCCAGTCGTCGGTCGAGCACGCCGTAGAGCCGATTGGTCTCCCGGACATAGCGATCGATGGCGTAAGGGATCTTCTCGGGCGCATAGCGGGTGAAATGGTGGTTCTGCCCCAGCATCGGGCCGAGGCCGCTCATCTGCCACATCAGCCACTGATTGACCTTGGTGCGCTCGCGCAGCCCGTTGCCGCCAAACTTGCCGGTCTTTTCCGCAAGGTAGAGCAGGATCGCTCCGGATTCGAAGATCGCGATGGGCTCGCCGCGGTCGGGCGGCATATGGTCGACGATCGCGGGCATGCGGTTGTTCGGCGCGATCGTCAGGAATTCGGGCTTGAACTGATCGCCGGCGCCGATGTTCACTGGCTTGATCGTATAATCGAGCCCGGCTTCCTCAAGAAACAGCGTGATCTTGTGGCCGTTCGGCGTCGGCCAGAAATGCAGATCGATCATTGGGCTTTCCCCTTCGCAACGGAGATGGGCCGGTGGAGCCCTTCACGCAAGCGCTCCGCGCCGCCGCACGACGCCAAACCAGATCGTCGCAAGCGAAAGCGCGGCCAATATCGCGGCGAGCAGAAAGGCGCTGCCGGGTGCGCCATGATCCGCGCCGAACGCCAGCGCCTGCGTCATAGCCAGTGGTCCGACGATCGACGAGATGCTGGAAAGGCTTGCCATCCCGCCTTGCAGCGCGCCCTGATGGCTCGCGTCCACACGGTTAGACAGGATCGCGTTGATCGACGGAAAGATCAGTCCGGTCAGTGCGCCGCCCAGGATCAGCGCATAAGCCTGCCATCCAGTCGTTACGAAGACGAATAGGGCGAATTCGATCACGCCGATCGCCAGCCCGATCAATACGGTGCGTTCCTCGCCAAAGCGGGCGATCGCGCGGCCGGTGAGGAGTATCTGCACTAGCATCATCGTCGCGCCGACGGCGGCGAGCGACCAGCCGATCGCGCGCGCATCCCAACCCAGCGCGATCTCCGCGTAGAACGACCATGTGGCCGGATAGACCATGTGCGCGATCTGCCACATCAATGCCGCCATGAGCAGCGGGGCCGCGCCGCCGGCGTGAAGCAGCGGGGCGAAGGCGCCGAACACATTGGCGCGCTTCCACTCGAACGGGCGGCGGCGTTCGCGTGGCAGCGTTTCCGGCATGATCAGCGCGATGGTCGCGGCATTGGCTAGCGCAAGGCAAGCCGCAGCGATGAACGGGGCACGAGGGCCCAGGGTCGAGAGCAGGCCGCCGATCGCAGGGCCGATGATGAAACCCGCGCCGAACGCCGCGCCGACCAGCCCAAAGGTGGCGCCACGCTTTTCCGGAGGAGTCACATCGGCGAGCACCGCGTTCACCGGGCCATAGGTCGCCCCGGTGATGCCCGCGATCACGCGTCCGAGAAACAGCCACCCGATCGTCGGGGCGAGGGCCATCAGCGCGTAATCGGCGGAAAAGGCGGTCATTGCGGCGAGCAACACCGGGCGCCGGCCGAACCGATCCCCGAGATTGCCCAGTACTGGCCCTGCGAAGAACTGTGCCACCGCGAACGCGATCAGCATGTAGCCGCCGATGCGGGTCGCATCGGAAAGGCCGACATGCGCAAGCTCGACGATGAGCGTCGGCAGCACGGGGGCGACAATCCCAAACCCGATCGTGTCGATCAGCACGGCGGCCAGCGCGATCGGCACCGCGCGATGGTGGAAACGGATCAAATAGCCCCCTTGTTTCGCGATCCGGCGCGGCCGCGCCCGTCGTTTGGACGATATTCTATCGATTCACGATTGCGCTGTCCCTTTGCATCTTCGTGCGAGTCATGCGATGCCGGTGGCCATACCCGATCTTCAGATTTGCGAATCGTGGAGTAATGCCGATGGCAACTGTCGCCGACCTGGAACACCCCGCCGACAATCTCGAAACCTTCCGTCAGGAAGCGCGCACATGGCTCGGCGCGAATTTCCCGGCGGAATTGCGAGGGCATGACAACGCGATGTCGGCAGTTGAGGGGCCGACCGCTGAAACGCCGGCGCAAACGAAATGGCGCGAGGCGATGGGCGACAAGGGCTGGGGCGTGCCGACCTGGCCGAAGGAATACGGCGGGGGCGGGCTCTCTCGCGCGGAAGCCCGCGTATTGCAGGAGGAAATGGGGCGCATCGGCGCGTGGAATCCGATCGGCGGCATGGGCGTGATGATGTTCGGCCCAACCCTGCTCGAATATGGCAGCGAGGCGCAGAAACAACAGCATATTCCCGGCATCGTCCGTGGCGAGGTGCGCTGGTGTCAGGGCTATTCCGAGCCAGGCGCGGGCTCCGACCTTGCGAGCTTGCAAACCTTCGCCGAGGACAAGGGCGACCATTATCTCGTCAACGGCCAGAAGACGTGGACGAGCGGTGGCCAATGGGCGGACAAATGCTTCGCGCTGGTCCGCACGGACAAGTCGCAGAAACATGCCGGGATCAGCTTCCTGCTGCTCGATATGACGAGCGAAGGCGTCGAGACGCGGCCGATCCGGCTGATCTCCGGCTCGTCGCCGTTCTGCGAAACCTTTTTCACCAATGTGAAGGTGCCGAAGGAAAATCTCGTCGGGCGCGAAGGGCAGGGCTGGGAGATCGGCACCCGCCTGCTCCAGCATGAGCGCAATTCGCTTTCCGGTGGTGGCGGCTCGGCCGGACGGATGAACGCTGGCGAGCGTGTGGCGGATATCGCAAAGCGCTATCGTGATACCGACGCATCGGGGCGTCTCGTCGACGCCGATCTGCGCACCCGGATCATCAAGCATGAGATGGATCAGCGCGCCTTCGCGCTCACGCTGCGCCGCGCCGCACTTGAGGCAAAGGGTAATGCCGGCCCCTCGGCGGCGACCAGCGTGATGAAGAATGTCGGCGCGCGGATAACTCAGGATCGCGCCGAGTTGAACGTCGAGATCATGGGGTTGCAGGGGTTAGGCTGGGAGGGTGAGGGCTTCACGCCAGCCGAACTCGAACAGACGCGCACCTGGCTGTGGGGCAAAGCGGTGTCGATTTACGGCGGCTCCAGTGAGATTCAGAACAATGTGATCTCGAAGCGCATTCTGGGGATGCTGGATCACCAATAGTTCATAACGGTTAGACGCGAGGGAGCGAAAACCCAGCGTCTGGAGAGGGCCGGGTGGAGGAGGGTGCGCCAGATGCCCTCCTCCCCGGCAAATCCGAGAGGGAAAGAATATGGCGGCACTGAACGAAGAACAGGTGATGCTGCGCGATATGGCGCGCGAATGGGCCGATAACGAAAGCCCGATCGCCGCATTCCGCAAGCTGCGCGATGCAGGCACGGGCAAGGCCTTCGATAACGAGGCATGGGGTGCGATCGGCGGCATGGGCTGGGCCGGCATCGTTATCCCGGAGGAGTTCGGCGGATCGGCATTCGGCTATCTCTCGCTCGGGCTGGTCATGGAGCAGCTCGGCCGCAACCTCACCGCGTCGCCGCTCGCCTCGACGGCGGTTGCCGCGAGTGCGATCGCGATGGGGGCTTCGGAGAAAGCCAAGAGCGAATGGCTGCCGAAGCTCGCGGCGGGTGAGGCGGTGGCTACGCTGGCGATCGACGACGGCCCGTCTCACGACATGAAGATCGCGACGCGCGTTTCTGGCGGCAAACTCAGCGGCGTCAAAAACTTCGTCGCGGAGGGCGAAAGCGCGGATGTATTTGTCGTCGCCGCGACCGATGGCCTGTATCTTGTGGCGAAGGGCGACGGCGTGACGGTGGCCTCGCGCCACATGGCTGATAGCCGCAGCCACGCTGCCGTTACCTTCAAGGACGCGCCCGCCGAGAAGCTGGGCGATGCCGCGCTAACCCAGGCGATCGCAGATCGCGCCACCGCTGTGACCGCCGCCGAGATGCTGGGGATGGCGGACAGCGCGTTCCACCAAACGCTCGATTACCTCAAGCAGCGCGTCCAGTTTGGTCAATTGCTCTCCACCTTTCAGGCGCTCCAGCATCGCATGGCGAAAATGCTGACTGAGTTGGAACTGATGCGCTCCGCAGTCGAAGGCGCGCTGGAGGCGATTGATGCCGGGCGGTCGGATGTGGATCAGGCGGTCAGCCTCGCCAAGGCGGTGGCGAATGATACACTGCGCCTCGTCAGCCGCGAGATGGTGCAACTCCATGGCGGCGTGGGGATGACTGACGAATATGATGCGGGCCTTTATCTGAAGCGTGCGGCGGTGCTGGAAGCGATGTGGGGAACGGCATCCTATCACCGTGATCGCTTTGGGCGGCTCAACGGTTACTAAAATGAGGCTATTCGGCCAGGGTCGGATAAAATAAAACTATTTCAAGACATTGGATGATATTTTGGCGTCGAGGCGAGGCTTCGGCGCCGTTTTTTTTGGCGCGCGGCAGTGGTCGACGACCGTGTGCGCCGCCTGCCGGAGCGCGCGATCTTCTGGCGGAGGCGCCGGCGGCCACTTCGGCGCGCGGAGCAGCATAACGAGAAATGCGGCGCCAAAATTATTGTGACGAATCGATGCGTTAGGCGGTGATCTGCGTATTTTTACGGACGCCTTTGGCATCACCGTTATCGATGCGAGGGGCTGCTGCTGTGAGCATGTTCATGGTAGCGCAAATTGTAAAAATTTGAACGCCTATGTTGTTGTTTTTAATGCTATCGCCATTGCTAATGGGTGAGGGGCGAAATGGCGGACTCGGATAACTCGCCCGTCACTTTTTGGCGGGCGAGTGAAAGATTTGCGGGACTGGTAACGGGGTTTCACCGTTTCCGGCTTGGACTTCCTGCTGCCGCGCCTTTTCAGGATGTTTTCTTTCCAAGCTTTGCGACTATTCGTTTCGCCATCGAAAACCCGCAGCCTTGGTCGATGCGTCTTGGCACGCGACGGTTCGAAATGCCGCTTTCCTCCTTTACCGGGCCCACCAACGTCGCCGGTTGGGTGGAGGCGCAGGGAGGTACTGTAGTCGGTATTGGGCTGCATGCCGAAGGATGGGCGCGGCTGTTCGGTGGTGACCTTTCCGCATATGCCAACAGGGTCGTCCCGCTCTCCGCGCTCGATATGGGGGCGGACGCGCTGCGTGAAACGCTGGACAGGGATAGGCATCCGCCGGCGGCGTTTGAACAATGGCTCGATCGCCTGCTGGCCTCGCATCGGGTGGTCGATCCAAGGCTCGCGCGGTTGGAAGCACTGATCACCGATGCGACGGTGATGCGGATCGAAATGCTGGCCGAGGAACTGAATCTTACCGCGCGGCAACTTGGCACGCTGACGCGGCAGAATTTCGGTTTCACCCCCAAGGTGCTGCTACGCCGCCGCCGTTTTCTTCGGGCGCTGAGTGTCACGCTGGATGCCGCGCCCGAGGAATCCGGCGGGTTGCTGGCGGCGGCAGGCTATTGGGATCGCTCGCACTTCCTGCGCGATGCGCACCTCTTCCTAGGCTGCTCGATCCGCGAATTCCGTCAGCGGCGCGGGCCGCTCCATGCGCTGGTCATGCAGACGCGTGCCGACGTGCTAGGCGCGCCGGTTTAGCGCGGGAACGTCGATCCGGGTTAATCCGCGATCACGCGATCGTCGAACAGGCCAAAGGTGAGGGTCGAGGCGTAAAGCGCGATGGCTCGCTCGCGCGGCATCGACCAGGCCCATTTGCGCATATCGAACGCCGCATTGAGAAACGCCATCAGCGCCTGCGCCGCGATCAGCGCATCGACCGGGCGAATCGTCCCTTCTGCGACGCCGTCGGAGATCGTGCCCGCGAAGCGCCGCGCGATACGGTTCGATCGCTCCACCATCACCTGCCGCACGCCGATCGGCAGGGCGGTGAGCGCGGTGGTGCGGAGCAACGGCCCGAGTTCGGAGAATTGCACGTCAAGCAGCGTCGAGATCGCTGCCGCCAGCCGCTCCCAATGGCTGCCGCCCTGTTCGTCGGCGAGGCGCTGCGCGGCGGCGATCGTGTCGAAGCTGCGCTTGTAACAGGCGACGACCAGATCGTCCTTGGCGTCGAGATGATGGTAGAAGCTGCCCTTGGTCACGTTCAATTCGGACGCGATCCGCTGCACCGATGCGCCGCGATAGCCGAGTTCGTTGATCAGCCGAGTCGCAGCGAGCAGGAACGCTTCGCGCCCCGGCACCGTCTCGTCATGCGGCAGATCGATTGGTTCGGGCCGCCAGACGGCGTGCGGCCCGGCGATGCCGTGACGGAACACGTCCATCAGCCGTGCTTCGGCCCGGCCATATTGATCGGGTTCGTAACGCCCCAGCCAGACGGGCAGCCAGAAGGTGTTTTCCAGCAGCACGTGCGCGCGCGCGCCCTTTAGATCGGTCTCGTCGCGGGTTTCCGCCGGGCCCCATAGCAGGCGGGTGCGCCGAAACACTTCGCGCCAGCGGGCCATCAGCCGTGATCGCACCGGCTCATCCATTGCGCGTAGATCCGAAAGGCCGGCCATCTGCCGTTCCTCCCCGCGCTGAACCCGAGCCAATCGCGCCATGTTGAGCGCGAGATAGCGTTCGACGCGCGCCTCCGGCGTCGGCTCCGTCATCGCCTGATCGAGCATGTGGAGCAGCAAATCGAGCGTATGCTCGAACGCGGCCGCGGCCAGATCCTCCTTGCGCTTGAAATAATAAGTGACGCTGGTGGTGTTCAGCCCTACGCGCCGCGCCACATCCGCGAAGGTCATGCCCTTCGCGCTCTGTTCGTTGATTGCGTCAGCGGCCGCAGCAAGGATCGCGTCACGCTTCGCCCGAAAACGGCGCGTGCTCGTATCCTCCCCCCGGCCGGTTTCCCCAGAGCCGTGCATCCAGCCACTCTAGCAGCAAGATTTCGAAGAAACAGTCCCTTTTGTGCGCCCGTTTCCGCGAGCATTTATATGGGGCGAAATGATGATTCGATCGCTTTACCGAAAGATGGGTACGGTCTAGAGCGGTTACGAAACAGCCTTTGGAGGGATGCAATGGACTTCACGCTGACCGAGCGCGAAACCTATTTCCGGGACCGGGTACGCGATTTCATCGACCAGCATATTCGACCCCGGCAGGAAGAATATGAGCGTCAGCACCACGAGGGCGATCCCTGGAAGGTGCTTCCGGTGATCGAGGAGGTGAAGGCCAAGGCCAAGGCTGCGGGGCTGTGGAATTTCTTCATGCCGCCGCATTCCGGGCAGACGCATGTTGACGACACGTTCGAATTCGAGGGCACGCAGCTTACCAATCTCGAATATGCTTTGTGCGCCGAGGAAATGGGCAAGATCGGCTGGGCCAGCGAATGCTTCAACTGCTCCGCGCCGGATACCGGCAATATGGAAGTGCTCCATCGTTATGGCACGCTGGAGCAGAAGGAGCGGTGGCTTCGTCCGCTGATGAACGGCGAAATCCGTTCCGTCTTCCTGATGACCGAACCGGCGGTCGCCTCGTCCGACGCGACCAACATCGAGACGCGGATCGAGCGTGACGGCGATCATTACGTCATCAACGGCCGCAAATGGTGGTCGTCGGGCGTGGGGGATCCGCGCTGCAAGATCGGCATCCTGATGGGCAAGACGAGCTTCGAGGGCTCACGCCACCAGCAGCAGAGCCAGATTCTCGTTCCGATGGACACGCCGGGCGTCAAGGTCGAGCGGATGCTGTCGGTTTATGGTTACGATCATGCGCCGCATGGCCATGGCGAGGTGAGCTTCACCAACGTCCGCGTGCCGGTGGAAAATCTGTTGCTCGGCGAAGGGCGCGGGTTTGAGATCGCACAGGGCCGTCTCGGGCCGGGCCGCATCCACCACTGCATGCGCACGATTGGCGTGGCCGAGGTTGCGATCGAAAAGATGGCGAAGCGCCTTGTTAGCCGTATCGCTTTCGGCAAGCGACTGTCCGACCATAGCGTGTGGGAACAGCGCATCGCGCGCGCGCGCATCGATATCGAGATGACGCGCCTGCTGTGCCTCAAGGCGGCCGATCTGATGGACAAGGCCGGCAACAAATCCGCCAAGCTCGAGATCGCGATGATCAAGGTCTATGCCCCGAATATGGCGCTTCAGATCATCGATGATGCGGTGCAGGCGCATGGTGGCGGGGGCGTGGCAGAGGATTTCGGTCTCGCGCATGCCTGGGCTTCGATGCGCACGCTGCGGCTCGCGGATGGGCCGGACGAGGTGCACGCCCGTGCGATCGCGCGCGACGAGTTCGGCAAATATGCTGACTGGAAAGCCGAACGCCCGGTGCCGCATCAGGGGAGCGACGTGTCGAGCGGGGATATCGGCGTTTCGCGCTGATATCACCCGCCGGCGCTGACCGGAAAAATGGGACATGATAGCGCCGTCGGCTCCGGTCGCGGCGAGGATATCGATAGGAGAGGCGCATGAAAGCCGCCGTTTTATTCGAAGCCAAGAAGCCGCTGGAGGTGACGGACGTCCTCGTCTCCAAGCCGGCCGCGCATGAAGTGCTGATCCGCACGCTGGCGTGCGGTGTGTGCCGGTCAGACCTGCATTTCGTCGACGGCGCCTATCCGCATCCCCTGCCAGCGATTCCGGGCCATGAGGCTGCCGGCATTGTAGAGGCGGTGGGTGAGGAAGTGCGCACGGTGAAGCCGGGCGATCATGTCGTTACCTGCCTTTCCGCCTTCTGCGGGCACTGCGAGTTCTGCGTCACCGGGCGGATGTATCTGTGCCTTGGCGCCGATACGCGGCGCCCGGCTGGCGCGGAGCCGCGCTTGCGGCTCGCCAACGGCGACCCGGTCAATCAGATGCTCAATCTGTCGGCCTATGCCGAGATGATGCTGGTGCATGAACATGCCTGCGTCGCGATCGACCGGAATATGCCGCTCGATCGTGCCGCGCTGATCGGTTGCGCGGTGACGACGGGGGCCGGCGCGGTGTTCAACACTACGGACGTGTCTCCGGGCGAAACGGTATGCGTCGTCGGGTGCGGGGGCATCGGGCTTGCTGCGGTCAACGCCGCGAAGATCGCCGGCGCTGGCAAGATCATCGCGCTCGATCCGGTGCCGGAAAAGCGCGCCATCGCGGAGAAGCTGGGCGCGACGCACAGCTATGATCCGATGGCGGAAAATGTCGTCGCCGAAGTGATCGAGGCCACGAAGGGTGGTGTCGACCACGCGATCGAAGCGGTCGGTCGGCCGCAATCGGCCGCGACCTCCGTGGCCGTGCTTCGGCGTGGTGGCACGGCAACGATCCTCGGCATGATGCCGCTTAGCGAGAAGGTCGGCCTGTCGGCGATGGACCTGCTCTCCGGCAAGCGGCTGCAAGGCGGGATCATGGGTTACAACCGCTTCCCGGTCGATATCCCTCGTCTGGTCGATTTCTATCAGCGCGGGCTGCTCGATCTCGACACGATCATTGCCGATCGGATGCCGCTCACCCGTATCAATGAAGCGTTCGATGAGCTCCGCAAGGGCGATGCGACGCGCAGCGTGATTGTATTCGATCAATGAGCGACAGCAGCCTTCAGACCGAAATTGCCGAACGCGACCAGCTCGATACCGGGAGGTTAGAGGCGTGGATGAGCGAAAACGTGCCGGAATTCGTCGGCCCGCTCAGCTACGCGAAGTTCGCGGGTGGACAATCCAATCCGACTTACAAGCTCACCACCCCCGGTCGCAGTTACGTGCTGCGGCGCAAGCCGATGGGCGAATTGCTGCCCTCGGCGCATGCGGTCGATCGCGAATATCGCGTGATCGCGGGGCTTCATCCGACGGGCTTCCCCGTGCCGCGCCCGTTCGGGCTGTGCGAGGACGATGCGGTGCTCGGATCGGCCTTTTACGTCATGGAGATGGTGGAAGGCCGCACGATCTGGGACGGCGCTTTCCCGGGCATGGATGTCGATACGCGCCGCGCGCATTATAATGCGATGATCGACACGCTGGCCGAGCTTCATAACGTCGATTATGTTGCGGCGGGGCTGGAGACATTCGGCCGCCCCGGCAATTATTTCGAGCGGCAGGTTTCGCGCTGGACCAAGCAATATCGCGGCGCCGAGACCGAGCATATGGAATCGATGGAGCGGCTGATCGAGTTTCTGCCGCGCACATTGCCGCCGCAGACCCGCACGTCGATCGTCCACGGCGATTATCGCTGCGACAATATGAAGTTCGCGCCGGGGCTGGAGCCGCGCGTAGCGGCGGTGCTCGACTGGGAGCTTTCGACGCTGGGCGATCCTATCGCGGACCTGTCCTATTTCCTCATCTCCTGGGTGACGGAGCCGGAAGGGCGCTCGGGCGTGAAGGGCATGACCGGCCCTGAAACCGGTATCCCGACGCTGGAAGAAGTCGTCGCGCGCTATTGCGAGAAGACCGGGCGTGACGGGCTGCCCGATCTCAACTGGTATATTTCGTTCAACCTCTTCCGCCTCGCCGCGATCGTGCAGGGCATCAGGAAAAGGTTCCTGATCGGCACCGCCTCCAATGCCAATGCTGAGGCGACCAGCGCGCGCGTGCCGCTGCTCGCGGACGCGGCATGGGAATTCGCGGTCAAGGCGGGCGCGTAACGATAGGGATTTTTCGATGTCGCTATTCGATCTGACCGGGAAGGTCGTCCTCATCACCGGCTCTTCGCGCGGGATCGGCAAGGCCTCCGCCATCGCCTGTGCGGAACAGGGGGCGAAGGTCGTCATCTCCAGCCGCAAGCAGGATGCCTGCGACGCGGTGGCGCAGGAGATCAACGATCGGTTCGGCGCGGGCAGGGCGATCGCAATTGCCGCCAACATCTCGGACAAGGCGGGGTTGCAACACCTCGTCGACGAGACGCGGCGCGCGTTTGGGCGGGTCGACTGCCTTGTCTGCAATGCGGCCTCGAATCCTTATTATGGGCCGCAGGAGGGGATTGCGGACGAACAGTTTCGCAAGATCCTCGATAACAACATCATCTCGAATCACTGGCTGATCTCGATGGTCGCGCCGGAGATGAAGGCGCGCGGGGACGGATCGATCGTCATCGTCTCCTCGATCGGCGGCCTGCGTGGATCGACGGTGATCGGTGCTTATTGCATCTCCAAGGCCGCCGACATGCAGCTCGCGCGCAATCTGGCGCATGAATATGGGCCGCATGGCATTCGCGTGAATTGCATCGCGCCGGGCTTGATCAAGACCGATTTCGCCAAGGCGCTGTGGGAAGACGAATCCGCCGTCGCCGAGCGCAACCGCACCACTCCGCTGCAACGCATCGGCGAGCCCGAGGAGATCGCGGGCGCGGTCGTCTATCTCGCGTCGAAGGCGAGCGGCTTCATGACGGGCCAGGTGATGGTGATCGACGGCGGCGTGACGATCTGAACAGGAGAGCGGGAATGGCAAGGTTTACCGACAAATCGATCATCGTCACCGGCGCCGGATCGGGCATCGGGCGCGCCGCCGCGACCCTGTTCGCAGCAGAGGGCGGTAAGGTGATCGTCGCCGACCTGACGGACGGTGCGGAGGCGACCACTCAGGCGATCCGCGAGGCGGGCGGCGTGGCTCAGGCGATCCGTATGGACGCGGGTTCCGAAGCGGATGTGGTGAAGACGATCGAGCTTGCCTGCGATAGGTACGGCGGCCTCGACGTGATGTTCGCCAACGCGGGCATCTCCGGCGGCATGGCAAATATCTTCGATACCGATGTGGCGCTGATCACCGAAGTGCTGCGCGTCAATCTGATCGGCCCCTATCTGGCGATCAAGCACGCGGCACCCCGCATCGCCGAACGCGGCAAGGGTGCGATCATCCTGACCGCCAGCGTCGCGGGCATCCGTTCGGGCGCGGGTTCGCCGGCCTATTCGGCATCCAAGGCGGGGGTCATCAATCTGACGAAGGTTTCCGCGCAGCAGCTTTCCGGCTCGAATGTCCGCGTCAACGCGATCTGCCCGGGTCTTACCGAAACCGGCATGACGCGCCCGACATTCGATTATGCACGCGACGCGGGAAAGATGGATCGGCTCGGTCGGCTCAACCCGCTGCGCCGCGGCGCGCAGCCGGAGGAACTGGCGAAGGTCGCGCTGTTCCTCGCCTCAGACGACGCGAGCTACGTCAACGGGCAGGCGATCGCGGTGGATGGCGGCCTGTCATCGAGCCATCCTGTGACCAAGCAGGAATATGGACGAACTGCGGTTTAGGCGCAGGCGACGAGAGCGGCGTGCTATCGTCGAAGGTTCATACAGTTCATGCGATTGAACGTTTCGCGGGGTCGATGAGCGTCGCCTATCTGAGGATGTAAAAGAGCGCGGGTAGCGGCCTTGACCTCTCGATAAACGAGCAAATTGTCATAAGCGGCGCGTTGCACGGCAGTTGCGTTGGACGGCGTCGCACAAGCGTGGGCCGAATGTAACGATTGTTCGGGCGGCTGCTTGTGGGTGGGGAGCGGTCAGGCAAGTATGGGCAATTAAGCTCGGTTAGCGAGCGTTCGGACGAAGCCAGCTTGGTGTCGTTCGTTTCACGTGCGCGACCCGCCCAAGTTGAACACTCGGCCGACCAAACGCCGTGCCCACCACTTTGCCGGAAACATCCGCCTGAAAGAAGCGCCGCTGCGGCGGCTCGCTGAACGGATTTCCTGCGTTCACAGGCATGGTAAAGTCTTCTGGCAGAACGGCAACAACACCGCCATCGCATGCGACGGGGAACATGCTCGGCCGGGCCTCGTAGCCAGCTAAGATCAGGACCGTCCCCCGAAACGTCGCCCCCTGTTGCAGGTCACTCGCTTGCCAACACGATGGAAGGCGCGGGGGCGTCGAGTCGCACGCCCCGAGCGTCACTGCTGCGATTAGGGCCAGTCCGATGCGGCGGTGGCTATCGACGCCCGACGTGATGCTCATATCGCTAAGGTGCACTGCTGAACCAACGTCCGCAATCAGCAAGCGAGCGTTAAGCTCCGAACGTCACCATCTGCGGCGATTGTCGCAAATCGGACGCTATCTCGGCCCGCGGGCGCGGGTTCTGCGTACAGAGCCCCGTCAATTCACGCCGCCGTCCAGCGATCCACCACCTTCGCCAGTACGCCGAGCGGGACGCCGCCGGTCTGCACCACCGTATCGTCGAAGCCGCGCACGTCGAATCGGGGGCCCATCTTTGCCTTCGCCGTGTCGCGCAGACGGTTGATTTCGTTGTGGCCGGTCTTGTAGCCGAGCGCCTGACCCGGCCAGGTGCAATAACGGTTCAGCTCCGATCGGGCCTGGCTGGCGGTGAACCCGGTGGTGGCCATGAACCAGCGCATCGCCTGCTCCATCGTCCAGCGTTTGTGATGCAGTCCGGTGTCGGCGACCAGTCGTGCCGCGCGGAAGTTCATCGATTGCAGATAGCCGATCCGGCCGAGCGGATCGTCGTGGTAGAACCCCACCTCGTCGGCGATCTGCTCCGCGTACAGGCCCCAGCCTTCGGAATAAGCATTGAAGCTCAGCAAAGTGCGGATCAGCGGCAGATCGAACGTATATTCGCCCTGCCAGATATGCCCCGGAATGCCTTCGTGGAACGTCAGGGTGGGGAGCGAAAATCGCGGCCAGATGCCGGTATCGCGCAGGTTGATGTAATAAGTGCCGGGAATCTTGCCGTCGATCGACCCCGGCCCGGCATAGCCATTGGGTGCGCCATCCTGAATCGCCGGCGGCACGCGCTTGATGTTCAGGTTGCCGCGCACGAGCTTGCCGAATGCCTTGGGCATCAGCGGGCGAACCTTCGCCACCACGCTGTTGAGATAGGCGAGCAACTCCGCGCGACCGGCATCGGTGTTGGCGAACAACAGGTCAGGCCGCTTACCGAGCGCCGCAAGCCGCTCGCCGGTCGTGCCCTGCGTCAGCCCCTGTGCGCGAAGCAGCGGATCCATCTCCGCCGCCAGCGCCTTGCATTGTTCGAGGCCGGCGGCATGGATTTCCGCGGGCGTGCGCTTGGTCGTGGTGCCCGCTTCGACCAGCCAGCCGTAAATGTTCTCCGCATCCGGGACCCGCCACATGCCCGCGACATCGGGAGCCTTGGGGCGCAGCGCGACGAAGGCATCGGACTGCGCCGACAGCGCGGGCGCGATCTCCTGCTCCGCGATCGAGGTGGCGCGCGCGGTCCAGTCGCCCGGCACGTTCGCCGCCCGCGCCTTTGTGCCCAGCCCGGTGACGATCGCCCATTCGGCTGGATTGGCCGCGCCATCGCGAAGCTGGCGCGCGGTGATGTCATTGAGGAAGCCGGGAAGGTAAACGCCCTTGGCCGCGTCTGTCTTCAGCCGTTCGGTCTCGTCGCGTACTTCCTGGGCATAAGCTCGCATCCGGGCGAGATATGCCTCGGCATCGGCCGTGTCGGCCACCTGATGCTTGTTCTCCAGCAGGTCGGGCACGTCGACGAACGCGCTATTGCCCTGGCTGACGACGTAGGGCGTGGAGCGATATCCATTGGCAGACAGGAACGCCATGTCGCCCACGGGCATACGTCGCCAGCCGTCGAGCGCGATCTCATGCGCGACCGTCACGGTCTCGACATGGGTAGTGACGGTGGGGGAGAGGCTCTTCAGGTCGATCGCCTTGAGTTCGGAAAGGCGCTTTGCTGCGTCCACCCGGCGCTTCGCCTCGGCGGCGGCGCTGTGATCGCTCAACGTGGATTTGAGCGCTGCGCGCTTGCCGGTGTCGATGCCGAGGAAGGCGGCATTTTCAGGATAGGTCGCAAGCAACGCCTCGGCCTGCCGATCGAGGAGTGCCATCGCGCCTGCGTCTCCCGAGGCCGTGGCGGCGCGCACCGGAAACGCTGTGGTTACGCCCAGCGCGGCGGCGCCCATAACGAACCCGCGACGATCTATCTGCATGGCGACTGCCCTTTTTACCTGACTGCCTTTACGCGCGCGGCTCGCGCTGGCGGATCAACCCCTCCTGCGCGACGCTGGCCACAAGCCGCCCGTCTCGGGTGAAAACCTGACCGCGATTCATTCCGCGCGCGTGCCCGGCCCATGGGCTGTCGGTGGAATAGAGCAGCCAGTCGTCGGCGCGGAAATCCTCGTGCAGCCACACCGCATGATCGAGGCTTGCGCTCTGGAAGCCGGGCGTCGTCCAGTTCACGCCATGCGGCAACATGCAGGTGCCGAGCAGCGACATGTCGGAGGCATAGGACAGGATCGCGCGGTGAATCGCGGGATCGTCCGCCACCGGCGCGACGATGCGGAACCAGCTATGCTGGATCGGCGCGGTCGGCGTGGGGTTGAACCATTTGCGCGGATAGACCGGGCGAATCTCAATCGGGCGCGGGCGGGTGAGCTGCTGGCGGAAGCGCTCATCGACGTGCGGGCTTTCGCGCGCGCGGATTTCCGCTTCACTCTCCAGATCCTCGGGCGCGGGCACATCGGGCATCTGGTCCTGATGGTGGAAGCCTTCCTCCGGCACCTGGAACGACGCCGCCATGTTCAGGATTGGCGCGCCGCGCTGCATCGCGATGATCCGGCGGGTGGCGAAGCTGCGTCCCTCGAAATCGCGAACTACGCGATAGATGATCGGATAATTCTCGTCGCCCGGCCGCATGAAATAAGCGTGGAGCGAATGCGCAGTCTTCGGCGCTTCAGTTGAGCGTTGCGCGGCCTGCAAAGCTTGCGCGATCACCTGTCCGCCGAACACCCGCCCGACTCCACCTTTCGATCGGCGCCCGCGATAAAGATCGGTGTCGATCTCCTCCACATCGAGCAGATCGACGAGATCGGCGGTGAGTTCTGCTGGGGTGGGTGGGGTATCTGACACGTGGATCGGCTCCGTTCGGGCTGGCTCGTCTGAAATCGCGATCTGCGTAGATGCAACAGCCGCCCCCCGGCAAGCGCGGGGCGGCTGTCGTGTTCAGTAACCGGCCGTCCGCGCGAGCAGATCGGCGTGGAAATTGGCATCGCCGAACAACTCGGCCAGCACGCGCTGACGCTTCATATAGAAACCGATGTCATATTCGTCGGTCATGCCGATGCCGCCATGCATCTGCACGCCTTCCTGCACGCTAAGCATGGTCGCGATGCCGGTCATCGCCTTGGCGACGGAAACGGCGGTGTCTGCCTTTGCATCGCCCGCGTCGAGCAATTGCTGGGCCTTGAGCACGGCGGCGCGGGCGACTTCCATCTCGCTGTAAAGATGGGCGGCGCGGTGCTGGAGCGCCTGGAAGCTGCCGATCAGCGTGCCGAACTGTTTGCGCTCACGCAGGTAGGTGACGGTCATATCCATCGCGCCCGCGCCGACCCCGAGCATCTCGGCTGCGGCGCCTGTGCGGCCCGCACGGAGCAGGCGGCCGAGCGGATCGCGGCCGCCATCTACCTGACCGATCACCGCATCGGCATCGACCTCGACGCCGTCGAACTCGATCCGCGAGGCGAGGCTGGTATCGGCCAGCCGCTCGGGCGTGATGGTCATTTTCGCGGCGCCCTGCGGCACCGCGAACAGCGTGACCCCGGCATCGTCATCGGGCGCGCCGGCAGTGCGCGCAGCGACGATCAGCAGATCGGCGACATGGCCGTGGGTAACGAACTGCTTCTTGCCGGTGAGGCGGAAGCCGTTGCCGGAACGCTCCGCCTTCAGCCCGACATTTGAACGATGCTTGGCGCCTTCGTCGATAGCCAATGCGGCGACCGTCTCGCCATTCAGGATGCCGGGATACCAGCGGTCGGCGTGCCCGGTGCCCTTCAGCGCCTCGACCGCTGCAACAGCGGTGGAGAGGAACGGGGAGGGGGAGAGATTCCGCCCGATCTCCTCCAGCACCACGCCGGCCTCGACATGGCCGAGGCCAAGGCCGCCCTGATCCTCACCGATCAGGATGCCGGTGAAGCCCATGTCGGCGAATTGCTTCCACAGATCGCGGCTGAAGCCGGTTTGATCATTGTCATCGCGCAGCTTGCGCATGTGCTTGATGGGCGCGTGCTCAGCGACGAAATCCTTCGCTGTATCGCGCAGCATCGACTGTTCATCGTTCAGAAAAAGCGGCATTATTTTGCTCCGTCGTCCCAGCGATGCCGGGGGCGAGTGATGACTGGATGGCAGGCGATCAGGCGCCCGGCAGTTGCAGGATGCGCTTGGCGATGATGTTGAGCTGCACTTCCGATGTGCCGCCCTCGATCGAGTTCGCCTTGGTGCGCAGCCACGCCCGCGCCTCGCGGCCGTGTTCGGTGCGCTCGCTGTCCCATTCCAGCTCGTCCGAGCCGCCGGCCGCCATCATCAGCTCGTGACGCGACTTGTTCAGTTCCGTGCCGTAATATTTCATCATCGAGGGCTGGGCGGGGTGTGCTTTGCCGGCCTTCAGCTCGTCGATGAACCGCTCGGATTGCGCCGCGAATGCTTTCGCCCGCACCTCGAACAGCGCGATCTGGGCGCGGAGCAGCGGATCGGCGAGGCGCCCGTCGTCATCCAGCCCGATTGTCTTCATCGCGCCCTCGATCAACGGGTTCTTGCCGCCGCCGCCGAGCCCCATGCCGGAGATCATCTCGCGCTCATGGCCGAGCAGATATTTGGCGACGTCCCAGCCCTTGTTGAGTTCGCCGACCAGATTTTCCTTCGGCACTTTCACATTGTCGAAGAAGGTTTCGCAGAAGGGAGAGTAACCGGATATCAGCAGGATCGGCTTGGTCGACACGCCTGGTGAGGCCATGTCGAACAGCACGAAGCTGATGCCGTTATGTTTGTTCGTGGGATCGGTGCGGACGAGGCAGAAGATCCAGTCGGCCTTGTCGGCGTAGCTGGTCCACACCTTCTGGCCGTTGACGAGGAAGTGATCGCCCTTGTCCTCCGCCTTTGTGGCGAGGCTGGCGAGATCGGAGCCGGCGTTCGGCTCCGAATAGCCCTGGCACCAGCGGATTTCGCCGCGCACGATCTTGGGCAGATGCTCCTTCTTCTGCGCTTCATTGCCATATTTGAGCAGTGCCGGCCCAAGCATCGAGATGCCGAACGACGACAGCGGATTGCGCGCGCGGATGGCGGCCATCTCCTCGCGCAACACCTTGGTTTCCGCCGCCGAAAGGCCGCCGCCGCCATATTCCTTGGGCCAATCGGGCACGGTCCAGCCGCGCTCGCCCATGCGGTCCATCCACTGCTTCTGCGCGGGCGTCATCGCGCTCTGATCGCGGCCGCCCCAGACGGAATCCCTCTCGGTACGGACCGGCTCGCGCATTTCGGCCGGGCAATTCGCTTCAAGCCACGCGCGCGTTTCGGCGCGGAATTGTTCGAGGTCGCTCATTTCTTGCTCCATGCGAGTTCGTGCGCCGCACGCGCGGCGGCGATGGAAAGATGATCCTGATAGCGATCGGCGATCACCTGCAGACCGATCGGCAGCCCGCCCGCGCCGATCGCCATCGGCACGCTCGTCGCGGGCAGCATCGGGAAGGTGGCAAGGCCGGCCCAGGCGAATTGCGGGGAGAACGGCATGTCCTTCCCGTCGATTTCGAGCCGCCGGTCGAAAAGCGGCGTATCGTCATGCGGGAAGGCGGTGGTGCCGAAGATCGGCGCGATCACCGCGTCATATTCGCCGAACACCTCATGCCATTTGCGGAAATTGCGCGCCTGCTCGTCGGTCAGATCGAACCATTCGGCGAGCGTCGGCACACCGCGTTGCGGGTCCGGCGCGCCACGCGACATCGCGATGTTGAGCATGTGCATGTAATGGCGATGCTGCGTCGCGAGATCGGGCACCAGCGCGCTGCGATCGTCCACCCGCGCACCGGCATTGGCGAAGGCATCCCCGACATGGCGCAGCGTCGCGCGCATTTCGGCCGAGATCGGCGCTTCCGGATGATCGGCGAGTATCAGGATGCGCCAGTCGCCCGGCTTGCGCGGCGCGGCCGCAGCGACGGGGTGATCGGCGAGCACATCGAGCGCGACATCGAGATCGTCGGCGTTGCGGGCCATCGGGCCGGCGACGCTGAGGGCCTGGGTCGCACCATCCTTGCCCGGCGGCTGATGGCCCGTGGTGGAAAGCAGGTTGAAGGTCGGCTTGAGCCCCCATACACCGTTATAGGCGGCCGGGGTGCGGACCGATCCGCCGATATCGGTGCCAATCTCCAGCGGCACCATGCCGGCCGCGAGCACGACCGCACTGCCGCCCGATGAGCCGCCGGCCGAGCGCGCGTGATCGTGCGGGTTCACGGTGCGGCCGTAGATCGGGTTGACCGATTGCACGTCCGCCAGCCCGACCGGCACATTGGTCTTGCCGAGGATGATCGCGCCGGCGCCCTTGAGCCGCTTCACCAGCTCGGCATCGTCCTGCGCGACGAAATCGCGATGCTCCTCAAACCCACGCGTGGTGCGCAGGGCAGCGACGTCGAAGCTCTCCTTCACCGTCATCGGCACGCCGAGCAGCGGAGCGTTGAAGCCCTTGCCGATGCGCTGATCGAGTTCGGCGGCAGCGTGGCGGGCTCGCGCGAAATCACGCACCACCACGGCGTTCAGCGGCCCGTCTCGCGCCTCGATCCGGGCAATTGCCGCTTCGGTTTCGAGCAGTGCAGTGGTTTCGCCCGCGCGGACGGCGGCGACTGTCTCAAGGGCGGAGCGTTCGGTCATCGGGGGGACTCCAGCATTTCACGGATATCGATCACCCCGGCGCGCGCGGCCGGGGTGACGAGGGCAGGGGCTTACTTCAGCTGACCGCCGCTTTCGGCCGCCGCCTTCAGGCTTTCGGCGACCTTGAAGCCGTGTTTCTCCAGCCCGGCGACGACTTTCTTCAGCCCTTCGGTCTGCGCCCAGAACATCGGGCCGCCGCGATAGACCGGCCAGCCATAGCCATAGATCCACACCACATCGATGTCGGATGCGCGCTGCGCCTTCTTCTCCTCGAGGATCAGCGCGCCTTCGTTGACCATCGTGTAGAGCGTGCGCTCGATGATCTCCTGATCGGTGATCTCGCGCTTCGGCAGGTTCGATTTCGCCCGGAATTCCTCGATGATCTCGGCGACGCGGGGCGAGGGGGTCGGGTTCCGCTTCTCGTCATAATCGTAGAAGCCGGCCTGCTTCTTCTGGCCCCAGCGACCTTCGGCGCAGAGCGCGTCGCGGATCGATTCGATCCGGTTCGGATCGCGATGCCAGCCGATATCGACGCCGGCGAGATCGGACATCTGGAACGGCCCCATCGGCATGCCGAAATCGGTGTGGACCTTATCGATTTGCTGCGGCGTCGCGCCTTCCATCAGCAGCTTGTTCGCTTCGAGCTGGCGCGGGGCCAGCATGCGATTGCCGATAAAGCCGTGGCAGACGCCGGCGACCACCGCGACCTTCCGGATCTTCTTCGACAGCGCCATGACGGTGGCGAGCACGTCCTTCGCGGTCTTGTCGCCGCGCACCACCTCAAGCAGCTTCATGACATTGGCGGGGGAGAAGAAATGCATCCCCACCACGTCCTGCGGCCGGCTGGTCGAGGCGGCGATCTCGTCGATGTTGAGATAGGAGGTGTTCGACGCGAGGATGGCGTTCGGCTTGGCAATCTTGTCGAGCTTGCCGAAGATGTCCTTCTTCACATCCATATTCTCATAGACCGCCTCGATGATGAGGTCGCAGTCCTTGAGGTCTTCGAGGTTGAGCGTGGGGGTGAGCAGGCCCATCGCCTTTTCCGGCGCGTCGGGCTTGATGCGGCCCTTGGCGGCGGATGCCTCGTAATTCTTCCGCATCACGCTGGTGCCGCGATCGAGCGCTTCCTGCTGCATCTCGACGATCGTGACGGGGATACCCGCCGACAGGAAATTCATGCTGATCCCGCCGCCCATCGTGCCGGCGCCGATCACGCCGACGCGCGCGATCGGGCGGAGCGGCGTCTTGGGATCGACATCGTCGATCTTGGCGGCCTGACGTTCGGCGAAGAAGATGTGGCGCTGCGCGGCGGACTGCACGCCCGTCATCAGCTTCATGAATTCATCGCGCTCGAACTTCATGCCTTCGTCGAACGGCAGTTCGGTCGCGGCGATGGCGCAGCGGATATTCGCTTCCGGCGCATCGAAGCCGCGGAACTTGCGCCCATTCGCCTTGCGGAATTCGGCGACCGCTTCCGCGTCGGCCTTGGCTTCCTTGTCGCGGATGCGCGTGATCGGGCGCCTGGCGGCGATTTCACGCGCGAAGGCGATCGCGTCGGCCTCAAGGCTGCCCTCATTCACCACGCGATCGATCAGGCCAAGCTCGGCGGCCTTCTTCGCGGGCACCGGGTCGCCGATCGCCAGCATCGGCAGCGCGGCCTTCATGCCGATCAGGCGCGGCAGGCGCTGCGTGCCGCCCGCGCCGGGGAGCAGGCCGAGCTTCACCTCCGGCGTGCCGATCATCGCGGACGGCACCGCGACGCGATAGTGGCAGGCGAGCGCGGTTTCGCAGCCGCCGCCCAGCGCCGTGCCATGGATCGCCGCCACGATCGGCGTGGGGGAGGCGTCCATCATGTCGATCACTTCATGCAGCGACGCGCCCATCGGCGGCTTGCCGAATTCGGTGATGTCGGCGCCCGCGAAGAACGTGCGGCCGTCGCAGCGCAGCACCATCGCCTTGATCGAGGCATCGGCGATGCCTTCCTTCACGCCAGCTTCCAGTCCGTCGCGGACGGCGGCGCCGAGCGCGTTCACCGGCGGTGAATCGGAGATGATGACGAGGATATCGCCGTGGCGTTCGGTGCGGACGGGGGAGGTCATGCAAATATACTCCAGTTGGTCGTTGCCCCGGCGGGGGGCGAATTAAGCGTGGTTGGCGCGGATCAGGTCAGCGCGGAATAGATCATCGTCTTCAGCTCGCGGCGGATCGGATAGATCATGGAAGGCGACAATTGCGTCATGAACACCATCGAGATCCGCTCGACCGGATCGATGAAGAACGCGGTGGAGAACATGCCGCCCCAATAATATTCGCCGACCGAGCCGGGCATCATCGATCGCGCCACGTCGATCGTCACCGCGAAACCAAGGCCGAAGCCGGTGCCGGCGTTCTGCGTTTCGCTGAACAGCGAATCCGACATGGCGGCGAGGTCCGCGTTGCCGGGCAAATGGTTCT
Source organism: Candidatus Sphingomonas colombiensis (assembly GCA_029202845.1). Lineage (NCBI taxonomy): Bacteria > Pseudomonadati > Pseudomonadota > Alphaproteobacteria > Sphingomonadales > Sphingomonadaceae > Sphingomonas > Candidatus Sphingomonas colombiensis. The sequence continues at coordinate 223,004 of CP119315.1, read as the reverse complement.
TCGTCATCAACTCGATCGTCTTGCGGCCCAGGATGCGCGCGCCGTCCAGCTCGCCGCCGTTGAGGCACATCTGGCAGAAGCGGTTATAGTCGATCGCGCTCGACACCAGCCCGCCGCCGCCGGAGACGAAGGTGAAGGGCGTCGCCCACATGCTGTCGTCCGCGCGATCGAACATCTTGCGCCCTTTGCCGGGCTCGAGCGTGTAGCAATCGACCAGTCGGTCGATCTTGTCCGCCGGCACGGTGAAGAACGTGTCGTGCATCTTGAGCGGCTTGAAGATGCGTTCGGCGAAGAAGCGTTCGAGTGGCATCCCCGATACGCGCTTCACGACCAGCCCCAGCACATCGGTCGCAACCGAATAATTCCACCGCTTGCCGGGCGAGAACTCCAGCGGCAATTTGCCGAGTTCCGCGACGAACCCGTCCATATCATAGCCGCCGTGCCAGTTCTCCAGCTTCAGCGAGCGGTGCGCGGCGTCGATGTTTGAGCGGTTCTGGAACGAATAGGTGAAGCCGGCGGTGTGGCGCAGCAGATCCACCATCCGCATCGGCTCGTCGGTCGGCCTGGTGATGAACGGAACACCCGCGCCGCCGCCATTATAGACGCCGACTTTCTTCAGCTCGGGCAGGACGTGATGGACCGGCGTGTCGAGCGCGACCTTCGCTTCCTCCACCAGCATCATGAATGCGATCGAGGTGATCGGCTTGGTCATGGAGGCGATGCGGAACAGCGAGCTTTCGTCGATCGCCGTGGACGAGCCCTGACGCGCGGCGCCCTGCGACGAAAAATGGACGATCTCGCCATCGCGCGAAACGAGCAACTGGGCGTGCGGGAACTCGCCCGAATCGAGATAGCGCTCTTTCAGCAATCGATCGATCGCGGCCAGCCGGCCTGAGTCGAAGCCGTGTTTTTCTGGCTTGGCGATCTTCATGCCGTCTCCATACCTCTGTTTCAAATCGTCTTCATGCCCTATCGCTTGAGCGGCGCTGAAATCAATCCTAACCTCAGGGTGGGCAAACCCGTTTTTCTAGTGGGAGAGGATCACCGTGGAGAATCAATCGGCCGCCGTCACGACATGGCCGGCGGTGACGCTGGCCGAAGCAACGGCGATTCTTACCGCATCGGGCTCCCGTTTCGAAATGGAGATGGCGGAAATCGACGGCCGGCCGACGCGGGTATGGAAGAACGTGCCGCCGCACATGGCCGCGCTGGTCCGCCTCTCGCGCATTCATGGCGATCGGCTCGCAACGATCTACGAGAATGAGCGCGTCAGTTATGAGGCGCAGTTCCGCGCGATCGCGGCCCTCGCGGCGGATCTCCGCGCCCATGGCGTGGAGAAGGGGGATCGCGTGGCGATCGCGATGCGCAACCTGCCGGAATGGGTCGTCGGTTTCTTCGCGACCACGGTGATCGGCGCGATCGCGGTGCCGCTCAATGCGTGGTGGACGGGCGACGAGCTTGCTTATGGCCTGAGTGATTCGGGGGCGAAGCTGCTGATCGCGGATGACGAGCGCTGGACCCGCATCACGCCGCACCTCGACGAGCTTCCCGCGCTCGAGCGTGTGCTGGTGAGTCGCGCCGTTACGCCGTTGGCCAAGCCGGCGGAACGGCTTGAGGGCGTGATCGGTGCCCCCAACGGCTGGATGGCGCTGCCGGATCGCGATTTGCCCGAAACCGATCTGGTGCCCGACGACGATGTTTCGATTCTCTACACCAGCGGCACGACCGGCAATCCGAAGGGGGCGCTCGGCACCCATCGCAATTTCATGACGAATATCCTGTCGAGCGGTTTTTCGATGGCGCGGATATTCGTGCGGCGCGGCGAGCCATTGCCCGAGCCGACGCACAAAGTGGGTCTGACGGTGATCCCGCTATTCCACGCCACCGCGCTTTCCGCCGGGCTGATGAGCGCGATGGCGGCGGGCAATACCACGATCTACATGCGCAAATTCGAGGCGCTGCCGGCGATGGAGATCATCGAGCGCGAGCGCGTCAATTCCACCGGCGGCGTGCCGACGATCGCCTGGCAATTGCTGGAGCATCCCGAACGCCACCGCTTCGACCTCTCCAGCCTGGAGATGATGGCCTATGGCGGCGCGCCGTCCGCGCCGGAACTCGTGCGCAAGATCGCGGTCGATCTGAAAGCGTTTCCGGCCAACGGCTGGGGAATGACCGAGACGACCGCCACCGTCACCACCCATGGCGCGGAGGATTATCTCAACCGGCCGGAGAGCGCGGGGCCGCCGGTCGCGGTTGCTGACCTGCGGATCATGGATGCGGATGGGCAGCGCGAATTGCCGGTTGGCGAGATCGGCGAACTATGGGCGCGCGGACCGATGGTGGTGAAGGGATATTGGAACAAGCCGGAGGCGACCGCAGCGACCTTCGTCGATGGCTGGGTGCGCACGGGCGATCTCGCGCGGCTTGATGAGGAGGGCTTCTGCTTCATCGTGGATCGCGCCAAGGACATGCTGATCCGCGGCGGCGAGAATATCTATTCGAGCGAGGTGGAGAACGTCCTCTACGATCACCCGGCGGTGACCGACTGCGCGGTGATCGGCGTGCCGCATCGCACGCTGGGCGAGGAGCCGGCGGCGGTGGTGCATCTCGCGCCGGGCACGACGGTGGCCGAGGCGGAGCTTCAGGCGTGGGTGCGCGGGCGGCTCGCGGCGTTCAAGGTGCCGGTGGCGATCCGCTTCACCACCGAGACGCTGCCGCGCAACGCCAATGGCAAGATCATGAAGCGCGATCTGAAGGCGCTGTTCGAGGATCGCGCCGCAGCCTGATCCCCAAGCCGCCGCGGCCCCGCGCTTTTCTGCCCGGTGTTTCGGAACTGTTCCAATGCCGGAACATTACGACCGGGGAGTAGCGGCGTGATGGATCGGAGAGTGACGCTTGGACCGCATGAGGGATTTCCTGCGCGGGCGTCGCCGCGATGAATTGACGATCGAGGAAAAGGCGGCGCTCGAAGCGGCGATCGGGGACGTGGTGGTCGTGCCGCCACGGCGAATCATCGCGCGGCGGGCCGATCGGCTGCACAACAGCACCCTGCTGATCGATGGCTATATCTGTCGCTACATGGATGCGCGGGATGGGTATCGGCAGCTCGTATCCTATCAGATCCCGGGCGATTTCGTCGATCTGCACGGCTATCCGACACGCCATATCGATCATGATATCGCCACGATCACAGAGGCGCGCATCGCGCTGGTGCCACACGATCGGCTCGATGTGATCATGGCGACGATGCCGCATCTGGCGAAATTGCTGTGGTTCAGCACGCTGCTTGATGCGGCGCTGCATCGTGAATGGATTTTCCGCATCGGTCGGCTCGAAGCGGTCGGCAGGGTGGCGCATTTTCTGTGCGAGACGAATCTGCGCATGGGGGCGGTGGGGCGAGCGGTCGACGGACGCTTCGCCTTGCCGCTCACCCAGCAGGATCTGGGCGAAGCGTGCGGGCTCACCAGCGTCCACGTCAACCGCACGCTCCGGCGATTGCGGGAGGAGGGGGTGGCCGAGGTAACGCGTGGTTACGCCCATATCCGGGATTTCGCCCGGCTGGCGCGAATCGGGGAGTTCGATCCCGATTATCTGTATCTCGATGATGGGCCGTGGCGTGGAATCTGAGTGGTTGGCGTTCTAGCGCGGCGCTGGCGGTGTTCCCGGTTCGTTGCTAGGATCGCGTGATGGCAGATCGGCCCGCGCACCCTGGCGACTTGACGCCGCCTCCGCCATCCTCGCCGTCGTCCCCGCCGGCCGAAGGGGCCTTCGGCTTGCCGCTTACCGCGAACGGGATCGAGGACGCGCGGATCGCGCTGCGGCGGGATCGGTTGCTTGCGGCGCTGACTCTGCTCGCAGGCCTTGGCGTCATGCTCGGCACGCCTTTCGCGCTAAAGGCGGGGGCGGAGTTTTTCCTTCCCACCACCGTGGCGCTCGTCGTCGGCATCGCGCTGATTCCGCTGCTCGAATGGCTGGAGCGGCGGCGCATCCCATCGGCGCTCGCTGCGCTGATCTGTGTGCTGCTGTTCCTGCTCGCCGCGAACGTGGTGGTGGCGGCGATCGTGTTTCCCGCGATCGACTTCTTCCGGTTGCTGCCAAAGCGAATCGGGCGGATTCAGGAAAATCTCGCGCCGTTGCTCGATCTTTATTCGAACCTGGAGCGCTATGCGAACCGCACGCTGCACCAGATTGCCGCAACCCCGGTTCGTCCGTCTCCCACCGCGGCCGTGGCGCCGCCCAGCTCGATTCTGGAACTCGCCGCGACCTCCGCCCCGGCGGCCATCGTCCAGCTTTTCTATGCGGTGCTGGTCACGTTCTTCTTCCTATCGGGCTGGACGCGGATTCGCGAACGCACGATCACCAGCCGCACCAGTTTCGGCGGCGCGATGGCTACCGCGCGGGTGATTCAGGACGTGGTGGACCATGTATCGTCTTATCTGGGCACGATCACCGTCATCAATGTCGCGCTGGGGCTGATCGTCGCGGGCGCGCTGCATCTGCTGGGAATGCCGTTCCCGCTGATGTGGGGCGGGATCGTCGCGCTGCTTAACTACATCCCTTATTTCGGGCCGGTCGTGGCGGCGCTGCTGATCGCGATCGGCGCGCTGATGACCTTTGGCGACGTATGGACGGCGCTGGCCGCGCCGGGGATCATGTATGCCTGCCATCTGATCGAGGCGAACGTGCTGACCCCGCTGATCGTCGGGCATCGCCTGACCGTCAGCCCTATTCTGATTCTCATCTCGATCAGCTTCTGGGGATGGATCTGGGGCACGCCGGGCGCGCTGCTGGCGGTGCCGCTGCTGGTGATCCTCCAGACGGTGCTCGGCGCGGCGGGCAAGCCGGACATCGCCGGTTTCCTGTTCGAGCATGGCACATTGGTGCGCCAGGAACGCCGCCGTTCAAGAAGATTTGAAAAAGGTTCGCCAACCCCTGTTGACAGCCCCGGCGCCCCCGCCTAGTTGGCGCGCCTCACGCTTTCCAAGCGGGTGTAGCTCAGTTGGTTAGAGCGCCGGCCTGTCACGCCGGAGGTCGCGGGTTCGAGCCCCGTCACTCGCGCCACCCCCTCTTTCGGGGGAAGGCGTAAACTCAGAAAATCGCAACAGGATTCGCCGGAGCGGGATCGTCTGCCGGGCCATTTGGCGCGGGCTGATCGATGTCCGGGCCGGGCGGATCGATTTCCGGCGGCGGCGTTTCGGGCGTGCCGGGCTGGCTCGGTTGCGGCACATCCGGCGGCGGTGGTGTGGCCATTGATGATCCTTTCCCACGGTAAACGCGTATGGCGCGCGCGGTTTCCGCGTGCGACTTGCCGAAGTGATCCGGGCGGTATAGAGGCGCGCACTTCGGCAGGTGTCCCATGCGGGCGTGGCGGAACTGGTAGACGCAGCAGGTTTAGGTCCTGCCATCGCAAGATGTGGGGGTTCGAGTCCCTTCGCCCGCACCAGTCACCCGCCTTTGCGGGGCGGCACCTCCCACCTGGATTTTTCCTTTACGAAGGCTGACGATGCAGACTGTCGAGACGTTGAACGAAGGCCTGAAGCGCGGCTACACGCTGACCATCACCGCCAAGGACATCGAGAAAAAGGTCGATGCCGAACTGAAGCGCGTTGCGCCGCAGATTCGCATGCCCGGCTTCCGCCCCGGCAAGGTGCCCGCCAATCTGGTTCGCAAGATGCACGGCCCGTCGCTGTTGCAGGACGCGCTCAACACCTCCATCCAGGAAGGCGTGCAGAACCTGCTCGCCGAAAAGCAGCTTCGCCCGGCGATGCAGCCGTCGGTGGAACTCGGCGAAGGCTATGAGCCCGGCAAGGATGCCGAGATCAAGGTCGCGCTCGAAGTGCTGCCGCAGGTGCCGACCCCGGCGATTGACGCGCTGAAGCTGGACCGCCTGACCGTGCCGGTTTCGGACGAAGCGCTGGACGAGCAGCTCCAGAAGTTCGCCGACCAGATGAAGCGCTGGGAAGACGCCAAGGCGACGCACAAGGCGAAGATCGGCGATCAGGTGACCGTCGATTTCGTCGGCAAGACGCTGGACGGCGTTGCCTTCGAGGGCGGCACCGGCACCGACATGGCGATCGAGCTTGGCGAAGGCCGCTTGATCCCGGGTTTCGAGGATCAGGTCGTCGGCGTGAAGAACGGCGAAGAGCGCCAGATCAAGGTCACTTTCCCGGAAGATTATCCGGCGAAGGAACTTGCCGGTAAGGACGCGACGTTCGATCTCACCGTCAAGTCGGTGAAGACCGCAGCCGAGAGCAAGATCGACGAGGATCTGGCGAAGAACCTCGGCCTCGAGAGCCTTGAGCAGCTCAAGGGCCTGCTCAAGGGCCAGATCGAGCAGGAGCATAACGGGCTCACGCGCACCTATATGAAGCGCAAGCTGCTCGATCAGCTCGCCGCGGGGCATGATTTCGAAGTGCCGCCGTCGATGGTTGAGGCCGAGTTCGCCCAGATCTGGCAGCAGCTCGAGCATGAAGCGACCCATGAGGCCGACCCGAAGGCGGCGATGGAAGAGCTGGAGAGCGATCGCGACGATTACCGCAAGATCGCGGAGCGCCGCGTGCGCCTCGGCCTGCTCCTGTCCGAAATCGGCCAGGCGAACGGCGTCGAAGTGACGCAGCAGGAAATGAACCGCCTGATCGGCCAGGCCGCGCAGCAATATCGCGGTGAGGATCAGCAGCGCTTCATCCAGTACATCCAGCAGGAGCCGATGGCTGCTGCCCAGCTGCGTGCGCCGCTGTATGAGGACAAGGTCGTCGACTTCCTGTTCGACAAGGCCGAGATCACCGACAGCGAAACCACCCGTGAGGAGCTGGAAGCCGCGATCGAGAGCGACGACGGTTTCTCTACCGGCACGCACAGCCACGATCACGACAACCACAAGCCGCGCGCCAAGAAGGCCGCAGCGAAAAAGGCTGACGTGAGCGAGGACGCGGCCGAGGCGAAGCCGGCGAAGAAGGCTCCTGCCAAGAAGGCAGCCGCCACGGACGAGGCTCCGACGGAAGAGGCTGAGAAGCCTGCCGCCAAGAAGGCGCCGGCGAAGAAGGCCGCTGCCAAGGACGAGGCTCCGGCCGCCGACGAGGCTGCCAAGCCCGCCAAGAAGGCGCCGGCGAAGAAGGCCGCTCCCAAGGCCTGATTTCGGGCCGAATGTGAGCATCAACGGGCGGGGGCGTCGTGGGACGGCCCCGCCCGATTGCTGTCAGGCGAAGATTTCCGTCAGCGCACGGTCGCCAAGATTTCCCTGTGCCGCGGTGATACTGCGGACCAGCATGATGGCGACGACCGCCAGCGCGATGCCAATGGCGGCGCTGGCCAGAATGAGGGCGGGAAGCTGCACGCGCCGGGCGAGATTGGCCGCGAAGCCGCTGATCAGCCACAATGCCCACCATGTCGCGAGCAACGGCTGATTGCGATCATAGGGCCAGTCACCGTGGCTCGCGTTCCACAGTTCGCGCATGCCGTGGAGCGGTTTGACCAGATTGGCGAACGGAACGAAGAACCACCAGATGCGCGCGGCGGGCGTGAATTCCAGCGAGTCCAGCCCCGCATCGACCAGATTTTTGCCCGCGCGATGAATCCATATCGCGAAGACTATCATCGTGGCGATCGTAAAGATCAGCGCACCGGCATACATCGTGCTGGCGATCGGCCCGATCTGTGTCGTGTAGAAAGTCGGTGCGAACCAGGCGCACATCACAACGACCGGCGTTACCAACGCATTTATCGCGACCATTACGATTACCGCGGCCGCCAGACCGCCGAGATTGCGCATCCCCATCCTAATTCCCCCCCTGTTTGCGCTGAAGTTATCGACGGGCGCGCCGCCGCGTCAATGCGTGGCGCATCGCGACAAAAGGGGCTCGAAGGTTCGCGCGATCCTGTTATTGGGGAAGCGATGAAACCAACGATCGCCGTGCTGCTGCCATGCTATAACGAGGAAGCGGCGATCGCGCAGACGATTGCCGGTTTTCGTGAGGCGCTCCCGACGGCGGTAATCTACGTTTACGACAATAATTCGAGCGATCGCACGATCGAGGTGGCGCGTGCCGCCGGGGCGATCGTCCGGTCCGAGCGCATTCAGGGCAAGGGCGCGGTGGTGCGGCGGATGTTCGCCGACGTGGATGCCGACATCTATGTGATGGCCGATGGCGACGCGACGTATGACGCGGCCTCCGCCCCGGCGCTGGTGGCGCGCGTGCTCGACGAGCAGCTCGACATGGTGGTTGGCAGCCGTGTTGGTGAGGCGACCGAGGCCTATCGGCGCGGGCACCGTTTCGGCAATGCGTTGCTGACGGGGATGCTTACGCGGCTGTTCGGGCGCAGCTTCACCGACATCCTCTCCGGCTACCGCGTTTTCTCGCGTCGATTCGCCAAGAGTTTCCCGGTGCTGTCGGCGGGTTTCGAGATCGAGACCGAGATCAGCGTCCACGCGCTCGAACTCAAGATGCCGGTGGCCGAGATCGAGACGCCTTATTACGCGCGGCCGGAAGGCTCGACCTCCAAGCTTTCCACCTATCGCGACGGCTGGCGCATTCTCCGCACGATCATCACGCTCTATCGTATCGAGCGGCCCTTGTGGTTCTTCGGTGCGCTCGGTGCCTTGCTGCTGCTGCTGGCGCTGATCCTCGCAGCGCCGCTGGTGGCTACTTATGCACAGACCGGGCTGGTGCCGCGCTTCCCGACCGCGATCCTCGTCACGGGCCTGACGATTCTCGCCGCGCTGAACGGATTCGCCGGGCTGATCCTCGATACCGTGGTGCACGGACGGCGCGAGGTTCGGCGGCTCGCCTATCTCGCGCATCGTGCCCCGTCGCGCGGGGCTTGAACAAGCCCGGCTGAGCGCCGATGTTGGCGATCCATCCTGCAAAGAGAGTCTTCCATGCACAATCCGTTCGACACTGGCGATTTCGCGGGCAAGCTGGCCAGCGCGGGCCTTGGCCTGCAGCAGACCCAGGCGGGCCTCGTTCCGATCGTCATCGAGCAGTCGAACCGCGGCGAGCGCTCGTTCGACATCTTCTCGCGCCTGCTGCGTGAGCGAATCGTCTTCGTCACCGGCGGGGTCGAGGATGGCATGGCGAGCCTGATCACCGCGCAGCTGCTGTTCCTAGAATCGGAAAATCCGAAGAAGGACATCTTCATGTACATCAACTCGCCGGGCGGTGTCGTCACGGCGGGCATGGCGATCCATGATACGATGCAATACATCCGCCCGCGCGTCGGCACGGTGTGCATCGGTCAGGCGGCGTCGATGGGTTCGTTCCTGCTCGCCGCCGGTGAGCCGGGGATGCGCGTGGCGCTGACCAATGCGCGAATCATGATCCACCAGCCGTCAGGCGGGGCGCAGGGCATGGCCGCGGATATCGAGATTCAGGCGCGCGAGATTCTGCGCATGCGCCACTTCCTCAACTCGCTGTACGCCAAATATACCGGCAAGCCGCTGGACGAGATCGAGCGGTCGATGGATCGCGACAAGTTCATGTCGGCGGACGAGGCGAAGGAATTCGGCCTGATCGACGAGGTGTTCGACAAACGCCCGGCGCCAGCCGATGATATTGCGGCAGCGGCCTGAATGCCATCGTGGCTGACGACGCACGTTAGTCACATTCAGGCATTGCCGTTTCGTGACGGGCCGGGTTACCATGCCCGGCCCGAAAGTCGCCCCCCGCGCGGGGGCGCGAAAGGATCGATTGAATGACGAAGCTCTCCGGCGGCGACTCCAAGAGCACCCTCTACTGCTCGTTCTGCGGTAAATCGCAGCATGAGGTCCGCAAGCTCATCGCCGGCCCGACGGTCTTCATCTGTGACGAATGCGTCGAGCTGTGCAACGACATCATCCGCGAGGAAACGAAGTCCGCGCTCGTTTCCAAGAAGGATGGGGGCGTGCCGACGCCGCAGGAAATCTGCGACGTGCTGGACGATTATGTGATCGGCCAGAAACAGGCGAAGCGTGTCCTGTCGGTCGCGGTGCACAATCACTACAAGCGGCTCAACCACGGCGCCAAGGGTGCCGACGTAGAACTCGCCAAATCGAACATCCTGCTCGTCGGCCCCACCGGCTGCGGCAAGACGCTGCTGGCGCAGACGCTGGCGCGTATCCTCGACGTGCCGTTCACCATGGCCGACGCGACGACGTTGACCGAGGCTGGCTATGTCGGCGAGGATGTCGAGAACATCATCCTGAAGCTGCTCCAGGCATCCGACTATAACGTCGAGCGGGCGCAGCGCGGCATCGTCTATATCGACGAGATCGACAAGATCAGCCGCAAGGCCGAAAATCCCTCGATCACCCGCGACGTTTCGGGTGAGGGCGTGCAGCAGGCGCTGCTCAAGCTGATGGAGGGCACCACCGCCTCGGTGCCCCCGCAGGGCGGCCGCAAGCATCCGCAGCAGGAATTCCTGCAGGTCGACACGACGAACATCCTGTTCATCTGCGGCGGCGCCTTCTCGGGTCTTGAGAAGATCATCGGTGACCGCCTTCAGGGCAAGTCGATCGGCTTCGGCGCCTATGTCGCCGCGCCGGAGGAAAAGCGCACCGGCGAGATGCTGCGCCAGACCGAGCCGGAAGATCTGCTCAAGTTCGGCCTGATCCCAGAGTTCGTCGGTCGTCTGCCGGTCGTCGCGACGCTGGAAGATCTCGATGTGCCGGCGCTGGTGAAGATTCTGACCGAGCCGAAGAACGCGCTGGTCAAACAATATCAGAAGCTGTTCGAGCTCAGCGATGAGGACGTGAAGCTGAGCTTCACCGACGAGGCGCTGGTCGCGGTCGCCAAGAAGGCGATCGAACGCAAGACCGGCGCGCGCGGGCTGCGCTCGATCCTCGAAAGCATATTGCTCGATACGATGTTCGATCTGCCCGGCATGCAGGGCGTCGACGAAATAATGATCGACAAGGACGTGGTGGAGGGCCGCAAGGAGCCGATTCGCGTCTATGCCGAGAAGAAGAAGGCCGGCGACGCCGCCTGATCGCGGCGATCGACAGAAAACCTGATGAAGCGCGCGTCCTGAAAGGGGCGCCCGTTTTCTTTTGGGATGCGCGTGCCGCCGCGATCGCGCCGGGCGATATGCTTTTTTACGTGGCACGCTGGAAAGACGAGCGAATTACGCGCATTTTCGTCCGTATCGACACGGGAGGATTATGAGCGCAACCGAACAGACGCCGCCGGCCACCACCACGCACGGCCCACAGCGGATCAGCCGAATCGGCTTGCCATGGTGGTCCATCGCTTTTCCGTTGCTCGCGATGGTCGCGGTGCCGGTGGGGCTGGCCAAGCTGGGTACGCTGGGCACGATCGCCGCCGCCGTGATCCTGATCGGTAGCGTGCTGGCGGCGGTGCATCACGCCGAAGTTGTCGCGCACAAGGTGGGCGAGCCATTCGGGACGTTGGTGCTCGCCGTCGCGGTGACGGTGATCGAGGTGTCGCTGATCGTCAGCCTGATGCTCTCCGGCGCGGGTGATGCCTCCACGCTGGCGCGCGATACGGTGTTCGCCGCGATCATGATCATCCTCAACGGCATCGTCGGCATCTGTCTGCTCGCGGGAGGGGTGGAGTTTCGCGAGCAGAGCTTCACGCTGAGCGGGGTATCGGCGGCGCTCAACGTGCTGGTGGCGATGGCGGTGCTGACGCTCGTGCTGCCCAATTATGTCGAGAGCGCGCCGGGCCCGGTCTATGCGCCATCGCAACTCGTGTTCGTCGCGATCGTCTCGTTGATCCTCTACGGCACGTTCGTGCTGGTGCAGACGGTGCGCCATCGCAGTTATTTCCTGCCCGAAGGCGAGGGGCATGGTGAAGAAGACCATGCCGACGCGCCGTCGGCGCAAACGGCGTGGATCGCGTTGGGCGTATTGCTCGTCGCGCTGGTCGGCGTAGTGCTGCTCGCAAAGGGACTGGCTGCGACAGTCGAGAAGGCGGTGCTCGACGCGGGATTGCCGCTGGCCGTGGTCGGCGTGGTGATCGCGGCGCTGGTGCTGGCGCCGGAAGGCGTCGCCGCGTTCCGCGCGGCGCGGCGCGATCGGCTTCAGACGAGCCTCAATCTCGCGCTGGGATCGGCGCTGGCGTCGATCGGGCTGACCATTCCCACCGTTGCCGTCGTTTCGCTGCTGCTGGGCTTGCCGCTGACATTGGGCATCGGGGCGAAAAGCCTGACGCTGCTGTTCCTGTCTTTGATCTCGATCACGCTTTCGCTCGGCACCGGGCGCACGACGATCCTGGGCGGGGTGGTGCATCTGGTGATCTTCGCGGTCTATCTGTTCGTCACGGTGGTTCCGTGACGATGCGGGTCGCCGGCAACGCGGATCGCGATGCGATCGCGGCGATGCTGGCACGCGCGTTTGCCGAGGATCCGGCGACATCGTGGATATTGCCCGATCCCGCCGACCGCGCGCGTCGCCTGCCGCGCCTGTTCCGCCTGTTGTTCGACGGCGACGCCGGCGGGATGCGGCTGGTGACGCCGGGCGGCGAGGCGGCGACCTTGTGGCGCGGGCCGGGCGATGCCGACCTCTCGACATGGGAGATCGTGCGGAATGCGCCCGCGCTGCTTCATGCGCTCGGCATCGGCGGCGCGCGGCGGGCGCTGACCCTCTCGGACGCGATCACCGCGCATCACCCGACCGGCGATTATTGGTATCTGCACATCGCCGGATGCGACACGGTGGCGCAGGGCAAAGGGCTGGGCGGCATGGCGGTGCGCGCCGGGCTGGAGCGCGGGGCGGGGCGCTTGCCGGTCTATCTCGAAACCGCGACAGAGCGGAATCTTGGCTTCTATCGCGCGCTTGGCTTCGAGATCACGGCCGAATGGCATGTGCCGAAAGGCGGCCCGCGCTTCTGGTCGATGCTGCGCCCGGCGGGGTGAGGAATCGCTTATTTCGGCTGAGCCTGGCGATCGCGCCACGCCTGATATTGCTCCACCGCGATCGAGCGCCGCAGCACTCTTGCCATCGGATCGATCACGACACGCGCGCCGGACGGCACCGTAAGCGTCGCTTTGCCGTCCGGCAGATCGACGCGCTGCACAACGCCATCGACCGATAACTCGATCGGCATCGGGAACGGTCCGCCAGCCTGCCATTCCAGCGTCAACGCGTCGCCATCACGCGTCTCGATCAATTCGGGCAGCGCGGCGCGGCGGAGATAAGCGTCGAAGAACCACCCGAGATCGCGCCCGCTCGACACCTTCACCGCGCGCTCGAAATCGGCGGTCGAGCCATAACGTGGGGCGAAATTGCCCGGCTTCGGATCGGGCCGGCCATAGACCAGCCGCCGCGTCGCATCGAAGAAAGCGGTGTCGCCGATCAGCCAGCGCAGGGTGTGGAGCGTCCAGGCGCCCTTGTAATAGATATCGGTCGCGGGGCCGCCCTTCGACGGTTCATAGACCTCCTCTTCGGTGCGCAACTGGCCGGAGACAACGGGCGCGCGATTGGTGATCTCATTGCGCTGTTGATCGAGCATAACGATGTAGCGTGCTTCGCCCTCGCGCCAGCGGCCGTAGAGCGGCTGCATGTAGCTCGCGAAGCCTTCGTGCAGCCAATAATCGTCCCAATTCGCGACCGTCATCTGGTTGCCGAACCATTCGTGGGCGAATTCATGGTGGAACAGCCAGTCGAACCCCTCGGGCGCCTTGGCATAGCCGTTGCCGTAGGCGTTGATCGTTTGGTGTTCCATGCCCTTGTGCGGCGTTTCGACCACGCCGACCTTCTCGTCGCCCCACGGATAGGGGCCGATCATGCTTTCGAAGAAATCAAGCGCCGGCGCGAATTCCGCGAACAAGGCGCGGGCCTGCGCCTCCTCGCCGGGCAGATACCAATAATGCATCGCGATCGTGTTGCCGAAGCGGCTGTGGTAGCTCCCCGAAATCTCCTCATAGGGCGCGATATTGAGGGCGATGGCATAAGTGTTAGGTTGGCGCGCGCGCCAGTTCCAACGGGTGCGGCCGTCGGGCAGCGTGTCGACGCCGAGCAGCACGCCGTTGGCGGGCGCCTTCAATCCCTTGGGCACGGTGATGTGCAGATCGACCAGCGCCGGCTCGCCGGTCGGGAAATCGAGGCAGGGCCAGAGCAGATCGCAACCATAACCTTCATCGGTGGAGGCGATCCACGGCTTCTTGTCCGGCGTCTGCGCCCAGACCATTCCGTCGTCCCATGGCGCGTTGACCGCGACGTGCGGCGTGCCGCCATAAGTGATCGCCACCCGCACCTTGCCCCCGGTCGCGACGCTCTGGGGCAGGGTGATGGTCAGCCGCCCCTCAGGGTTGCGCCACGCGCCTTTCGGCAACGGCGCGTCATCCACTACGATCGCCGATATGGCGAAATTGCGATCGAGATCGAGCACCACCCGATCGAGCGGGGCGCGTGCCGTAAAGGTGAGCATGGCGATGCCGCTCAACGCGTGTTTTTCGGGATAGACCTCGAGCGACAGATCGGCGTGATCGAAGGCCAGCTTCGCCTGCTCTGCGTCGACCGCGCCACCCGAACGTTGCGTCTGGGCGGTGAGGGGAGGCATCCCCTTTGCCGGCAATGTCGCGGCGGCGGCGAGCGCGAGGAGGATCGTCATAAAGTCTGGATGACCAAACCATGATTGATGCATCGGGTTGCATCACCATATATGGTTTGTTCGCCGCCCGGTCGGGGCGGCTGTGGAGTATCCATGAGCCAGAATCTTCCCGTACTTCCGCTGCGCGACATTGTTGTCTTTCCGCAGATGATCGTGCCGCTGTTCGTCGGTCGCGACAAGTCGGTCGCGGCGCTGGAAGCCGCGATGGCTGGCGACAAGGAGATTTTCCTCGTCGCGCAGCTCGATCCCGCGCAGGACGATCCGAAGGAAGACGATCTCTACGACATCGGCGTAACCGCGACGGTGCTCCAGCTGTTGAAGCTGCCGGACGGCACCGTGCGCGTGCTGGTCGAGGGCAAGGCGCGCGGGCGGCTCGGCGGCTTGAGCGAGGTGGATGGTTTCCTTTCCACCCAGCCGGTGCCGGTGGAAGAGGTCGCGGCGGAAGGCCCTGAAGTCAGCGCCTTGATGCGTTCGGTGGTCGAGCAGTTCGAGAATTACGCGAAGCTCAATCGCAAGCTTCCCGCGGAAACGTCCGTGCAGCTGGCCGAGATCGAGGAGGCCGCGCGGCTTTCCGATGCGGTGGCCGGCAATATCGCGATCAAGGTGGCCGACAAGCAGTCGCTGCTGGTGGAGGTCGATCCGTCGAAGCGGCTGGAGATGGTCTATGCCTTCATGGAGGGCGAGCTTGGTGTTCTTCAGGTCGAGCGCAAGATCAAGAGCCGCGTCAAGCGCCAGATGGAGAAGACGCAGCGCGAATATTATCTCAACGAGCAGTTGAAGGCGATCCAGCGCGAGCTGGGCAACGAGGGCGAAGACGGCGACGGCGACGAGATTGCCGAGCTGACGCAGAAGATCGCCACGCTGAAGCTGTCGAAGGAGGCACGGACCAAGGCGACCGCCGAGCTGAAGAAGCTCAAGACGATGGCGCCGATGTCCGCCGAGGCAACGGTGGTGCGCAATTATCTCGACGTGCTGCTCGGGCTGCCATGGGGCAAGAAGTCCAAGCTGAAGAAGGACATCGCCATCGCGCAGTCGGTCCTCGACGAGGATCATTATGCGCTGGAGAAGGTGAAGGACCGGATCGTCGAATATCTCGCGGTTCAGGCGCGCACCAACAAGCTGAAGGGGCCGATCCTGTGCCTCGTAGGGCCGCCGGGCGTGGGCAAGACCAGCCTCGGTAAGTCGATCGCGAAGGCGACCGGGCGCGAGTTCATCCGCCAGTCGCTGGGCGGCGTGCGCGACGAGGCCGAGATTCGCGGCCACCGCCGCACCTATATCGGCTCGCTGCCGGGCAAGATCGTCACCAACCTGAAGAAGGCCGGGGCGTCCAACCCGCTGTTCCTGCTCGATGAGATCGACAAGCTGGGGCAGGATTTCCGTGGCGATCCGGCGTCAGCGCTGCTCGAAGTGCTCGACCCGGAGCAGAACAACAAGTTCAACGATCACTATCTGGAGATCGACATCGATCTGTCGGACGTGATGTTCGTCACTACCGCGAACACGCTGAATCTGCCGCAGCCGCTGCTCGATCGCATGGAGATCATCCGACTCGAAGGATATACCGAGGACGAGAAGGTCGAGATTGCCGAGCGCCATCTCGTCGCCAAGCAGGTGCAGGCGCATGGCCTCAAGGACGGCGAGTTCACGCTGACCAACGAGGGGCTGCGTGCGCTGATCCAGCGCTACACCCGCGAGGCTGGCGTCCGCACGCTCGAGCGTGAGATCGCCAAACTGGCGCGAAAGGCGCTGCGCCGGATTCTCGAGGGCAAGGTCACATCGGTGACGATCACGCCGGAAAACCTCCACGAATTCGCCGGCGTGCAGAAATTCCGCCACGGTTTGTCCGAGCAGGAGAATCAGATCGGTGCCGTCACCGGCCTCGCCTGGACCGAGGTGGGAGGCGAATTGCTGACGATCGAAAGCGTGACGGTGCCGGGCAAGGGCGCGGTCAAGACGACCGGCAAGCTCGGCGATGTGATGAAGGAATCGGTGCAGGCCGCCTTCAGCTTCGTCCAGGCGCGCGCGCCGTCGTTCGGGATCAAGCCGAGCCTGTTCCATCGCAAGGATATTCATATCCACTTGCCCGAGGGCGCGGTGCCGAAGGATGGCCCGTCGGCGGGCATCGGCATCGTCACCTCGATCGTGTCGACGCTGACCGGGGTGCCGGTGCGGCGCGAGGTGGCGATGACTGGCGAGGTTACGCTGCGCGGCCGCGTGCTGCCGATCGGCGGGCTCAAGGAAAAGCTGCTCGCGGCGCTGCGCGGCGGGATCGAAACGGTGCTGATCCCGCAAGAGAACGAGAAGGATCTCGCCGAAATTCCGCAGAACATCCGCGATGGCCTGAAAATCATCCCGGTCGAGCATGTCGATCAGGTTTTGCGCCTGGCGCTGACTGAGCCGCTGGAGGCGATTGACTGGACCGATGCGGATGAATTGGCCGCACTTCCGTCGCCGCCGGCGGCGGCGGTCGGGGGCGAATTGCATCATTGATCACAATGGCGTGCGGGGGATCGATCAGATGCTCCGCACGCGTTTTGCGCGATAGCGACGGGTTTTATTTGACACTCGCCGCACCACGCGCATTACTGTCCTGATCGGCCTTGTGGTCGCGAATCCATTCTTATTATATCCCACTATCCAGCCATCGGGGGTCACTGGACATGAACAAGCAGGAACTGATCGCGGCGGTGGCGAATGCCTCCGGCCTCGGCAAGGGTGATGCCAGCCGGGCCGTCGAAGCGGTTTTCGACACCATCTCGGCCAGTCTGAAGAAGGGCGACGAAGTGCGCCTGGTTGGCTTTGGCACCTTCGCGGTTTCGAAGCGCAAGGCTTCCACCGGCCGCAACCCGCGCACTGGCGAGCCGATGACCATCAAGGCGTCGACTCAGCCCAAGTTCAAAGCGGGCAAGGTTCTGAAAGATTCGCTCAACTGAGGCGAAGCGCGGGCTGGACAGGCGCGGTTCCGGCGCCTAAAGGCCCGCTTCCGGTTTTGCCCACAGGGCAATCGGGCGCGTAGCTCAGCGGTAGAGCACACCCTTCACACGGGTGGGGTCACAGGTTCAATCCCTGTCGCGCCCACCATTTAGAGCCCGTCGATCACAGGATCGGCGGGCTTTTTGGTTTCCTCCGATATGGCGAGCCGCCCCTGTCCCAAAGCGGGATTTGGAGGGCGATGATTCTTGCGCTGAATCAAGGTTAACATTCTTGAAACGAATTGGCTCGTGAGTTACTCCATATGTCAGATTACGAAGCCTAAAAAGTGCGCAGCGGTCGTTTACGTTCACCAGCTTTATTGAATAGGGGATTTGGTATGCGTGTAATTCTGAAGATTGCCGCCGCTGCCGCAGTAGCGGCCGCCGTTCCGGCAGGAGCCGCGCCTGTCATTACTTCGGCTGCGGTCACGGGCCCGTCGGGCACCGTTTGGAATACGAAGGTCGACAGCTATTACACGCTGTTCCTCCAGAATCCTTATGGCAACAACCTTAACCCGAATGACAACTTCACCTCCGCTGCGCTCGATCCGAACCGCACCGATGTGACGATGGCTGGTGACGGTTGGCCGCAGCATAGCGTTTCGGGAAATTCCGATCCCTATTACACGCTGACGCTGATCCTCACCGAGAACAACATATCGAAGACGCTGTCCGGTATTTTTACCGAGCCGACGATGTTCGGTAGCAACGGTTCGTTCGCGGCGGTCAACGGGATCGTGAACTTTTCGGGCGTGAATTACTCGCTGACGGATTTCAACTGGTTCCGCGGCATGTCTAACATTGTCGGATCCTACTCTGTCGCCAGCAAGAATGATCCGAATCGCCCGATCGGTGCGAACTACGATTATCAGGGTGCGTTCACGATCAAGGCGGCGGGTGTGCCGGAGCCGGCGACCTGGGGCCTGATGATCCTTGGTTTCGGTGCGGTTGCGGGCATGATGCGCCGCCGTCGCGAAGATGCGGTCGAAGCCACCGCATAATCTAAACCCGCAAGGGTGAATAAAGAGCCGGCTGGTCGCGACGACCCGCCGGCTCTTTGCGTTTTGGGCTCGATGAATTGTCCGTCGCGCGCAGGTCGCGAAATGGATAGTCGATTGGGGGCGAATTGCGTGCCTGCGTGCGCCACGCGTCCTGTGGGGCGTTGAGCGCAAGTCGGCCACGCATGGCGTTATGCGATCCTCCTGGATGCGATCTCGGTCTGTATGGGCCGGGCGAGGGGGGAAGAACCCGGTGTTTCCTTGACGGCATGACGGCAATCGGCCGGGCGGGAAGGCCGTCTGCCGCGGGGATGGCGGATGGATCGCACCGCTCTTCGCGGACGCATCGCCGCCCGCGCCTTATGGTGCGCCGTCGACAGGCGGTGCGGGGCAAGCGCCGAGTGTGGTGAGCGCGCGAGAGAAATGTTACACAAACCGACGATCTGTCGTTAGGGTCTCGGCTACACCGGTCGCGCGGGAATTGGTCACGCCACATGAAATTGAGGTTCGATGCTCGGCGCGCGAGCGATCCTGAAACGATTGCCGACGGTAAATGCCTATTCGCTGGCAGAATTGGCGTTGATCGCCGGCGCTCGCCGTGGAAGTGGCGCGGCTGGCCTGGGTGATGGTTACGCCGATCTCGCCGTTGGGAGATTGGCGGCCGATCGGGCCGACGATCCCGGGTGCGCCGGGCG
The DNA here is from genome assembly GCA_029202845.1 of Candidatus Sphingomonas colombiensis. Taxonomy (NCBI): domain Bacteria; kingdom Pseudomonadati; phylum Pseudomonadota; class Alphaproteobacteria; order Sphingomonadales; family Sphingomonadaceae; genus Sphingomonas; species Candidatus Sphingomonas colombiensis. The sequence goes on along the minus strand of CP119315.1, from coordinate 203,796 downwards.
ACGTGCTGCGTAACGTCGATCCCTTTTATCGACTCGGCGGTCAGAGTGATGGCGCGCCCGCAGTTGTCACTTCACTGCACCTCACCTTGTTCGGTACACGGATCAATGAGGCGACCGGGCGCGGGTCCGCGATTCTTGCCGGACCGGATGGTGAGCAGAAAAGCGTGAATGTCGGGGAAGAGATCATCACTGGTGTAGTGCTTAAGGAAGTCGCTTTCGATCATGTGACGATCGAGCGCGGCGGAGTGCGTGAGGATTTGTTTCTCGATCAATCCGCAGGCGGCGCGGGTGCCGGGTCGCAATTGCCCGGGATACCGGGGCCGGGCGTAGCGGCTGGATCGCCACCCGCTGCCCCCGGTGGGGCGATCACCATCGAGAAGTTTCAGGCCGACATAGGGTTGGTGCCGCGCGTCGATGGCGGGCGGATCATCGGCCTCGTCGTGCGGTCGCAAGGCTCCGGCGCGGCATTTCGCGCCGCCGGGCTGAAGGAGGGCGACATCATTACCTCGATCGGGGGCCGACCTGTGAATAACTCGGCCGATTTCGACAATATCGCCGCAGGCCTCAGTGAGGGGGGAACGCTCTCGCTCACGGTGCTGCGCAACGGCCAGTCGGTGCCACTATCCGTGCCGGTGGCCGCGCGATGAGGGTGTGGCCGCTTGCGACCGGGCTAGCGCTCGCACTTGCGATGCCGGTGGCGGCGCAGACGACGCTCAACGTGCGCGATGCCGATATCCGCGCCTTTATCGCGGATGCGGCGAAGGTGACGGGGCGTGTTTTCATCATCGATGGCCGGGTGCAGGGCAAGGTTACGGTGGTGACCGACCGGCCGCTCAGCAAATCCGAATATTTCGAGGTGTTCCTCTCCACGTTGCGTGCCAATGGCCTTGTCGCGGTGCCGACCAGCAACGGCGCGCTACGCGTTCAGCCGATCGACAATGCGGCGACTCAGCCCGGGCGCGTTGGTCTCGCAGGGGCGGCGCGCAACCAGTTCGTGACGGAGATCGTGCGGCTGCGCTCGATCGACGCGCAAAGCGCGGTCGATACGGTGCGGCCGCTGGTCAGCCCGCAAGGGTCCGTCACCGCCAATCGTGGCGGCAATTCGATCGTCGTCGCCGATTTCGCGGACAATATCCGTCGTGTGCGCGAGGTGTTGCAGCGCATCGATAACGACAATGCCTCCACCCGCGTGATCGCGCTGAAGAATGCCGGCGCGCGCGATATCGCCACCGCGCTTCAGGGGCTGGTAGGCACCCCGGCGCAAGGCGGCGGGCAGCAGACCAGCGTGGTCGCGGTTGAGGGGGCCAATTCGATCGCGCTGCGCGGTGATCCCTCTACGGTGGCACGGCTGGCGCAGGTGGCGCTGGACCTCGATCAGAAGGCCAAGAGCGGCACCGAGATTCGTGTCGTCTTCCTCGAACATGCCGATGCCGCGCAGCTTCTGCCAGTGCTGCAGCAACTTGTCGGACAGGCGCCGGACCAAATCCCGCAAACCACGCTGACGCAATCGAATTTCGGCGCGTCATCGTCGGGCACCAGTGGGGGGCGTTCGGGCGCCAGCGCGCCGCTAGCGACCATGGCATCGCAATCGCAGTCACAAGCAGCGCCCGGCGGCGGAGCGGCGGGACAAGCGGCGATCTCCACACAGGGCGGTCGCGCACCGGCCGTGGTGACGCGCTTCGTTGGTGCGAATGCGATCGTCATCGCCGCCCCTGCCGATATCCAGCGCCAGCTTTCGGAAGTGGTGCGTCAGCTCGACACCCGGCGCGAACAGGTGCTGGTCGAAGCGATCGTCGCCGAGGTTTCGGATACGACGGCCAACCAGCTAGGCTTCCAGTTCCTGCTCGGCAGCCTGAAGGGCGGGGCGTTCGGTGCGACGAGCTTCTCCGGGTCCGCGCCCAATCTGCTGACCATCGCCGGTGCGATCGGCGCGCGGCAACTCGCGACGACCACGACGACGGTCAACGGCACCACCACCGTCACCACAACCGATAACAGCGTCAGCGATGCGCTGGCGCAACAGGCGGTGAACTCGATCCTCGGCGCGAGCGGGGGCTTCGCCGGCTATGGCGGCCAGATCGGTGACGCGATTTTCGGCACGATCATCAATGCGGTGAAATCCGACACCACGTCGAATCTGTTGCAGGCGCCCAGCCTCATCACGCTCGACAATCAGGAAGCGCGCATCCTCGTCGGGCAGGAAATCCCGATCACCACGGGGCAGGCGCTCAGCCAGAATTTCGACAATGCCTTCCGCACCGTGCAGCGTGAGAATGTCGGCATCCAGCTTGAGGTGCGCCCGCAGGTCAATTCGTCGGGATCGATCAAATTGTTCCTGCACCAGCAGGTCAGCTCGATCGCGGGCCCTGTTTCGAGCGACAATTCCGATCTCATCCTCAACAAGCGCGAGGTGGAGACGACGCTCACCGTGGACGACGGGCAGATCGCGATCATCGGCGGCTTGCTCGACGACAATGAGCGCCGCACGATCGAGAAGGTGCCGTTGCTCGGCGATATTCCGGGGCTTGGCCAGCTATTCCGTTCGAGGGCGAAGACCCGGACCAAGACCAATTTGATGGTGTTCATCCGCCCGACGATCCTGCGCAACGCAAGCGACAATCGCCGCGTGACGGAGCAGCGCTACGGCTATCTCCGTCTCCAGCAGGGGATACAGGATCCGAAGCGCGAGCCGTCGATCGACGAACTGGTCCGGGATTATCTGGGCGCGGCGCCCCCGATCCCGTCCGCGCCGGTACCGGGCAATATCGAAGACCCGCGCGTCAACGTGCCGGTGCAGCGCAATTCCACGGTGACGATCAAGCGCGGGAAGCCGAAATGAACGGCGCGGGCGGCATATCGGAGGCGGTGCCGCAGCCTGAGGCGGCGGCCGAACCGGCCCCCGCCGTCATTCCGCCGGTGCAATTGCCTTATGCCTTCGCGCGTCGTTTCGGCGTGATCCTCGATGGTGCGCGGGTCGCGTTGCGGGAGGGCGCCGATCCCAAGGCGCTGATCGAGGTGCGCCGGGTCGTCGGGCATCCGTTCGATGTGGAGACGGTGGCTTCGACGGCGTTCGATCGGCTGCTCAGCGACCATTATGCGATGGACGGACAGGCCACCGCGCTGGCGGCGGTCGGCATGGGGGATGAACTCGATCTGCTCGCGGATGGCATCCCCACCGCGGAGGATTTGCTCGATACCGCCGACGATGCGCCCGCGATCCGCCTGATCAACGGCGTGATCGCCGATGCCGCGCGGCACGGCGTCAGCGATATCCATATCGAGCCATATGAAACCGGTCTGGTCGTCCGCATGCGGATCGACGGCGTGTTGCGCGAAACGCTCAGAATGCCGCCGCATGTCGCGTCGGTGGTGGTGAGCCGCATCAAGGTGATGGCACGGCTCGATATCGCCGAGCGGCGCGTGCCGCAGGATGGCCGGATGGGGCTTACGCTGGGCGGCAAATTGCTCGACGTGCGCGTATCGACGCTTCCAAGCCGCGCGGGTGAGCGCGTGGTGCTGCGTATTCTCGACAAGGATAATGCCGGGATCGATCTGGACGCGCTCGGCATGAGCCAGCGGATGCATGCGCTGATCGACCATGCGATCCACGAACCGAACGGTATCGTGCTCGTCACCGGGCCAACCGGCAGCGGCAAGACGACGACGCTCTACGCCGCGTTGCGCATGTTGAACGACGGCAGCCGCAATATTCTGACGGTCGAGGATCCGGTGGAATATGCCGTCGACGGCGTGGGGCAGACGCAGGTGAATCCCAAGGTTGGGCTGACCTTCGCCGCCGGGCTCCGCGCGATCCTGCGGCAGGATCCCGATGTGGTGATGGTCGGCGAAATCCGCGACCGCGAGACGGCGGAGATCGCGGTGCAAGCGTCGCTCACCGGGCATCTCGTGCTCTCCACTGTCCATACCAACGACGCGATCGGCGCGATCACGCGAATGCGCGATATGAAGGTGGAGCCGTTCCTGCTCGCCTCCACGTTGCGCGCGGTGGTGGCGCAGCGGCTGGTGCGGCGATTGTGTCCGTCATGCCGGCGCCCGATGAAGGCCGGTGAAACGGTTGCGATCCTGCTCGGCATCGCGCCTGGCACGATCGTGTATGAAGCGAATGGCTGCGGCGAGTGTTCGCACACCGGCTATAAGGGCCGCGTCGGCGTGTTTGAGGCGGTGCGCGTGGACGATACGATCCGCCGCCTCATCAACGAGGGCGCCGATGAGGTGGCGATCGCGCGGCATGCCTTCGCCGTCAACGAAACGCTGGCCGACGCCGCGCGCCGGCTCGTCGAACAGGGCGTGACGACGGCGGAGGAGGCGGTGCGCGTCTCCCGTCACGACGCGATGGATGAGGCGGATTCAGCCGATGTCTGACGCAAGCCGCGCGCTTCATGGCTGATTTCGATTATCTCGCGATCGATACGCGTGGGAATGAGACGCGTGGGCATGTCGCCGCGGCCGATGCGGATGCGGCGCGGGCGGTGCTCGATCGGCGACGGCTGTATGTCGTGCGGATCGAGCCGGGCGCGGCGCAGCCGGCGCGGGGGCGGCCGTTGTTTGGGCTGCAATTGCTGCGCGGGCGGATGTCGGCGAAGCAACTCACCTTGTTCACCCGCCAGCTTGCCACGCTGAACCGCGTTTCCCCGCTGGAGGAATCGCTGCGCACGATCACGCGGCAGACCGAGCAGGAAAGCGTGCGTGCGATCGTCGCAACGGTCCATGCCGGCGTGGTCGAGGGGCGGCGGCTGGCCGATGCGATGGCGCGCGAGCCGCGCAGCTTTCCGATCCTGTATCGCGCGATGGTGGCGGCCGGCGAAAGCTCGGGCACCTTGCCGACGATCCTCGATCGGCTCGCGGTGCTGCTCGAGCGGCAGGCGGAAATACGCGGCAAGATACTGACGGCGTTAACTTATCCCGCGATCCTCGCGATCGTCGCGATGGGGGTGGTGCTGGCGCTGATGGCGTTCGTCGTGCCTCAGGTGGTGGAACAGTTCGATACCGTTGGGCAGCAATTGCCGCTGCTCACGCGGATCGTGATCGCGATATCGCATCTGCTGGTCGGTTGGTGGTGGGCGATGCTGATCGGTCTCGCCGCGCTTGGGGGGCTGGCTTGGCTCGCACTGCGGCAGCCGCCGATCCGGCTGAGGTTCGACACCTGGTTGCTGCGCGTACCGTTGCTGGGCCGGCTGATCCGCGATCTCCACGCCGCTCGCATGGCGCGGACGCTGGCGACGATGGTGGCGAGCCGGTTGCCGTTGCTGGAGGGGCTCGCGCTGACGGCGGGGACGATCCACAATCGCCGCTTGCGCCTCGCCTCGGATGAGATCACCGCCTCGATCCGTGGCGGCGGCAGCCTGTCCGGCGCGATGCGGCGGACGGGGGTGTTCCCGCCCTTGCTCACCTATCTCGCGGCATCTGGCGAGGCGGCGGGGCGGCTCGATGAGATGCTGGAGCGCGCCGCCGATTATCTGGAGCGCGAATTCGATCGTTTCACCGCTACTGCGCTGTCGCTGCTGGAGCCGGCGATCATCGTCGTGATGGGCGGAGTGGTGGCGACGATCGTGCTGTCGATCCTGCTGCCGATACTTCAGCTCAACACGCTTGCAGGCCAATGAGGAATCCGATGCCTACCCACGAACAGAAGCGCCGCCCCGAACCCAACCGCCGCCGTCGCGAGGATGGGTTTACGCTGGTCGAGCTGATGGTGGTGATCGTGATCATCGGCCTGCTCGCCACGATCGTCGCGCTCAACGTCCTGCCCTCCGGCGACACCGCGCGCATCCAGAAGGCCAAGGCCGATATCGCCAATATCGAGCAGGCGCTGGAGCTCTACAAGCTTCAGATCGGCAGCTATCCCACGACAACGCAGGGGCTTGGCGCGCTCGTCACCGCGCCGACGGGTGTGGATGTGGCGCGTTATCAGGCGGGCGGGTATCTGAAGAAGCTGCCGAATGATCCGTGGAATCGCCCGTATCTCTATGCGGCGCCAGGGAAACATTCCCCGGCCGATGTTTGGAGCCTCGGCGCGGACGGTAAGGAAGGCGGTGAGGGGGGCGATGCCGATATCGGCTCCTGGCAATAGATCGATGCCACCTGCGCGTGCAAAGGGCATCTCGCCCCGACGCCTGAGCGCGCACGGCCTCACGTTTTCACGACGTTCCGCCGAACACGGCTTCAGGTTTTCACGACGTTCCGCCGAACACGGCTTCACGTTGATCGAACTGATGGTCGTCATCACGGTGATCGCTTTAGCGGCGTCGGCGGCAGTGCTGGCGATGCCCGATCCGCGTGGGCGCGTGATCGACGAGGCGGCGCGCTTCGCGGTCAGGGTGCGCGCGGCGCGCGACGGCGCGATCATCAACGCGCGCCCGACGAGCGTATGGGTGACGCCGGAGGGATATGGCTTCGATCGCTGGGATGGCGGCCGCTGGGTGGCGATGGATGAAAAGCCGCTGAAGGTGGCGCAATGGGCGCGCGGCACCAGCGCGACGATCGCCGATCGAACACGCGTGACTTTTGACACCACCGGCATGGCCGATCGCCCAGTCGCCATCCCGTTGTTGCGGGAGCGGGCACGGGCGACCGTGACGATCGATCCCACCGGCGCGGTCCGCGTCGATGGCTGAGCGATGCGCGCCTGGCGGCGTTAAGCCTCCTAAGCGCTCCGCCGAACACGGCTTCATGTGTTCGCGACGTTCCGCCGAACACGGCTTCACGTGTTCGCGACGCTCCGCCGAACACGGCTTCACGTTGATCGAGATCATGGTCGCGCTCATCGTATTCAGCCTCGCGGCGCTCGCGCTGATCCGGCTGGAGGGCGCGACGATACGCTCCACCGGCGTGCTGGATACGACGCTGCTCGCACAGACGGTGGCGCGCAACATCGCGATCGAGGCGGTCACCGATGCCGCTCCGCCGCCTGCAGGCAAGGCCGAAGGGACCGAGCATAACGGCGGCGCGGACTGGCATTGGGTGCGTCAGGTCAGCGCGATCGGTGATGGTCAGGTGATGCGCGTGGATGTGTCGGTCGCGGGGCGCGACGGGCGGCAGATCAGCCACCTGACGATGGTGCGTCCAACCGCCGATGCGGCGCGATGAGCATGCGCCGCGCCGCCGATTCGGGTTTCACCTTGGTGGAGGTGATGATCGCGCTGCTGATTTTCGGCATGATCGCGGCGGCTGGCGTCGCGATGCTGTCGTTCAGCATCCGCGCCCAATCGGCGATGGGAGACCGGCTCGACGATCTCGGGGCGATCGAGCGGCTTTCCTCGATCGTTGGCGCGGATCTGGGACAGGCTGTCGATCGGCCGACCCGCGATGAACGCGGCACGCTGCTTCCCGCATTCGTCGGTACGGCCACTACCGTGCGGCTGGTGCGCGGCGGGTGGATCAATATCGACGCGGCGGCGCGGGCGTCGTTGCAGAAAGTGGAATATCGGCTCGACGGCGATACGATCGAGCGGATCGGCTATCCGATGCTCGATGGGGCCGAGGCTTTTCCGCCGGGCCCGATGCTGGACAAGGTGAGCACGATCGCGCTGCGCTATCGCTTCCATGGCGCGTGGAGCGATCGCTGGGATGGGACCCAGGGCGCGCCACTGCCGCAAGCGGTGGAATTGGTGATCACGCGGCGCGATGGCGTCGTGCTGCGCCAAATCTTCCTGACAGGCACAGGCTATGCGCCAGAGCCGCCGCGCGGTCGTCATGCGCCCTGAACGCGAGCGCGGCGCCGCGCTGCTCACCGTGCTGCTGCTTGTCGCGGTGATCGCGGTAATGGCGGCGACTGGGCTGGAGAAATTGCGTATCGCCACCCGGCTCGGTGGGAACACCGTCGCGCTCGATCAGGCGCGCGCTTATGCGCAGGCGGTGGAGGCGTTGGCGACCACCCGCGTCACGGCGCTGCTGCAACAGGATGCGACCCGCGTGACCCTCGCGGGCGGCTGGAGCGGCCGTCCCTTCGCGTTGCCGGTGCCGGACGGGACTGCGGTAGCGCGGGTGACGGACGGCGGGAATTGTTTCAATCTCAACAGTCTGGTCAAGCGCGACGGGGATGGCCGCTATGCGGCCTATACACCGGCGATTGAGCAATTCGCGCGGCTGATGCGGCTGGTCGGCGCGCCCAATGGCGACAGCATCGCCGCTGCCGCCGCCGACTGGATCGACAGCGACGATATTCCATTGCCCGGAGGCGCAGAGGATTCGACCTATCTCGGCGGCCAGCCCGCATATCGCACCGCCGGCACGCTGATGGTGGATCCGAGCGAATTGCGCGCGGTCGCGGGGGTCACGGCCGAGGCCTATGCCGCGCTCCAGCCGTGGATCTGTACCCTGCCGCGCGCCGAGCGATCGGTGATCAACGTCAACACGCTCAGCCTGGAACAGGCGCCGTTGCTCGCGATGCTGTTGCCCGATGCGGTGGGGATGGCCGGCGCCCGCGCGATTTTGGCGCGCCGGCCGGCTGGCGGTTATGCGAATCGCGATGCGATCTGGCGGGCGCCCGGGCAGGCCGGGATCAGCCCCGATCAACTCGCGACGGATCAGGTTGACGTGACCTCGCATTGGTTCGCGCTTCGCGTGGATGTGGCGTTGGCGGGCGTTTCGTTGCAGGAACGGGGGCTGATCGACGCGACCGCTCTTCCCGCGCGGCTCGTCTCGCGGCAATGGGGGGAGCCGTGACGACCGCAACATTGCTCTTTCTGCCGCCCCGCATGGGGGATCCGTGGCGCTGGCTGCGGATCGCGAACGATATCGTCACCGCGCGCGGCGAAGGCGTGCCGGAAGCGGATGGCGCGCCGATCGTCGCGATCGCCCCGGCTGACGCGGTTACGTTGCACTGGGCGGCGCTGCCAGATCGCTCGATCGCGCAGGCTACGGCGGCGGCGCGAATCGTCGCTGGTGAGGCAAGTGCCGCGCCGCAGGAGCAACTTCACGTCGCGGTTGGCGATACGGACGGAGCGGATCGCGCGATCGGCGTCGTTGCGGCCGATCGGATGCGCGAGTGGCTGGATTCGTTGCTCGCGATCGGTATCGACCCTGCCGTGCTGGTTCCCGCGCCGCTGCTTCTCCCGCCGGCCGCCGAGGGATTCGTCCGCGCCGATCTCGGTGGGCAGGCGGTGGTGCGCGGGCAAGCGAGCGGATTCGCCGACGAGGCCGGGCTGACCGAGCTGGTCACCAGCGGAATCGCGATCGAGACGCTGGATCGGGCATCGCTGGAACGGGCGCTGGCGCAGGCCGCGGCCGCGCCCGCGCTCAACTTGCGACAAGGGGCCTTCGCGCGTCGCCGTCGCCGTGAGATTGATTGGCCGTTAGTGCGGCGGGTGGCGCTGCTCATCGGCTTGACCCTTTTTACGATGCTGGCGATCGATCTCGTCCGGATCACGCGCTACTCGCTCGCGGCCGATCGACTGGAGGCGCAGGCCGATGATGTCGCGCGTCAGGCGCTGCCGCGCGGAATTGCGACGGGCGGCGACACGAATCGCCTGCTCGTAGAGCGGCTTACACGGCTGCGTGGGCCCGGGCAGGGCTTCACGCGGACGCTTGCCGCCATGCTTGCGGCGATCCGCGCGACGCCAGGCAGTGAGGCCACCGCGCTCGATTTTCAGCCGAATGGCGATTTGCGCGCTACCGTGACGGTGGAGGGGGACGCGCAGGCCAATGCGCTTCAGGCGCGGCTGCGCGACGCCAATTTCACGGTTAGCGCAGGGCCGTTCGAATCGACTGGCGGCCAGTTGAAGGGCGAATTGACGGTGAGTTCGCGATGAGCGCCTTGCAGACATGGTATGCTTCGCGCTCGCTCCGCGAACGTCGTCTGATCCTGATCATGCTCGCGCTGTTCGCGATAACAATCGTGTGGGCGGGGGTGATTCGCCCGGTCCGCGAGGGCCTGGTCTCCACTCGCGCACGCTATGACGCGGCGGTGATCCGGCTGGGCGAGACGCAGGCGATGGTCGGCGCGATCCATGCGATCCAGCGCGGCCATCCGCAGCCATTGGGCGCGCCGTTGCCGGATGCCGTGCGCGAACGTGCCGATGCCGCGGGTTTCACGCTCGCCAGCCTGAATCCCGATGGCGACAATGTGCGAATCGTGATTTCGAGCGCGAAGGCCGCGCCGCTGCTCGGCTGGATCGCGGCGCTTGAAGGGGATGGCGTGCTGGTCGACGCGGGCACGATCACCGCCAACGGCGATGGCACGGTGGCCGCGCAATTGGCGCTGAAGGCACGCAAGCCGTGATACGCGTTCGCCTCGCGTCCGGGCGCGGCACTTTATTCGTCGCGGTGCTGATCACCGCGCTGATCGTCCTCCTGCCGATGCGACTGGCGCTCGGATGGTTCGGTGTCGCGGAAGCGGGGATGACCGCGCGCGACGTGAGCGGCACGATCTGGTCCGGCGCGCTGACCGATTCGCGGTTCGGCGATATTGCGATGGGCGATCTTTCGGCGCGCGTCTCGCCGCTGCAATTGATGCTTGGCCGCGCGCGGATCGGGCTCGCCGCGCCCGATGGTGCAGCGGGGCCGCGCCTAACCGGCGCTGTCGACGTGACACGCCATACGGTCGGGCTGACCGGCGTCACCGCCAGCCTCCCGGTCGGGAACGCCTTCGCGCCAGTGCCGGTGACGACACTGGAGCTGGATGGCGTAAGTGTCCGTTTCAAAGCAGAAAATTGCGATCGAGCGGAGGGGCGCGTGCGCGCGATTCTGACCGGGGACGTAGCGGGGCAGGTGATTCCCGCATCGATGAGCGGCACCCCGCGTTGCGATGCCGGCGCATTGCTTTTGCCGCTGACCAGCCCGGCGGGAGAGGGCTCGACGATCCGTATCTGGCCCGATGGGCGCTATCATGCGGACCTCACTCTGGCGCCCGCCGATCCGGCGCAGGCGGCGCGTTTGCAGGCTTCCGGCTTCGTCCAGACGCAACAAGGTTGGCAATTGGCGATCGAAGGACGGTTCTGATAGCTTGACCAGATGCCCACACCCCCGCTAGGGGCGCGCATCCTATACGGCGATCGTAGCTCAGTTGGTTAGAGCATCGGTTTGTGGTACCGAGGGTCGCGGGTTCAAGTCCCGTCGGTCGCCCCATTTTCCACCACTTCTGAAATAGGCTGGCAATCGGCTGGCTATAACTTTATTACGCGCTTGAGTATTTTTCTTGCGCGCGAGATGAGGTTGCGATGATGATGGACTGGGGCTTTGCCGATTTCGACGCGCATGAGGGCGTCCACCTGTTCACCGATCCCGCATCGGGGCTCCATGCTGTCGTTGCCATTCACTCCACCACGCTCGGCCCGGCCGCGGGCGGCGTGCGTTTCTGGCATTATGCGAGCGCGAGCGGCGCGATTACCGATGCGCTGCGCCTGTCGCGCGGCATGAGCTACAAGAATGCGATGGCGGATCTCGCGCTGGGCGGCGGCAAGGGCGTCGTGCTGGCGCCGGCGCCGGGGGCCACGATCAGCGAGGCGCAGCTGAAGGCGTTCGGCCGCGCGGTCGAATCGCTCGGCGGGCGATATGTGACGGCAGAGGATGTCGGCATGTCGGTGGAGCGGATGAAGGTGATCGCGAGCGAAACGCGCTACGTTTCCGGCCTGCCGGTCGAAAGTGGCGCGGCCGGTGGCGATCCCAGCCCCTTTACCGCGATGGGCGTTTATCTGGGCGTCAAGGCGGCGGCGAAGCGTGGGCTGGGCGCGGGCGACGTGAAGGGCGTGCGAATCGCGGTTCAGGGCGTCGGCTCGGTTGGTGGTGGCGTTGCGCGTCTGCTCGCGGCCGATGGCGCGATACTGACGGTCGCCGACGTGGATCAGAAGCGCGCGGAAGCGCTGGCGGCGGAGCTGGGCGCGAATGTGGTGCGCACGGACGAGATTCTGGCGCTGGACGTCGATCTCGTCAGCCCCAATGCGCTGGGCGCCGTTCTGAACGAGGCGTCGATTGGCGCGTTGAAGGCGAAGGTTGTCGCTGGTGCGGCGAACAATCAGCTCGCGACCAGCGAGGACGGTCGCCGCGTTCACGAGCGCGGGATTCTCTACGCGCCCGATTATGTCATCAACGCGGGCGGCATCATCAATGTCGGGCTGGAATATCTCGGGCATGGCGATGAGGCGGACGTGCTGGCGCGGATCGATCGCATTCCGGGCCGCCTCAATCAGGTGTGGGACGAAAGCGACGCGAGCGGCGATCCCGCCTCCGACGTCGCCGATCGTATCGCGCAACGCTTGATCGGGCGCGGCTGAACCACGGCCGCCCCGGCGAGAGCCGGGGTGGCGGCCCGCGCAAGGCGCTTACGCCATGGTTTCCTTCGCCCGGGCGCGGGCGCCAAGTCGCGCAATCTCCGTCCGTTCCCGCTTCCTATTGCCTGATCTCTCCCAGAGGGCGGGAAGTGGGGTGACGCACGCGCGTTCTTGCCATATTGGCCGAGCACTGTGCCCCCGCTCCATGCCCTTGCCAATCCTGCCCGCTTCCTGAAGCTGGCGCGACCGTTGACCCCGGCCGCCACCTGGCTGGGCATTGCGTTGATCGCGCTCGGATGCTGGGCGGGGCTTACGCAGACGCCGCCGGATTATCTTCAGGGCGAAACGGTGCGCATCCTGTACATTCATGTGCCGGCCGCCTGGCTGGGCATGGGCGGGTGGAGCGGGGTCGCGCTGTCGAGCATCGCCTTCCTCGTTTGGCGTCATCCGCTGGCCGATGTCGCGGCGCGTGCCGTGGCGGTGCCCGGCGCGGCGTTTGCGCTGATCTGCCTCGTCACCGGCGCGATCTGGGGGCGGCCGACCTGGGGCACTTACTGGCAATGGGACGGGCGGCTGACATCGATGCTGCTGCTGTTCTTCGTCTATCTCGGCTATATCGCGCTGGCCCGTGCGGATCGCGAACGCGGGGGCGACGGACGTATTCCCGCGCTGTTCGGTATCGCCGGAACGATCCTGCTGCCGGTCATCCGTTATTCGGTGGTGTGGTGGCACACGCTGCATCAGGGGCCGAGCATCGGGCTGACCAGTTCCTCGATCGATCGTTCGCTGCTGTGGCCGCTGCCGATCATGCTCGCGGGATTTTCGCTGCTGTTCGTCGGCATCGTGCTGATGCGGATGCGCGCGATACTTGGCGCTGCCAAGGCAGAGGCGCGGATGCGCCGGAAGGCGGCGGCGTGAACCCCTGGCCTTTCGTGACGGCGGCCTATGTGGTGACGCTGGCCGGTGCGGCGCTCGTCGCGTTGTGGAGCTGGCATGCGATGCGGAAGGCCGAGAAGTGAAGGCCAAGCATCAACGTCTGACGCTGGCGTTGCTGGCGGTGGCGGCGATCGTCGGCGCGGCATTGCTCGCGCTGTCCGCGCTCAAGGATCAGGCCGCATTCTTCTACGCGCCGTCAGACGTAACGCCGCAGACGCTGCCGCTGGGCCGCGCGGTGCGGTTGGGCGGCATGGTCGAGAAGGGCTCGATCAAACGTGCGACCGATGGCGTGACGATCCACTTCCGCGTCACCGATGGTCGCTCGACGACTCCCGTCAGCTTCACCGGGATCGCGCCGGATCTGTTCAAGGAGAACTCCGGCGTGGTGGCGGAGGGCGAGTTCCATCCCGATGGCTCGTTCGTCGCGACCAACCTCCTCGCCAAGCATGACGAGAAATATATGCCCCCGGAACTGGCCGGAAAAATGCACGAAACGAAGTCGCTCGAACAATGAGCGGTTATATCGCCCTCGCGCTGTTCGGATTGCTGGCCTTTGCGGCGCTCGTCATGTTGCGGCTGCCCAAAATGCTGTGGACCTTTGCCGGGGCGGCGCTTTTCCTCGGTGCGGCGGGCTATGCGTGGCAGGGGCGGCCGGGCGTGCCGGCGCATGACGCAACTGCCGCGACTCAGCCGATCGCGGTGGAGCCGGCGATGATCATGCTGCGTGACCGGCTGATGGGGCGCTATACTGCGGATGGTGCCTATCTCATCGCGTCAGATGCGATGCTGCGTACCGGAGACGCCGCCGCCGCGACGCATGTAGTGCTGGGCGGCATCCGCGCGTTCCCGAACAGCTTCATCCTGTGGACGCAGCTTGGCACCAACCTCGCGCTCCACGATGGCGATCAAATGTCTCCGCCGGCGCTCGCCGCTTTTCGGCAGGCGATACGGCTGGCGCCCAGGCATCCGGCGCCATTTTATTACATGGGGTTGGCCTATGTTCGCGCCGGGAATCTCCCCGCTGCGCTGCCGCTGTGGAAGCGTGCGGCGGCGCTTTCCGCGCCGGGATCGGATTATGGGCAGGATATCGCGCGGCAGCTGGCGCTGCTCGATCGCGCGCTGAGGATTCCGCCGCGCGGGCCTGACGCGCGCTAACCTCCTTGTTTTTCTGGGACAGCGCCCCCCTCGGCTCTTGTTGCGGGGCGATTGGGGGCGTGCTAGGCGCGCCGCTCCAACAGGGTGATTGCAGGTTTTTTACCGTGATTCCGGTGTCTGCGAACATTTAGTGAGCACTTCCCAAACCCCGGGTGCAGCGCCCGGCCATGACCTGCGCCGAGACAGCTTAGCCAAGCTGGCGGTGGGCGCGATCGGCGTGGTCTATGGCGATATCGGCACCAGCCCGCTCTACGCGATGAAGGAGGTGTTCGTCGGCCATCACCCGCTGACGGTCGACCAGCTTCATATCTTCGGCGTTGTCAGCCTGATCTTCTGGTCGCTCGTGCTGATCGTCACCTTCAAATATGTGATGGTGATCCTGCGCGCCGACAACGAGGGCGAGGGGGGCAGTCTCGCGCTGCTCGCGCTGATCCAGCGCCGCAGCGGCGCGGGCAAAAGATGGGGGCCCAGCCTCGTCATCCTTGGCGTGCTGGCGTCCGCGCTGTTCTTCGGGGATTGCATGATTACCCCGGCCGTCTCCGTCCTTTCCGCGGTGGAGGGGCTGGCGACGGTCGAGCAGGGTTTCGAGAGTTTCGTCATCCCGATCGCGGTCGCGATCCTTGTCGGGCTGTTTTATATCCAGTCGATCGGCACGGCGCGGGTCGGCAAGTTCTTCGGCCCGATCATGGCGGTTTATTTCGTCACGCTGGCGGTGCTGGGGCTGATCCACATCATCCAGCAGCCGCATATCCTGCAGGCGCTCGATCCGCGCTGGGCGGTGCGATTCGCGACCACTGACGGGAAGCTGGCTTTCCTCGCGCTCGGTTCCGTGGTGCTGGCGCTGACCGGCGCAGAGGCGCTTTATGCCGACATGGGGCATTTCGGGCGCAAGCCGATCGCCTATGCGTGGCTGTGGTTCATTTTCCCGGCGCTGATGCTCAATTATCTCGGGCAGGGCGCGCTGCTGCTGGGCCAGCCAACCGCGGCGGAAAACCCGTTCTTCCTGATGGCCAGCGAGCAATGGCGCCTGCCGCTCGTGATTCTGGCGACCGTGGCGACGGTGATCGCCAGCCAGGCCGTGATCACCGGCTGCTATTCGGTGGTGCAACAGGCGATCCAGCTCGGCCTGATGCCGCGCCTGCGCATCAGCCACACCAGCGCGTCCGAAGCGGGGCAGATCTATATCGCGTCGGTCAACTGGACGCTGATGGTGATGGTGCTGTTGCTGATCTTCGGCTTCCGCCAATCGTCGAACCTCGCGGCGGCCTATGGCATCGCGGTGACGGGCACGATGTTCATCTCCACCTGTCTGGTCGGCGTGCTGATCTATCGCGTGTGGCGCTGGCCGTGGTGGGCGGTGGTGCCGTTCGTCGGCGTGTTCATGTTCATCGACGGCCTGTACTTCTCGTCAAACCTGACGAAGGTGCTTGATGGCGGCTGGTTCCCATTGCTCGTCGCGATGGTCTGCTTCGTGCTGCTCACCACCTGGGCAACCGGGCGCAAGCTGATGATCCAGCGGATGCGTGAAGGCGCGATGCCGATCAAGATCTTCATCGGTTCGGCTGCCAATTCGGCGACGCGCGTGCCGGGCACGGCGGTTTTCATGACCTCCACGCCAGAGGGCGTGCCGCACGCGCTGCTCCATAATCTGAAGCACAATCGCGTGCTGCATGAACGCGTGATCCTGTTGACCGTGAAGGTCACCGACATGCCCTATTTCCCCGAGGACGATCGCTTCCTGCACGATGATCTGGGGCAGGGCTTCCACCGCGTGATCCTGCGCTATGGCTTCATGGAGGCGCCGGACGTGCCGGCCGCGTTGAAGAAATTCCATGGTTGTGGCGCGGATATCCGCATGATCGACACCAGCTTCTTCCTCTCGCGGCAGACGCTGCTGCCGTCGGAGCGGCCGGGGATGATGATCTGGCGCGAAAAGCTGTTTGCCTGGATGTTGCGCAACGCGGAAAGCGCGATGGAATTTTTCCATCTGCCGACGAACCGGGTGGTGGAACTCGGCACGCAGATCGAGATTTGAACGCGCCGATCGTCGTGACCGCGCTGTTCGGGGCGGCGGATCAGGCGTGGTTCGATTCGCTGCGCCGCGCGTATTATCCGCCCGAGCAAAACCGGATCGCCGCGCATCTCACGCTGTTTCATCATCTCCCCCCATCGCAGGCAACCGAGGTGAAGCACCGGCTTTCGCTTGAGACGCACAATGTGGCGCGGCCCCTTGCGACTTTGCGCGAGCCTTATTCGCTGGGGAGCGGTGTGGCGTGGCGCATCGAGAGCGTCGCGCTGGCGGAGATCCGCGCGCGGCTGGGTGAAGCGTTCGCGGGGCTGCTGGTGCCGCAGGACATGGCCGGATGGCGCCCGCACGTCACTATCCAGAACAAGGTCGCGCCGCATACCGCGCGGACGTTGCTCGCGGCGATGGGCGCGGGTTTCCGCCCAAGGCCGGTGACGATCACCGGGCTGGCCGCCTGGTGGTATCGCGGCGGACCATGGGAGCCGTTGTCCCGACATATGTTCGGATAAAGGACGGCAGTCGAAGCGGCTGAAAATTTAGGCGCAGTGCCGACATGGATCGGCCCTGCCGGGGTTATCAGTCGCCGCGCCCGATGCGGGGAATGTGCGCGGAGATATTTTTGCCCGCGATCAGGGCCCACCAGCAGATTAGCGGCTGAACGAACAGCCGGGGATAGTGATAGGCCCAACCCAGACCTGTGCCGGTCGAGAGGTCGTGGACCGCGTGGCTGATGTTCGCAGGATAGACGCAGACGGCATAGAGCGCGAGCATCGCGCCGGCCAAAGCCCGCGTGCGTGGCACGAACAGGCCGATCGCGCCGAGGATTTCGGCGGCCCCGGTAAGCAGAATGATGCTGTGAGGATGGGGTATGAAATGCGGCATCACCGGCACGAAGACGTCGGGCCGTCCCAGATGAATAATGCCCGCAACGAGAAATATCGGAGCGATCGAGATACGGGCCAGATTGCCGCGTTGATCGCGCAGCGCCGGCGATGGGGCCGCGCTCATTTGGTGGCTATCGATGGTAGAGGCGCGCGCATCGCAATAGGATCCAGATCGTCATGGCAACGGAAACGATCATCGCCATCATGATCGCGAGAACAAGCGCTTTCCCGTCGGACGCCCGCGTCGGCTGACGGGATCGACCGGCGCCCGCTGATCGGGGCGCCGGCCGATTTGAACATCACGGCATCATCACGGTATCGATGACGTGGATCACGCCGTTCGACTGCATAACGTTGGCAATGGTGATCCTGCCCTTGTCGCCCTTGCCATCCATCACCCACCAGGCGCCGCCGGACTTCATGAAGGTCAGCGGCTCACCCTGCACGGTCGTATAGGTTGCCTTGCCCATGTGCTTCGCGGCGTTGGCGGTGATATCGCCGGCGGTGATGCGCCCGGGTACGACATGGTAGGTCAGGACGGCGGTCAACTGGTCCTTGTTCTCGGGCTTGAGGAGCGTATCGACGGTGCCGCCGGGCAGCTTTGCAAAGGCCGCGTTGGTCGGCGCGAACACCGTGAAGGGGCCGGGGCCGGATAGCGTGTCGACCAGACCAGCAGCCTTGACCGCGGCAACCAGGGTCGTGTGATCCTTGGAATTGACCGCGTTCTCGATGATGTTCTTGCTCGGATACATCGCGGCGCCACCCACCATCGGGTCCGTCGTCGCGGCGATACTTGCGGTCGTCCCGGCGACCAGCGCGGTCGCGAGCATCAGCTTATGGATTGCCTTCATGTTCCAGACTCCTACGGCACGCCGGTTGGCGCGTGCGTCAGGAGATACGGGCGCCGCTCATCGCCGGATGCACATCAGGCGACGGAAAGTTTGCCACTGGCCACCACTGGCCCGGTCGGCTTCCCGGTTGGCGATCCGCCATCGGGCTCGATCGAGACAGCGAGCGTTACACCCGCCGCCAGCCCCGCGCGCGCATCGCCGGACAGCGCAATCCGCGTCGGGCCGGCCGTGGCGAGCAGCCCCATCGGCCTGGGCACGCCATCCCCGCCGATCATCCAGAGCTGCGCGCTCTTGCCGCCGGGCGCCAGCGCTGCACCGCCGATCCGTATTTCGCTTGCCGTCAGATCGACCACGGCCGGAAGCGCCGCCGTTTTGTCGTTCAGCAGCAGCGAGGCGACCATCACCTGGTGCGGCAGGACCGGCGAAGGCTCCGGTTTGACGACGAAGAACAGCGCCACCGCCGCCGCAAGCGCGGTGAGCATGGTGATGATCGGCCATGCCCCGCGCCTTTGCCGAACGGGAACGGCCAGTCGCTTGGCGACCGATTCCGGCGCCTCCACCTCCGCATAATCATCGAACAATCCGGCAAGGCGGTGGCGCCAATCCTCCACCTCGCGCGCGAACGCGGGATCGGCGAGCACGCGGCGCAGCGCCGCGGCACGCTCTTCGCCATCGAGCAGGCCCAGCGCGAGTTCGGCGGCGGTCATGTCGGGGCCGGTATCGGGCGCGTCAATCGCCATCGACGCATCCCCTGAGTTGAAGGAGGCCCCGGCGCACAATGCTTTTCATCGTGCCCAACGGGAGCCCCTTGCGCTCGGCGAGTTCGGCATAGGTGACGCCATCGAAAAAGGCGGTTCGTATGGCGTCGCGCGCGCGCTCGTCCAAAGCGTCAAGGCAGTCATGCAGGCGTTGCGATTCCTCGTTTCGCTCGATGAGCGTCAATTGGTCGGGCGAGGTATCGGGCACGCTGTCGGCCTCCTCGATCGGATGCGACGGCCGTGCGCCGCGTGCGCGAACCCAGTCGATCGCCCGGTTGCGCGTGATCGTCGCCAGCCAGGAGATCGGGCTTGCCCTGCCGGGCTCGAATGCGCCGGCCCGCTTCCAGATCGTGAGATACACTTCATGCAACACGTCCTCGGCACTGCTGCGATCCCCGCAGATACGCAGGCAGATCCCGAATAGCTTCGCCGAGGTAAGCCGATATACCTCCTGAAGCGCCGAACGGTCCTCATTCCCGGTGCGCAACAAGGCCTCGGTCAAACGCGCTCTGGCGGCCTGATCGGAGGAAGTCGACACACCCGATTGGTACTTCAGCCACGATGACGCGGCAATCGTTCCCGCAGGCGAAGCGCCGTCGCCGGAAACCGCTGCGCAGCGTCAAGGTGACGCTGGCGAACCATGGACCGCGCACCGTGTTTGTCGCGGGCCCGTCGGTTTTTGTCGCGGCAACGTCGCGCGCGATGTTCGGGCGCTGTTTCTCAGCGCAGCTGGGCGTCGGCATTTGCGGCGGGCGGTCACCTGTTTTTCCCGGATTCAAGGAATGCCGATCATGCGTTATCTCAAAATCATCGCGGCGCTCGCCGCGCTATCTCCGTTACCCGCAGTCGCCGCCACGAAAGTCCTCTCGGACGGTAATGGCACGAGCGCGACCATCTATGATGATCGGGCTGAATGGCTCGCCGCGCTTGGCGTGGGTGATCTGATTGAAGAGGATTTCGCGGATTCCCGTCTCGCGCGCGGGCTACAATTGGCCGGCACCGATTACGAACTCGACGGCACGTTGCACCAGACGCTGCGGAACAGCGCGAATTATCTTTTCATGGATTTCCTCGGAGGAGCGGAGGCGCTCGGCTTTGATTTTGCGTTGGTCCCGACCGACGTGTCGCAGGGGCTCGCGCTCACGCTGCGGTTCGACAACAGCGACATCTATACGAGCATCACCAAGCTTTCGGGCTTTTACGGCATCATCGGTTCCGCTCCGCTCACCAATCTGGGGCTGGAGGCGGCGCGCTATCGCACCCAGGAATATCGCATCGACAATCTTGCCTTCCGCGCGGCCGGCGTTCCCGAGCCCGTGTCCTGGGCGATGATGGTAGTCGGCTTTGGTGCGGTGGCGGGCGTGATGCGCCGTCGCCGGGCTCTCGCCTTTGCCTGAGACGAAAACGGGCGGCTCCGCCGCAGCGAGCCCGCCCAATTCCACAAATTTCGATGTCCGGACGCCGCGCTGCTCCGGAGTGAGAAGGATGCAACGATGCGTGAATTCCAGATTATGGTGCTCGCCGGTCTGTTGACCGCGACGCTGATGGCGCCCGCGCCGGTTCGTGCCGCCAAAGAGGCTCAACCGGCGCCGTTCGAAACCGTGAAGGCTGGCGATCGCAGCATGAGCTGCGAGGCGCTGGCGGCCGAAATCAATTCGCTCGACAGCCGGCAACAGGCTGGCGGCGCCAAAAAGAAGAAAGGGGGGATGGGGCTCCTCAAGATGCTTGGTGCGGCGAGCCCGATGTTGGGCATGGCCGGCAGCACCGGGGCAGTTGCCTCGAGCGCAATGGGAGCGGCGGGCTCGGTCGCGGGGGCCACGGCGCCGCCGCAGCCCGACGGAGGGGCGGAGGATATGATGTTGAGGATTCAGCGCAAGCAGCGGCTGATGCGCATCTTCGACGAGAAAAAGTGCTGATACCGACCCGATGGAGCTGCTGAAGCAAGCTCCATCGGGCTGATTCGAGAGAGTCATCGGATATGCCCGCGCCGCAGAGCGTCTCTCGAAAGCAGGAGCCGCAGTTGCACCCGACGGTGAGCGGGCGCAACGCAGGCCGGCGATCCCGTGACGAGATCAGCCTTGGTGATCGTCCCCCGCACTATCCAGCCAGGGACGAACGCTGTGGCGCGTCGCCACGCCGCCCCAGACGATCGCGCCGAGCATCGCGCAGATAAGCTGCGCCGGCGAGCCGATCTCACCCAGACGGAAATGAGCGCAGATCGCGCCGCCCAAAAACCCGGTGAGGAGAATCGCGCCGATCAGAGCGGTGCGCGGTATCGCATAGAGCAGGAGCGCCAGCGCGAGGATCGCCGCGATCACGGGTGCCTGCCACATCGCAAAGCCGGTCGCGGCAAACTCCTGCGCCATGCTCTGCGGCTGGAAGCCGAGTGTCACGGCATCGGCTCCGAGCAAAAGTGTCGTCAGCCCCCGAAGCGCCAATATGACTTTGTCTTTTGCTATCATCATCTTCACTCCCGCTCGTTTGTTCAACGGGAGAGCGGTCAGCACGGCCACGGGAAGCGATGCGACGGGGGTGCGACCAAAGTCGCCGATCGCGCGACCAAGATAATGCGGAGTCTGTGCGACAAACCCGGACATCGGCGCGACGAAGACGGTCGGCCCCTCCGCAACGCTGTGATATATTCCGATGCGTGAAACGAGGTTTATCTTTCTCATCCTGGCGACGTGAATTCGCGATCGGCGCGGCGCTGACCGTGCTGTTGTGGATCATGGCGCTCGTTCTTTGGTCGGCACAGGATCTCGCATCCGGGAATAGGCTGCCAGACGGGCTGAAGATTTTGATGGCTACGACCTTTACGGTCGGGATTGCTTTCTCGGCATGCCTCGCGGCGTTCATCGTGTTTGCGCGGCGCATGCGGAAACGGGTGATGATCGCGGCTATCGCGATAGTGACGTTGACGATCGCACTGTTGCACGGCCTGATCGACGCATATCTGTTGAAATTGCTCAGCCCCGCGCTGGGAATAAAGCCGATGCCGCTGGCCGAATTGTTCAATCGCGGGCTGATGCCGTTCGTGTTGATTTATGGCCTTTACGCCGTGGCGCTTGGCCTGATGCTCAGCGAAAGGGCGATGCGTGATAGCGAGCGGCGTCTGGCGGAGGCGCGCAGCGCCGCGCAGAGCGCCGAACTGGCCGCGCTGCGCTTCCAGCTCAATCCGCATTTTCTGTTCAATACATTGAACGCGATTTCATCGCTGATCGTCACCAACCGCAACCGCGAGGCCGATCGGATGACGATGAAGCTTGCGGATTTCCTGCGCCTCACGCTGGAGGCAGATCCGGAGGCGGAGGTTACGCTGGACGAGGAACTGGCGACCACCCAATCCTATCTGGACATCGAAACGGTGCGGTTCGGCGAGCGGCTGGGCGTAATGTTCGAATGCCCCGCCGATCTGCTCGATGCTTATGTGCCAAGCTTCCTGCTGCAACCGATCGTTGAGAATTCGATCAAATATGCCGTTCTGCCCTCGCGCCGCCCCGTCACCTTATCTGTGCGGGTAAGCCGCGCCGGAGACATGCTGCGGCTGCTGGTGGAGGACGATGGGGGGCAGGTGTTCGGCAGTCAGCCGTCCGGCGGTACGGGCGTGGGGTTGCGCAACGTGCGGCGTCGGCTGGCCGCTTTTTATGGCGACAGGGGTGATCTGGATGCGACGGTCACCGATCGCGGTTTCGCGGTTACCCTGACGTTGCCGTTGCGGGTCGCGACATTGGCGGATGCGGCGTGATGCGTATCCTGCTGGTCGATGACGAGCCACTGGCGATCGAACGGATGCGGGTGGCGCTGGCGGGCGTCGCGGATGTTGAGGTGGTGGGTAGCGCGAGTGACGGCGAAACCGCCGCGCGGGAGATTGTCGCGCTCGATCCTGATCTGGTGCTGCTCGATATCCAGATGCCCGGCCTGACCGGCATGGATCTCGCGCGACAGATGGTCGATGCGCCGAGCCGGCCTGAACTGGTGTTCGTTACCGCCTTCAACGATTTCGCGATGGAGGCATTCGATGTCGAAGCGGTCGATTATCTGCTGAAGCCGGTGAGTTTCGATCGCTTGCGCATGGCGATCGACCGCGTACGTCGCCGTCGCGCGTTGCTGGAGGCCGACGGGGAGGCCGCGTTTGGCACCGTCGGGGAGCGGCAAGCGGCGAATTCGGACAACCGCTATGACGACGGCATTTGGGTGCCCGGAAGGCAGGGCGCCGTGCGGGTACCGATCGAGACGATCGACCGGATTGAGGCCGCGCGTGATTACGTGCTGCTCAACACGCCGCTGCGGAGCTATATCCTCCGCGCCCGGATGAGCGAGATCGAACGGCGTATTGATCCGAGCCACATGGTGCGCATCCACCGTTCGCATATGGTGCGGATCGACAGCGTGATCGGTGTCGAGCGCCCGGGAAAGGGTGCGCTTCGGCTGGTGCTGAACGACGGCGCCAATTTGCAGGTCGGCCCCAATTATCAGCCGCAGGTGGTCCGCGCGCTTCGGCTTTGAGACGGCGAGGGCTTGTCGCGTGTGGGGCGGGGCCGGTCGCAAGCACTTTTACCTCATTGTGTCGGATCGGTTCGACAGGCGGGCATGACAAAGATCGCATCTTCTCGTTCGAAGCGCGGGCCGATCCGCCACATCATCGCCGGCATTGCGGCGATCGCCCTGCTGCTCGGTGCGACGGAGGCCGCCAATGTACCGCAGGACGAAGCGGCTTCCGGTATGATCGCCGCCGAACGCCGCTTCGCGGCGGATGCGGCGCGGATCGGAATCGCCTCGGCATTTCGCGCGCATGTCGCGCCCGATGGCATCCTGATCCGCCCGGATCCCGCACCCGCGCCGGCGACGCTGGCGAGCGATGTGGACACCCCGGGCGTGCGGCTGGAATGGCAACCTGCAATTGCGGCGGTCGCGCGCTCGGGCGATCTCGGTTTCACCACCGGGCCGTATCAGATCACGCATGGCGATAAGGCGGTGCACGGCCGCTTTCTGACCGTCTGGGAGCGTGGCTCTGACGGTGCGTGGCGCTGGTATCTCGATCATGGCATGCCGCCGATCGGTGCTGGGCCCGGCGAGCTGGCCTCGGCGACGGTTACGATATTGCGGCGCGGCGTGGCCGCGAAGGGAGCCGCCGCGCCCGGCGCGTCGGAAGCCGATGTCGCGCTAAACGCCCTTATTGTCGCGGAAGGGACGGGCGTGATTGCCGACTATCTCGCGCCGGACGGTCATTTGCTCCGCGTGAAACGGGGTGTGGTGAGAAAAGCCGATGCGCGAGGCGACAGTGCGGCGGTACGATCGGTGGAGACGTTGGGCATCCGGGTTTCGGCGGCGGGTGATCTTGCGGCCAGTTACGGGCGCCTGATACGCGTCGGGGAGGAGCGCGCGGTTTATTACGTGCGCGTCTGGCGGCGTGATCGCGCCGGGTGGCGATTGCTGGTCGACCGGATCGATTGAACGCTTTCGTCGCTCCCCCGGCGGCTTTCGTCGCCGCGGTCGCAGCGCAATCGATCCCGGTCGCATTCGACGCGCCGCCCTTTCCCGCATGATCGACACGACCTCCCCTCAAAGGGAGGAAAATTCGATGAAAAAAAGCCCATTGCGGCACAGGCTGTTGCTGACGACGGTCATCGCGGGGATGATTGGAACGGTCGTTCCGGCGCACGCGCAGGACGTACCTGCGTCTCCGCTGGCCGCCGAAGTGCCGCAGGAGGCCGCCGCAGAGGATATCGTCGTTACCGGCAGCCTCTTCGCGCGCGCTGACAAGGAAACGGCCTCGCCGCTCACCATCATGTCGGCGGAGACGCTCCAGCAACGCGGTTTCACCTCCGTTGCGGATGCGATCCGCAGCGTGTCCGCAGACAATAGCGGATCGGTGCCGATCGCATTTTCCAATGGCTTTGCGGCCGGGGCCAGCGGCATCTCACTGCGTGGATTGGGCGTCAATTCAACGCTGGTGCTGTTTGATGGCCTGCGCGGCGCATATTACCCGCTGGCGGACGACGGGCAGAAACAGTTCGTTGATCTGAACACCATCCCGCAATTCGCTGTGGATCGGATCGAGGTTCTACGTGACGGAGCGTCCGCCACTTATGGCGCGGATGCGATCGGCGGCGTCGTTAATGTCATTACACGCAAGGAATTCAAAGGGATCGCCGGATCGGTCGAGGCTGGGGTCACCGAAAAGGGAGACGTGGGCAACCAGCGGTTGACCCTGATGGCCGGTATCGGAAATCTGAGCGAGGACGGTTACAGCGCCTATATCGGCGGCGAATATTTTCATTCCGATCCGTTGCGCGCGCGCGATCGCGGCTTTCCCTATAATACGCGCAATTTCAGCAGCCTGACCTGTACCGCGAGCGGCGCGCCCGCGCCCTGCCGCAATCGTAATCCAGGGGCAACGGCGCCTGGTTCGACGATCAGCGCCGTGGTGCGCCGTGCGAACCAGCTCATCCCCGGCGACGTCTATAGCGGGCAGGTCATTTCCGGCGGCCATTTTCAGGTGCTGAACCCCGCCGGCTGCGCACCGGGCACAATCGCGCATTCCAACGCCTCTGGCGACTCGTTCTGCGAGCAGGATTTTGCGCGCGACTATCGCGAGCTGCAACCGGAGCAGGAGCGCTATGGCATCACCGGCCGCGTCACCGCTCGGCTGGGGGATGGTGTCGAGGGTTATGCGATGGGCACCTATTACCGCAGCGATGTGACCGCGAAGGCCGCGCCGCTTACCACTCGCAACACGTTGCCCGCTAACACCAACGGCCTGATCCTGCCCGCGCTCCTGAGCAACGGGCAGCTCAATCCCAATAATCCTTTCGCCGCGGAAGGGGCGGCCGCGCAGATTTTCTACGCCTTCGGGGACATCCCGGTATCCAATACCGCGCAGAGCAACACGTATCGCGGTGCGATGGGTATAAGCGGCCAGCTCGGCGATCGGGGCCGTTTCGCGTTCGAGGCGACGGGGATGCATACTGATCTCGATTCAATCCGGCGCGGCTATATCAATCTTGCCGGTCTGGGCCGGGCGGTGGCCGATGGCTCGTATAATTTCGTCAATCCGTCGCTAAATGGTGATTCCGTGCGCAGGCAGATCGCGCCCGATGTGCGGACGCGTTCCACTTCGGACCTCTATATGGCTCAGCTTACCGCGACCTATGCGATCGCGGATCTGCCGGGCGGCCCACTTCAGGTCGGCGGCACCGCGTCCATCCGGCACGAACGGCTAAACGCGCCGAATGCCAATCCGGGCGGGGCGGTGGTCAGCATCAATCCGGTCAACGCCCGCGGCCATCGCACCGTCGCCGCGGCTTCGGTCGAGATAGACGCGCCGCTGCTCGACGCGGTCGATCTGAACGTCGCCGGGCGCTACGATCATTATTCCGATGGTTACAGCCGCTTCTCCCCAAAGATCGGGTTGAAGGTCACGCCGATCCGGCAGCTCGCGTTGCGCGGCACTTATTCGCAAGGCTTCCGCGCGCCGCAATTCACCGAGCTTAACGGCAATGTCGTCGGTTATATTACCGTTGGCGCGCCACCCTGCGACATCGTGCTCGCGCATGGTGGCACGGCGACCGAGAGCGGTGGCTGCACCGGCGGCAGTCCTTATGTGCAATCCGGAAATGGGCTGGGGGTCAATTCGAATGGCACGCCGGGCCTGAAGCCGGAGCGCTCGCGCAGCTTTACCCTGGGGGCGGTGTTCCAGCCGACGCCGTGGTTCAGCGCGACGGTCGACTATTACAATATCAGCAAGAAGGATTTCATCGCCGGCGGCCCCGATTACGGCGCGGCGCTGGACAATTACTATGCTGGAAAGCCTTTGCCGGCGGGCTATTCGGTCACGTTGAATGATCCGGACCCGCTTTATCCCAATGCGGCGCGCACGGTGTTGCTGGTCAATGCGCCTTACGTGAATGCCGCCGAGCAGCGCACTTCCGGGCTGGATTTCAGCGCGACGCTCGATCTGCCGCTGGCTCCCGATGTCCGGTTCACCAGCCAGATAGAGGTCACGAAGATCTTCGCTTTCGATCTGGTCGCACCGGAAGGTACGCAACATTATGTCGGGACGCAGGGGCCGTTCCAGTTGTCGTCCGGCGCAGGCACGCCAGCGTGGCGGGGCAATTGGCAGAACACGCTCGCGTTCGGCCCCGCCACCGTTTCGACAACGGCTTATTATACCAGCGGCTATCGAAACACCGCGGAGGATACCACCGGGGCGGGCTCCGGCAACGATTGCGCGAATACGGCGGATCTTGGCGGGGATCCCAATTTCTGCCGGACGAAGCACTTCCTCGTGGTCGATCTGGTCGGCAGCTACAAGGTGTCGGACAATTTCACCTTCTACGCCAATGTGAACAACCTGTTCGGCGTGTCGGCCCCGTTCAACCTGCCGAACTATGCCGGCAGCGCCTATAACCCGACGTGGAGTCAGGCGGGCGTCGTCGGCCGCTCGTTCCGCGCTGGTGCACGTTTCCGCTTCTAGCTTCATCCCCTTTGCTAGAACGACTGGGCGGTCCGTTCGCGGGCCGCTTTTTTTTGGATCGACGGCGTCGGCGCGCATCCGCCTTCGTCGCCGACTGGTCCGGGCTGGTCGCAAAGCGACGGCGGCACACGGCCATTCCACCCTAGCGCCCCGGCTCGACGCGCGCACGCGCACCAAAAGCAGGGGTAATCCATGACTTATGCAAACCATCCGGGCGTTGCCCGGCGCAATTCCATTGGCGGTCGCCGCAGCGCGCTGCTGCTCGGCACGGCGCTCGCGCCGCTGGCGATCAGCTTCGCCGCGCACGCGCAGAGCACCGGGCAGACCGTGGTGCTCGAAGAGGGTCGGCCGCCGGTCGCGGTAACGCTTGGTGCGGGCGACGATCGCGTCGTGGTCGATATTTCGCGGGTGGACGCCGACAGTGGCGTGCTCGATCTCACCGGGCTTACTACCGGCCCCGTCACCGACGAGGGGGGCCGCGACAGCGTGTGGTTGCGCGCCACCGGCAGCCAGACGCGCAATGTCGTCTTCACCGAGGTGAAAGGGAGCACCGCGCAGCAATTCGTCCGCGCGGACGCGGCCACCGGCACGCCATTCGACGGTGGCACCGTCTATGAAGCATCCGGCAACGATACCGTTTTGACACTGGAGAACCGCTCGCGCTCGCCGATCCCCGCAGATCCCGCCAAATTGCCGAACAACGCGTCGATGGATCTGCGACATGGCCCGATGCAGTTCGCCGGGGACGGCACGGTCCTGCTGACCTTCTCGCTCAACGCCGCCAATCAGCCGGATGCGACGCAGCAGGCGATCCGCGTACTGCCCGGCTCGACCTCACAGGAGCAGGGCAGCGGCGGCGATGGTAAACTGGCGCTGGTGCTCGATGCGGATGTCGGCGGTGACAGCGCGCTTGCCGGACTGATCGACGTCCGCAACGCCGCGTCCCTGCGCGTGACCAGCAAGTCGCGCGTGCAGATTCTGGAAGGGACCGCGATCGTTGGTGGAAAGGCGGACATCATTCTTGATGCCAACGGCTGGGTAAACTCGTTCAACGCCGCCTTCCCGGACGTTACGCTGATCAAAAGCTCCGGCCGCGTGTTCAACTCGACCAGGGTGAGTGTCGGTGGCCAAAATGGCAGCCCCACCGCGCAAGGCGTCGCGATCCGGCTCGATGGCGGCAAGCTTTATAACACCCTGACGGAAGCCGAATCCGGCACGGGCGCGGCCAGCGGCGGCATCGGCAATATCATCGGCGGCAGCACGGGCGTGCTGGCGGCAAGCGGCGACAATTATATCGAGAATGTCGGCGATATTCGCGCCAGCACCGGCGCGGCCGTGGAGAGCCTGCGCGGTACATCGGTGCTGCGCAACAAGGTGTGGACCTTCTCCAAGGGCAGCGGAACGCGCGCCGGCACGATCACCGGCGGCATGGTGGACGGGCGGCAGGTCGCCTATCAGGGCGGAAGCGGCACCGACATGGTAGTCAATTCCGGAACGATCACCGGCGACATTGATCTTGGTGATCGCGAGGATATGTTCCTTTTTACCGGCGCCACCAATGGCGTGAATGGAACGATCGAGGGCGGCTCGGGGCTGGACGGCTATGGTCGCTCGTTCAGCGCCAGCGCGACCCACACGCTGTCCAACGATATTCTCGGCAACGGCAATAGCGGCTTCGAGATGCACGGAATCGAAGCGGCGGGCGGCGACACCACCGTCACGGTCGCGGCGGCGGCCACGCTCGATGCGGGGCTGATGCTGGTCGGCAACGGATCGGTCGTGAACACGGCGAACATCAATTCGAGCGATTTTGGTTTCTACATCCGCGATATCGCCAACGTGGCACGCGGGATACGCGTCACCAATCGTGGCGATGTGGTGAGCAGGAAGGGCGTATATGGCCGCACCGGCATCGCCGGCTTCGTCAACGAAGGGCTGATCCGCGCGACGGAGGGCAATGGCGTTTTCTTCAACATCGGGGAGTTGGCTCAGCCGATCGCGACGGTCGAATTCCGCAATGCCGGCACGATCGAAACCGAATCCGACGATTCGGATGCGCTGGGGATGCAGTTCGACGCGACGAATGATGGGGGGCCGCTGGCCGACGTCCTTAACACCGGGACGATCCGCAACGCCGGCTCGCGCGAATCCTTCGACGCCGACGAGCATTATGGCGTGCGGCTTCGCGACATCAGCGAGCAGGACAATATGCTGCGGTTTCGCAACGATGGCCTGGTGGAAGCCACCGGCCGCGGCGTAACCGCCGTATCACTGGAAAGCGCGCGCAACCATGTCGTCAACAGCAAGACGATCCGCGCCGAGGGAATGGGCGCGAGCGCAGTCCGGATCATGTCCCAGTTCCATCCCGATCAGCAGACGACAACCGCTTCGCTCGTCAACAGCGGCACGATCAGCGCCAATGGTGGGGCGTGGATCAACGCCGACAACAATTTTGCGACGATCAACACCGCGGTCGGCATGTCGCTGGGCGGCGCGAACGCGCGCGGGGAACTCGTCAACAGCGGAACGATCGAGGCGATGGGTTCCGGGTCCGTCGCGGTTGTGGCGGTGGACGATAGTGGGTCGGGCGCGGCTTTCGTGCTGGACAATGACGGAACGATACGCGGTCAGGCCGAAACGTTGTTTGGCGAGCATCAGGGCGTGCCCGAGCCCTATCGCCGGCTGGCGGGGGCGATCCACACTTTCGGCACGATCGATACCGTCACCAATCGCGGGCTGATCCAGGGCAATGTCGATCTTGGTAGCTTCGATGACCAGTTCCGCAACTATGGCCGGCTGGAGGGTGATCTGCGCCTTGGCGATGGCGACGACACCTATGTCTTCGGTGGCGGGAGCAGCCTGACCGGCACGGCCGACGGAGGGGACGGTTTCGACGTTATC
This sequence comes from Candidatus Sphingomonas colombiensis, assembly GCA_029202845.1. NCBI lineage: Bacteria > Pseudomonadati > Pseudomonadota > Alphaproteobacteria > Sphingomonadales > Sphingomonadaceae > Sphingomonas > Candidatus Sphingomonas colombiensis. The sequence goes on along the minus strand of CP119315.1, from coordinate 173,582 downwards.
GCGGTCGATCGGACCGGCGATATGGCCAAGCGGATCGACGCGAGCCGGTTCGTGGGTTTCGAGGCGCTGATGGGGGTTCCCGATACTGCGGGCACGGGCAAGGTTTCGATTTTCGGCAATTTCGACGCCGAATCGCTGAGGATCGGCGACATCGCGTTGAACATCGATGCCGGCGATACGGTAAGCTCTGCCGGTGGCGCGGCGGTCGACACCTTCATCGGTGGCGACGGACGGGAAACGATCAACAATGCCGGCACGATTGCCGGCGGTCTCGCGATGGGCGGCGGCGACGATACGCTGAATAACAGCGGGACCATCGGCAACAATGTCGACATGGGTGCGGGTAACGATGTCGTCGTCAATTCAGGGCGGATCGAGGGGAACCTGAATCTGGGCGATGGCGACGATCGCTATGTCGCGCTGGCCGGAGGAATCGTCACCGGCGATATCGATGGCGGTGCGGGCAACAACACCTTCGTCTTCCGCCTGACCGGCAGCGAGGGTGAGATTCCGGGATCGGTGCTGAACTTCAACTCGTTCGGGGCTTATGGCCCCGGTACGCTGAAGGTGAATCTCGACAAGGGCCAGAATTACAACAATCTCGAATTGCTGGAGAGCGCGAATCTCGTCCTGTCAGGATCGAACGGCTCGGTCGGCAACGTCATCGGTGATGACAGCGCGCAGGTCGTTACGATCGATGGCGTGTTGACCGGCGGTGTCTCGCTGGGCGGCGGGGATGATACGCTCAACATGACGTTGGCGGGGCTGCTCGAAGGCGCGCTGGATGGCGGCGCGGGCACGGATACGCTGAACCTGAGCCTCACCGGCGATTCGACGATCAAGGGGATGTACGGTTTCGAAATCGCGAACATCTCCGGTGACGCGAAGCTGACGCTGGCCGGAGATCTGGGTGCCGGCCAGCAGGTGAATTTCCTTGGCGACGTCGACAATGAGCTGGTGATCGCCGCCGGCGTGAAATTCGAAGGCGCGGTGAATGGTGGCGAAGGGCGCGATCTGCTGCGTGTCCAGTCCGGCAGCAGCGACAGCCGCACGGTCGTCGCTTCGCAGATCACCTCGTTCGAGGATCTCGTGTCGGAGGGCGCGGGCACGCTCGCGCTGACCAATGGCAGCTACAGCTTCGAATCCGTCGCGATAAACGGCGGCAATTTCGAGCTGGGCGCGAACAGCACGCTCGCCTCGGCGGCGGGTATCGTCTTCGATGGTGCGGACAATCGCTTCACATTGGGCAGCGGGGCGACCGTCTCGGGCCGGATCGATGGCGGCGCGGGCAACGACACGCTGGCGCTGGTGCAGGGCGCGGGGACGACCCGTCTGCTGAGCGCGCTCGATCAGACCGGGTTCGAGGCGCTCGAATCCTTCGGCGCCGGCGAATTGCGGATCGATCGCGATGCGGCGTTCGAGGGCGGCGCGCGGCTGAACGGTGGCAAGGTCAGTGTGATGCAGGGCTATACGCTCGCCGCGAATGTTACCGGCGGCGACGGGGCGGATACGCTGGCCGTGTTCGGGACGGTCGATGGCAATATCGATCTCGGCGCGGGCAACGACACGCTGGTGATCGGCGGTCTCGGCAACGTCACCGGTACGCGTGATGGGGGGGAGGGGACCGACCGGCTGGTCTTCGACACCCAGGGAACCTACGCCGAGCCGACGGTGTATGACGGCACCGGATTTACCGGATTCGAGGAGCTGGGGGTAGCGGGCGGCGTCGTGTCGCTGACCGGCGACACGAACTGGAACAGCGTGGCGATCACCGGCGGCCGGCTGATCGGCCAGGCGGGTACGACAATCACGTCCGCCAACGCGATCCAGGTGGCGCATGGCGCGACCTTTGGTTCGGCCGGGATCGTCAACGGGGATATCAACGTCGCGGGTACGCTGTCGCCGGGCGCGTCGCCGGGAACGATGACGGTCAACGGCAACGTCAATTTCGTGGCCGGCTCCAACCTGTTGCTGGAGGTTTCGCCGACGGTCAGTGATCTGCTGCACATTTCGGGCAAGATGACGATCGCTGACGGCGCGGCGGTGGATATCACCGGCGTGCTGCACGGAACCCCGGGCAATACGCTCGATCTCGTCGTGGCGGACGGCGGCATCACCGGGCGTTTCACCACGATCAACAAGTCGAACGACATCTTCGGCTTCGTCGTCCAGAGCGGTAATCGGCTACAGATCCAGAGCGAGTTCCTCACCCCCCCCACTTATCCTCGCAACGTCCGTGCGAGCATCGCTTATGCCAATGAGGTGCTCCGAGATGGCTATGGCGTGCAGGCGTTCACCGCCGCTCTGCCGGTGCTGGTCGATGCGGAGGGCAATGCGAATAAGACTGCCTTTGCGCAACTCACGCCGGAAGCTTTTGGCTCGGCGCTCCAGCTCGGCATCGAAAAGGGGCTGATCGTTGCGGATGGAGCGCGGGCTTTTGCGGCCACCGGCATGGGCGGCAAGGGGTTTTACAGCTTCGGTCAGTTCGTGAATGCCAATGCTACATTGCACGGCCAGGCGGAAAGCGGCGCAGCCGGGGCGCATATCGGCAGCCATGGTTTCTTTGGTGGCATCGGTTACGGGCTTGAGAACGGTTCCCGCATGGGTCTGTTCATCGGCGGTCTGGACAGCAACCAATCGCTTCGGGAGCTTGGCGCAAAGACTGAAGGGAATAGTTTGCTCGCCGGGGCTTACGCCGATCTCCGGCTCGACAGTTTCGGGCTGCATGGCTTGCTGGCGTATGACACGGGCACCGTGGAGACGAAACGTCTGCTGGCCGTATCGGCTGGTACGGCCAAGTCGCGATACGGCCTCTCGAGCTGGGTGGTCGACCTGTCGGCGGATTACCGGGCGCGGCTCGGCGTCTTGGCAATCACGCCGAAGCTCGGTGTCACCCTCGTCCATGCTGGACGCGACGCGATCGCATCTGAGCAGGGCGTCGGCGATTTCGGCCTGTCGGTTTCAGGTGGCAGCAAGGTGAGTTGGTTTGGCGACGCGAGCCTGGCGCTCTCGGGCGATTTCAGCCTCGGCGGGATGGCCGTGCAGCCCTTTGCACAGGCCGGCGTGCGGCACGCACTGAACAATGGCGCAACGCGGGTTTCGGCGCGCTTTGCCGGCGCGGCTAGCGGGTTCACGGTGGATGGCGTCGAACGGGATCGCACCACGGGTCGTTATGGGCTCGGGATCGGCCTTGGTATCGCCGACGGTGTGCGCGTTCAGGCGAGCTATAATGGCGAATTCTCGGGAACGCGGCGCAACAATTTCATGGGGGGATTGTCGATCAGGTTCTGATACTGAACGCCGGCCACGCGGGTTTTTCACTCGGGTGGCCGGCGGCAGCCGCATCAATGTTGCAAGGATAGCCAGATGGTTGAGCTGAGAACTCACCGCCTTCGTTTGCGACCGGCTGTGGAAGCTGACCTTGCCGCTTTCCACTCCATACTGAGCGATCCACGAGCAATGATCTTCTGGTCGACGCCGGCTCATTCGGATCTGCAGGAAACGCGGGAGTGGCTCGCCGCGATGATCGGAATCAATGCGGGCGAGGGCGAGGATTTCGTTGTCGAATATGAAGGGAGGCTGATCGGAAAGGCGGGCCTATATCGGTTTCCCGAGATCGGTTTTATCTTCAATCCCGACGTATGGGGCCACGGATTTGCAGGCGAAGCCGTTCGGGCGGTCATCGCTCGCGCGTTCGGCCACCATCGCCTCTCCTCCATCGACGCTGATGTGGATCCGCGCAATGCCGCCTCTCTCAGACTCCTCGCTCGTCTGGGCTTCCAGGAAGTCGGACGAGCGCGAGGTACCTGGCTGGTCGGAGCAGAAAAGTGCGACAGTGTTTATTTGAGGCTGGCGATGGAAGGCTGGGAGCCGAAATAGTGGCGGCCGGCGGGATGCATGGCGCCTGAATCTCCGAACAAAATTTCGCAGTTGCGACCCGGATTCTTTCGATCCGCGCGTCCGACGATCTATCGCCACCGACGTCAGATCAGGAACGGACATCTCAACCTCGTCGTCGCGAGGCAGGAAAATCAGTTCACAATCGCTTGAATAGCTCCTAGATTTCTGGACGTCTTCAATAGTTCGACGTGACTGCGCCCAACCGGATCTGGGTGACAGACACCACCTACATCCGCACCTTGGAAGGCTTTGCCCATCTGGCTGTCGCAATCGACCTGTACTCCCGCCGCATGGTGGGCTGGTCGATGCAGAACCGGCAGACCACCGATGTGGTGCTGCAGGCGCTGCAGATGGCGGTATGGCGACGCAAACCGAAACGACGGGTATTGATCCATTCGGATCAGGGATCGCAGTTCACCAGCATGGACTGGGCGGCATTCATATGAGCACACAATCTTGAGCACTCGATGAGGCGGCGTGGCAACTGCCATGACAATGCCGTTGCGGAGAGCTTCTTCTCGTCGGTCAAGCGCGAGCGTATCCGCCGCCGCACCTACAAAACACGCGAAGGGGCCCGGCAAGGCGTGTTCGATTACGTCGAGATGTTCTACAGCCCGATGCGCAAGCACGTCAGAAACGGAATGCTGTCGCCTCTCGAGCTCGAACGACAGCAGGTCTTGAAAGCGGAAGGCGTCTAGAACGCGAGGGGCTATTTAAGGCACGGCTTCAGGCGATGATAAGCTTTACACCTGACTGTTCGATCATTCTGCTATGAATATCACTGATACCGGGGTCAGTGATAACTACGTCCAGTTCATCCAATCCGCATACAACGGAGCCCGAAGGGGCGGTGAATTTCGAGCTGTCGACCAGCAACGCGACCCACTCGGCACGGTCGATCATCTGGCGCTCAGCTGCCGCCAGCACGACGTCGGCTTGCATCGCACCCTGCGCGCCAACGAAGGCCGCCCCCATGAACAAGCGCGGAGCATGGACCCGTGGCATGCACTCTTCGCCGCCGATTCCCAGGATGATATTCTGTTCGCGGAATACTGAACCGCCGGGGACGGCAATGCGCGTGCCCGGTTCGGGCAGCAATGCGCTCACTACATGCAGCGAATTGGTAAGCACCTGAAGATTGAGGCCGGCGAGATGGCGGCACATTTGCAAGGTGGTCGAACCGCCATCGATGATGATCGATTCTCCCGGCTTGCACAGCCCGGCGGCGGCACGACCGATCGCTTCCTTCTGTTTGCGGTTGCGATCGATATTCTCATGGAAGGGCACGCCGGCCAGTGACTGGACATCCGTGCTTCCACCTGTAGCCTCGTCGTCGACGAGCCGTGCGCCACCGCGCACGCGCTGGATCACGCCGTTAACCTCAAGCCGGTCGAGGTCGCGACGCAGCGTTGCCGGCGAAGCTTGGATCGCCGCCTCAAGGCTCTTGAACGACACGAAGCCGGTCTTCCCGATCAGATTGAGGATCAGGCTATCGCGTTCTTCGACATGCATTCCATTGCGGCCTCACTATTTCCAAGCCATTTTGGCGGGCAAATTCTCCGAAATCAATCTTTTCCGCTCAAACGATGCCAGCGCCGAGCCCCACTGCTCTGCGTTCCCGTGCTTTGCGCGCGCGCCAGCCGCTAGCGCGATAAGCCGGGATCGGATCAATCGCGCCGCCGGCTTCCAGGCGAGCCATGGCAAGGATCGGCGAAACGTCGGCGCGGTAGCCCCTCCGTAGCGTGAGGAAGGCCAGCATGGTATCATTGCTATCCTGCGCAGCGGACAGCGCCTCACGATCGACGATGCTAGCCTTGGCAAAGGCGCCGACAATCGCCTCAGCCGAGGCGATCATGCTCTCGATCGGATCGGTCACGTTATGCGACTGATCGATCATATAAGCGGGGTCAAACCCCTCGCGCGGATTCAACTCTGCCTCGATAAGCTCGTTGAAGACGAGGAAGAGCTGGTGCGGATTGATCGAGCCGCTGTCGAGATCGTCGTCACCATATTTGCTGTCGTTGAAATGGAAGCCGCCGAGCTTGCCGAAGTGATGGAGTCGGGCGACGATCTGTTCGATGTTCACATTGGGCGCGTGATGCCCAAGATCGACAAGGCATCGGGCCTTGGGCCCCAGTTCCTGAGCCGCGAGAATCGATGAACCCCAATCGGCGATTACGGTGGAGTAGAAGGCCGGCTCGAACATTTTGTGTTCGAGGAGCATGTTCCAGTCGTCGGGCAGTGCTGCGTAGACCTGAGCCGCGGCCTCAAGATAGCGATCGAGTGATTTGGAGAAGTCCTGTTGTCCGGGAAAGTTTGTGCCGTCGCCCACCCAGACGGTGAGCGCGGTCGAGCCGAGTTGCCGGCCGATTTCGATGCATTCGATATTGTGCTTGATCGCTTGGGTGCGCACGCAAGCGTCGTTGGCGGAGAGGCTGCCGTCGCGATAGCTGAGCTTCTGGCCCGGCTGGTCCTGAAAAGTGTTCGAGTTGATTGCGTCGAATCCGAGACCCAGCGCCGCGGCTTCCTCGCGCAGCGAGGCGTAATCGCCCACCGTGTCCCAAGGAAAGTGGGGGCTGACGCGAGGTGTGACGGTAGAGAGCTGGTGGATTACAGCGCAATCGGCGAGTTTTTCATATATGGTGGTCGGCTCGCCGGGGATGGGAAATTTGGCGAAGCGCGTGCCGCCTCGGCCCGCGCCCCAGCTCGGTATTGCGACCGAGAACCCCGCGACGCGTGATTTCACCGCATCGATATCGATCCCGCGACGCGCGAGTGCGCGGCCGAGACTGTCATATTCGTCGCGTAACGCATCGGCTCGCATTTCGTTATGGCTCTCGATCTGATCGACCGAAAGCGGCAGTTGCTTCGCCATTGCACCCTCTTTTCGTTCTTATCGCGTGAACGCCTGCGCGTTCCCGGCGTCCACGTTGACGATGTTGCCCGTTGATTTGGAAGAGGCTTCGGAAGCGAAAAAGTACACCGCCTCGGCCACGTCCTCGGGCAACACGTCGCGCCTCAGCATCGATCGGTTGCGGTAATGCTCCTCCAGCGCCAGACCGGGATCGATGCCATGCGCGCCGGCGCGCTCCTTGCGCCAGTCTCCATCCCAAATCCGCGAACCCTTGATCACCGCATCCGGATTGACCGTGTTGACGCGGATGCCGTGTGGGGCCCCTTCCAGCGCGAGGCAGCGCGCTAGATGCAGCGATGCCGCCTTGGCCGAAGCATAAGCAGACGCATTGACCGCAGCAGCGAGCGCGTTCTTCGAGCCGATGAATACGATTGAACCGCCATTTACTGCGCGCATCAGCGGAAAGGCGGCGCGGGCGCTAAGGAAATAGCCTTCTGTCAGCACGTCGTAATTGCGGCGCCATAGCTCCACGCTCGTTTCCTCGATGGAGGCGGAGGAGGCGATGCCGGCATTGGCGACGAGGATGTCGAGGCCACCGAACTCGCGGGTACAGGTTTCGAAAGCAACGGCGACCTGACGCTCGTCGGTGACGTCGCAGGTCTCTGCGCGTACCATGTCCTTGCCGAAGGCTTGTGCCATCTCGTCGCGGACGCGTTCGGCGGCGTCAACGTCGCGGTCGATCAGCATCACGCAGGCGCCGTCCTGAAGCAGCCGGCGTACCGTCGCCGTACCGATGCCGCCGCCGCCGCCACTCACTAGCGCGACGCGACCGACCAACGGCTTCGGTTTGGGCATGCGGCGGAGTTTCGCTTCCTCCAAAGCCCAATATTCGATGTTATAGGCTTCTTTCTCGGGCAGACCGACATAATCGCCAATCGCCTCGGCACCGCGCATTACGTTGATAGCATTGCCGTAGAACTCGCCTGCCAGACGCGCGGTAGTCTTATCCGAAGCGAACGTGATGCGGCCAACGCCTGGGATCAGCACCACCACGGGGTTCGGGTCCCGCATCGCGGGGGCGCCCGGCTCGGCGCAGCGCTGATAGTAGGCAGCATAGCCTTTGCGATAGGCCTCCAGCGCTTGCGCCAGATAGGGCGCGTCGTCGAGCCGAGCCGGATCGAGAACGAGCGGCACAATTTTGGTCCGCAGGAAGTGATCGGGGCAAGATGTGCCAATTGCCGCTAATCGGGTGAAATCGCGACTGCCGACGAATTCCAGCGTTTCTGGGTCGTCGGAGAAATGGCCGATCTTGCCACGTTCGCCGGGCATCAGGCCACGTAGTGTAGGCATGAGCCTCGCGGCGGCCGCCCCCCGCTCACGGGCGGGCAGAGGAGCGGTAACTTCGCCGTTGAATGCCGGGCAGCGCGCGAGGCGCTCGTTGAGGTAGCGGGCCGCATCGGTGATCAGCGCAATGGTGTTGTCATAGCAGGCCTTGGGCGTCTCGCCCCAGCAAATGATGCCGTGCCCTTCAAGCATTACGCCGCGCAGGTTCGGTGTTGCGGCGGCGAGCGCGCGGAGTTGAAGCCCCAGTTCGAATCCCGGCCGCTTCCACGGTAGCCAGCCAATCGTGCCGCCCCAGATCTCGTCGGTCGCCGCCTTGCCCGCGCTCGATGCGGCCAGCGCGATGATCGCGTCGGGGTGGACATGGTCGACGTGGGCGTATGGCAGATAGCCGTGCAATGGGGTGTCGATCGAGGCCGCGCGCGCGTTCAGGTTGAACGTGCAATGCGGCAGATACGCGACCATCTCGTCCTCGAATTCCACACCGCGATAGCGCGTTTCGAGGCCCAGCAGCTTGTCGAGATAGAGTGTCGCGAAGCCGTCGAGTTTCATCGAGCCGAGATCGCCGCCCGAACCCTTTACCCAAAGCACCGTCACCGGCGCGCCCGAGAGCGGGTCTGTCATCGCGATCTTTGCCGAGGTGTTGCCGCCGCCGAAATTGGTGACGGTCAGGTCAGAGCCGAGCAGGTTCGACCGGTAGAGTAACAGGTCTTCCGACGATTTGCCGGCGGCCTCCGCATCTGACCAGCGGTTGCGCGGCACGGTGAACGGAATGGCGGAAGCTGCCGGGCGCACCCTTGTCTCGTGTTCAAGCATCCGGAATCAATCTCCCCCAGCGCCCGGTCCGGCGCGAGCCTTTCTATCAAAGTGGCTGGTCATATACAATCAACTTCGATAAATATCAATCACAACAATTGGGGAGGCGGCATTGAGTGAGGGGCTGAGCGTCGTGCTCGATCTGGGTAAGACTTTGTCGAAGCTCAGCCTTTGGAGTCCATCGGGCACAATGCTGGCTCGACGGACCCGGCTCAATGATCGCCACGTAGCGATGCTGGGCGGTCAGAGCGTCCGTGTGCTCGACGCTATGGGGATCGAGGCATGGGCGGAGGAGGTGCTGCGTGAGTTCGCCGGGCTCGGCCGGGTGGCGCGAATCATCCCGGTGGGGCACGGCGCTGCGGCCGCGATCTTGCGCGATGGGGCGCTGGCGGCGGCGGCGCTCGATTACGAGCAGTTGATCCCGGCGGAATATGTCGCCGCTTATCATAAGCAGCGCGATCCGTTCGCGCACACCGGCTCGCCCGCATTGCCCGACGGGCTCAATTTGGGGTTGCAGCTCCATTTCCTCGATCTGCTCGATCCCGCGCTATTGAGTGGCGACGCGACGATCCTGCCCTGGCCGCAATATTGGGCGTGGTGTTTCTCCGGCGTTGCAGCATCGGAAGTGACCAGCTTCGGCTGCCATAGCGATCTGTGGTGTCCTGCGACCGCGGAGCCATCTAGGCTGGCGCGGCGCCGGGGGTGGGCTGCGCGGTTCGCGCCGCTACGCCGCGCCGGGGAGGCGATCGGCACGATTACCACGGATTGGGTAAGGCGCACGGGTTTGCCGCCCGATGTCGCGGTGCATTGCGGGCTGCATGACTCGAACGCCGCGTTGCTTGCTGCGCGTGGTTTTGCGGAGATCGCGGGTCACGAGGCGACGGTACTCTCGACCGGCACTTGGTTTGTCGCGATGCGCACGCCGGGCATCGGTGTGCACGTCGATCTGGCGGCCCTTTCCGAGGCGCGCGATTGCGTGGTTAACGTCGATGTCCACGGCACGCCGATCCCCTCGGCGCGTTTCATGGGTGGGCGCGAGATCGAACTGTTGACCGGCATCGACGCGCGGCGGATCGACATCAATCCGGATCAACCGGCGATCATTGCCGCGCTGCCCGGCGTCGTTTCTACGGGCGCGATGGTGCTGCCGACGCTCACGCCGGGGGTGGGGCCGTTCCCCATTGGCGCGAACCGTTGGGTCAATCGGCCGCGCGACGCAATCGAGCTGCGTGCCGCAGTGTGCTTGTATGCCGCGCTGGTGGCGGACGCGGCGCTTGAACTGATCGGTGCACGTGAACGCGTGCTGGTCGAGGGGCGGTTCGGTGAGGCCCTGGCCTTTGTTCGCACGCTCGCCACCCTGCGGCCGGACCTACGCTTTTTCGTTTCGAACCAGCGCAACGACGTCTCTTACGGCGCCCTGCGGCTGATCGCCCCCTGGCTGTCACCGCCTTCGGCGCTCAGCGAAGTCCAGCCGCTCGATTGCGATCTCGTCGGCTACGCGGCACGCTGGCGAGCTCAGGCAACAGGCGACAGCGAGGCGGCATGAAGGCGGCATCGATATCGGACTATCGCGAACTGGCGCGTCGGCGGCTGCCGCGTTTCCTGTTCGATTACATTGACGGCGGTTCCTATGCCGAGATGACGCTCGGGCGGAACGTCGCCGATCTGGAGGCGGTGGCGCTGCGCCAGCGCGTGTTACGCGACATTTCGGCGATCGACCTGTCGACAACGTTGTTCGGGCAGAGATTGGCGATGCCGGTAGTGCTCGGGCCGGTCGGCCTCGCCGGTCTGAACGCGCGACGTGGTGAAGTGCAGGCGGCGCAAGCAGCGGTGACGGCAGGGGTGCCATTCACATTGTCGACGGTATCAGCCTGCCCGCTTTCCGAAGTCGTGGCGGCGGTGCGCGAACCCTTGTGGTTCCAGCTTTATATGATCCGCGACCGTGGCTTCATGATGGACCTGATGCAGCAGGCGTGCGCAGCGAATTGCCCGGTGCTGATCTTCACCGTCGATATGCCCGTGCCGGGTACGCGCTATCGTGACTATCGCTCGGGTCTGGCCGGTGCGCCGGGTTTTGGAGGATCGCTGCGGCGGCTCGGCCAGGTACTCACGCATCCACGCTGGGCCTGGGACGTCGGCCTGTGGGGGCGGCCCCATCATCTCGGCAATGTCGCACCGGTGCTGGCGGGCAAGACCGGACTAGACGACTTCTTCGCCTGGATGCGTGACAATTTCGATCCCGCCGTCAACTGGGACGATCTTGATTTCGTGCGGCAGCATTGGAAAGGGCCGATCGTACTCAAAGGCATCCTCGACGCCGAGGATGCGCGTGAGGCGGCGGCGCGCGGCGTGGACGGCGTGATTGTTTCCAACCACGGGGGGCGGCAGCTCGACGGGGTGCCGTCCAGCGCGCGCGCTTTGCCTGCAATCGCCGCCGCTGTCGGTGACAGGATGACGGTGCTCGCGGACGGCGGTGTCCGCTCCGGGCTGGACGTGGTGCGTATGCTCGCGCTGGGGGCGAAGGGTGTGCTGCTCGGACGCGCCTGGGCATGGGCGCTTGGTGGAGCAGGGCAGGCGGGAGTCGAGCATGTCCTCGCGCTGCTCGCGGCGGAGATGCGTGTTGCGATGGGGCTGACTGGCGTCACGCGGATCGGCCAGATCGATGAGAATATATTGGTTGAGAGGGGAAAGGAATGGGCGGAAATCCGCTGATCGGGGTAATGTTTCATTGGCTGGGCGGGCTTTCCTCGGCCAGCTTCTATGTTCCCTATCGCCGCATTCGTGCCTGGTCGTGGGAGATATTCTGGCTGGTCGGCGGTGTCTTCTCGTGGCTGATCGCGCCATGGTTGTTCGCTTCGATCCAGACGCACGATCTGCTTGGCGTACTCGAACGAACGCCGCGGGCGACGTGGTTCTGGTGTTGGTTCTGGGGTGCGATGTGGGGTTTCGGAGGTCTCACCTTCGGGCTGACCATGCGCTATCTCGGCCTGTCGCTGGGGATGGCGGTGGCGCTGGGACTGACCACTGTGATTGGCACAATGGGGCCGCCGATCTTCCACGGTACGCTAGGGCAACTTGCCGCGACGACAAGCGGGCAGACGACCTTCTTCGGCATCGCCGTTACGTTGGCGGGCATCGTCGTCGTCGCCGCCGCCGGACGCCGCAAAGAACGCGAGCTATCGGGTGATGCGGCGCGGCAGAGTGTCAGCGAGTTCAATCTGCCGAGGGGCCTCGCCATCGCGGTCTTTTCCGGGATCATGTCGGGCTGTTTCGCCTGGGGTCTTGATGCGGGTCAGCCGATCCGCACCGCTACGCTCGCGGCCGGAACCGATCCGCTGTGGCAGGGGTTGCCGGTGCTGTGCGTTGTGCTGCTAGGGGGCTTCACCACCAATTTTATCTGGTGTGGCTGGCTGATCCTGCGCAACCGTTCGGCTGCTCAACTCGTGGGAGTTGCCGATCCGGGTGAGAAGCCGCCGTTGCTGCGCAATTATCTCCTCGCCGCGCTAGGCGGGACATTGTGGTATTTCCAGTTCTTCTTTTACACCATGGGTGAGAGCCAGATGGGGAAATATGGTTTCTCCTCCTGGACGCTGCACATGGCGAGCATCATCCTGTTCTCGACGCTCTGGGGTTTTGCGCTGAAGGAATGGACCGGGGTAAGTGGTGGTACGCGGCGGTTCGTGTGGTTCGGCATCGGTGCGCTGCTGCTCTCCACAGTGGTGATCGGTATCGGCAACCATCTCGCCGCATGAACGCATGCTCCCCGGCGTGAGCCAGGGAGCATGATATGCGTTAGTCGATTGCCTTTGTCGCGCTGACGCGGATGGTTTTCTTCAGCCGGATATCGTCCGAAGCGCTGCCGGCGAGCAATTGATAGCTTCCCGCGCGTGCCACCCAGTCATGCGTCGCCGTATCCCAATAGGCGAAGGCGCGGGGATCGAGCGTCAGCTCGACCGACCGGCTCTCGCCGGGTTGCAGCGCGACCTTGGAGAAGGCGGCAAGCTGTTTGATCGGCTCGTCGGGCGTGCGATCGTCCCGTGCGACATAAAGTTGGACGACCTCCTTGCCCGCGAGTTTTCCGGTGTTGCGAAGCGAAAGGCGGATTTTCACCGAGGCGCCGGGCGCTACTGTCGCCGGCGCGGTGAGGCCAGCGTAGCCGAAGCTGGTGTAAGACAGCCCGTGGCCGAAAGCATAGAGCGGCGCGACCGCGCGTGCCTCATAACCACGATATCCGACTAGCAGCCCATCGGTATATTTGGTCTTGAGATCGCTAAGCGGGGTCGCATCATCGGCGGTGCGCAGCGGGAAGGTGACCGGCAGCTTGCCCGATGGATTGGTCTTGCCGATCAATATATCGGCGAGCGCGGTGGCGCCTTCTTGTCCGGGAAGCCACATATCGAGAATCGCCGGAACATCCTTCGCCCACGGCATCGTCATCGCCGCGCCGGCATTGATGACTACGACAGTGGAGGGATTGGCGCCGGCGACTGCTGCGATCAGCTTGTCCTGCTCTCCGGGGAGATCGATATTGGCGCGATCATAGCCTTCCCCTTCGGTGAGCGAGGCGGAGCCGGCGATCACGATCGCGGCGTCGGCACGCTTCGCTGCTGCAATCGCGGCAGCGAAATCGGGGCGAGGCACCCTCATCCCCAGCTTGAGCGCTTCATAAGGCGTTTGGCCGGTCACATAATCGAGCTGGATCGGATAGAGCTTTCCGCCTTCCAATTGAATCTGGACGGTTCGGTTGGGAACTGGGAAACCGATCACGTCGCGATTATCCGGCGTGGATGCAGTCGCTTTGTCGATGATCGTCTTGCCGTCGAGCGTAAGCACGCCCGATCCAGTGCCTCGCACGTTGAACTCGTAAGTGCCCGTGGCCGGCGCGTGCAATACGCCTGACCAGCGCATTGCGGCGTAGCCCACCGTCTTGGCGCTGGCGATATTGGCGCTGATCCGCTTGGTGAAATCGGTGACCCGCTCGCTCTTCACGGGCGAGCCGCTGAAATCGGTCTCGGCGTAATAGGTAGCGTGAAGGCCGGTTTCGGTGCTGTTCGAGGATGGGCTGAACAACGCGGGGTCAGCGGTGGGCGGCGTTTCCTCGTTGTCGACGCCCTTCTCATAGATCACCTCGACGCCGGGCAGCGCGGCGCGGATCGCATGGAGCGGTGTCACAAGTTTGTCGAATGGTGCCACGGCCGAACTGCCACCACCTTGAATTCGCGCAATATCGGCATTGGGGCCGATCACTGCCACCGTCCGGATACCGGGTTTCAACGGAAGCACACCGCCATTCTTGAGCAATACGATCGCTTCCTCCGCCGCCGCGCGGGCGGTGGCGCGATGGCGTTCGCCGCCTATTTCGCCGCTGGGAAGCGGCCCATCGAGCGCACCGCTGCGGACGATCAGCTGGACGATGCGTCGCGCATTATCGTCCAACTGAGCCTCGCTTACGTCGCCCTTGCGGACGGCTGCGAGCAATTTGTCGCCGAAATGACTGGCCGGCCCGGGCATCTCCAGATCGAGGCCGGCATTGGCGGCGGCTACGGTTGAATGGGTCGCCCCCCAATCCGATACGACGAAACCGCTATAATTCCATTCCTTTTTGAGCAGATCGGTTAGCAGCCAGCGATTTTCGCTCGCGTAAGTGCCGTTGACCTTGTTGTACGACGCCATAACCGACCACGGATCGGCCCGCTTCACCACCATCTCGAAGGCGGAGAGATAGATTTCGCGCAACGTCCGTTCATCGACGATTGAATCGACGAAGAAACGATTGGTCTCGTGATTGTTCGCGGCAAAATGCTTGAGCGATACACCTACGCCCTTGCCCTGCACCCCGGCGACATAGCCCAGCCCGAGCCGGCCGGAGAGATAGGGGTCTTCTGAATAGGTCTCGAAATTGCGGCCCCAGCGCGGCGTCCGCGCGATGTTGACGGTCGGTGCGAGCAGCACTGATGCGCCATAGCCCCGCGTCTCCTCTGCGATCGCAGCGCCAACGGCCTTGGCGACATCCGGGTTCCACGTCGCCGCGATGGCGACGCCGACCGGGAAGACCGTGGCCGGCTTGCCCTCCGGCGAGCGGACGCCGGTGGGGCCGTCCGTCACCTTGATCTCAGGGATGCCGAGCCGAGGGATCGCGTGCAGCGTCATCGAACTTGCGCCCGCGAGCAGCGACACTTTCTCCTCCAGCGTCAGTCGCGCCATCAGGTTGTCGACGCGCTTCCCAGTCGGCGCGCTCTTCTTGCGATAGGTCATGCCGTCGTTCCGGGTCTGGGCGAGCGCTGGAACGCTAACAACCAGCGCCGCCGTGGCGACGCTGGCAAGAATGCGCGGTTTGATCATTATTTGATCGCGGCGAGATCGGTAGCGGTCTTCGCGAGAACTTCGTCGGTCAGCTTGCCGTCCGAAAAGCCCTGAAGCTGTTTGAGGCTCAGTCCCTTGAACATCTCATATTGCGGCAGACCGACCAGTCCGGGCAGATTCTTGTCGAGAGCTGCCTTCCCCTGCGCATTGGCTACGATGTCCTGGATGGGGGTGTCGAGCGTGAACGTCCCCGTCGCGGCGGGAGCGGGGGCAGGCGCGGGAGTAACCGTAGGGACTGGCGCGTTCTGCGCGAGAGCAGGGGCAGTCGGCAGCGCAAGCAGAGCCGCGATCATGAGACGGTTCATGGTTTTCATCCTTTGTTGAGAGTGGTTTTCAGATCCAGTTCGGCGATCATCGTTTCGCGGATCAGATATTTTTGGACTTTCCCTGTTACCGTGGTGGGAAAGGCATCGACGAAACGAACGTAGCGCGGCACCTTGTAGTGCGCGATGCGTCCACGGCAGAAGGCGCGGATTTCCTCTTCGCTGCCAGTGGCGCCGGCGCGCAGGCGAATCCACGCGCACAATTCTTCACCCATCCGCACGTCGGGTACGCCAACTACCGTCACATCTTCCACCGTCGGATGGCTGTAGAGAAACTCTTCGATCTCGCGCGGATAGACATTCTCGCCGCCACGGATCACCATATCCTTGAGCCGGCCAACGACCGTGCCGTAACCATCCTCGTCGATCACCGCGAGATCGCCGGAATGCATCCAGCCCTCGGTATCGATCACCGCCGTGCTTTTATCCGGCTCGTCCCAGTAGCCGAGCATCACCGAATAGCCGCGCGTGCACAATTCACCCGGCGTGCCCACCGGCAGCACTGCGCCGTCTTCGCCGACGACCTTGCACTGTAGATGCGGTTGAACCCGCCCGATCGATCCGACGCGCCGCGCGACGGGATCGTCCACCGCAGTCTGAAAGCTGACCGGGCTGGTCTCGGTCATGCCGTAAGCGATGGTGACCTCTGGCATGTGCAGCCGCTCGATCACCGCGCGCATCAGCGGTTCGGGGCATACCGCGCCCGCCATGATCCCGGTGCGTAGCGAGCTTATGTTGAACCGCTCAAACTCAGGCTGAGCGAGCATCGCGATGAACATAGTGGGCACGCCATAGAGCGCGGTGCACCGCTCGCGCTCTATGGCGGCGAGCGTTGCGCCAGGATCGAAGCCGGCGGCGGGATAAACCATCGCCGCGCCATGGGTAATGCAGGCGAGATTGCCCATCACCATGCCGAAACAGTGATAGAGCGGCACCGGGATGCACACGCGGTCGCCGGGCCTGAGGCGCTCGGCAAGGCCTACGAAATATCCGTTGTTGAGGATGTTGCGATGGCTGAGCGTCGCGCCCTTGGGCTGGCCCGTGGTTCCGCTGGTGAACTGGATGTTGATCGCATCGGTCGCGACGAGCGTGGGGGCGATCGCGCGGAGCCGTTCACGATCCGCCTCGGCGGCATGGGCCGCTACCATCTCGAACGGAATCCAGTCGAGGTGGGGCGCCGCGCCAACGCAGATGATCTTTCGCAACGCCGGCAGATCGGGAGCGATTTCGCTGATCATCGCGGCATAGTCGCTGGTCTTGAAGCGATCGGCGAATACCAGCGCGACAAGCCCCGCCTTGCTCATGGCGAACGCGGCCTCGGAAGCGCGATAGGCCGGGTTGATTGTCACCAGGATCAGCCCGGCGCGCGCGGCGGCGAACTGGGTGACGGTCCATTCGACGCAATTGGGCGCCCAGATACCTATACGATCCCCCGGCTCCAGCCCGAGCGCGAGCAGGCCGGCTGCGAAACGATCCGCCTGTTCCAGCAACTCCGTGAAGGTCCAGCGGATATCTTGTTCGACGGAAACTAGCGCCTCGCGCTCCCCCCAGCGCGCGGCGGCATGCTCCAGCGCGACACCGATGGTATGTTCGATCAGCGGCGGCGTATCGGCGCCACTGACGATGCTCATGGGGATGCTCATCGCTCACCTTCGGGCGCGACGCAGGTGAAGTTGGCCGCCTCGTCTGTGGAGCCCTTGCCCGTCCAGCGCGCGACTTTGGGATAAGCGCAGAGCGGACGGGTGCGAATCGCCTTTGCTGTGAAGCCAAGATAGCCGAACAAATCGTTGTCGAACTTGGTGGCGATCATCGTTTCGGGGGCGGGGCCGCCCCGACGCCATGCGTCTAGCGTGCCCAATGCGTCGAACACGTTGGGGCCGGGGCCGGCCATGCAGTGCGACATGCCAGGCACCATGAACAGACGCACGGAACTTTTCGCGGCGGCGGGTAGGCGTTTCGAGACCGCGTGATAATAGTCGACAGTGTTCTCGGGCGCGATCGCGGCGTCGTTCCAGCCGTGATAGAGGATCAGCTTGCCGCCACGTTTCAGGAACGGCCCGATATCCGGATTTTCGCTGTCCAGCATCGGGGCAAGACGGCGGCTAGCCGCATAGTCGCGCGCGAAATTGAACGAGGCCGGCTGCCACTCGGCGTTCGAATAGATCATGTAGCGATAGAATTCGGTTGCCAGAACGCCGTGCTGCGCCTTTGCGCCCGTGAGCCAAACATCCCACGCGCCGGACACCGCTTCCGCGCCGGGCATATAGCCGGGGAAAAACTTCCGTCCCTTTTCGTCGAACGTCCCGCGATAGAGCGCGCGTGCCGTTGTTACCTGATCCGCCGTGAGGCACGACGGGCCGTCATCCGCCTTGCACTGCAGGACGCTGGGATCGAAGCCACAGGCGCGGGGATCGTCCAACACGCCATCCTTAACCCCATCTTTCGCATCGCATTGCTTGAGTGCTGCGTCCTGGAGCAGCTTGAGCTTGTCGCCCGGGATCGCGGATTCCGGCCGAGCAAAGACCGCGCGCTGATCGGTCATGAAGGCAGCCATCATCCGCGTCCAGGCATTCGCCGGCGCGCCCGCGATGATCGCGTCATAATCTTCGGGGTAGCGCTGCGCCTCCATCAGCGCTTCGCGACCGCCATCGGAGCAGCCTTGAAAATAGGCGGCCTTTGGCGCGGTACGATAATAAGCGGCGATCACCGCCCGGGCGACACCGGCTGCGAGATGGTTGGCGCGGTGGCCGAAATCGGCGATCCGCTCGGGCTGGTGCAGCGCCCAACTGGCGTCAGTGTCGGCGCTGCCGACATGGCCCATGTCGGTGCCGACGGTGGCATAGCCCTTCGCAAGCGCGCCCTGCATGGTGAACTGCGGGAGCAGCATGCTGCCACCATAACCGCCGTTGCCGGCGCCCAGCAGCTTGCCGTTCCAGACATTGGCGACGGGCAACCATACCTCCACCTTGATCGATGAGCGCGGCGTCGGCGTGAGGACGGCATGGATGCGGCAGAACGCCACTCGCGAGGGCAGACCGGGCACGCCATCCTTGGTTTTGACGAACTCGCCGCGAGAGACCTCCTCCGCCGCGACAACCTTGCCGCCCGCGAGCGCGAGGCCGGTCAGCGCGGTACAACTGCCCCCGTTCATCGGATCGGCGAATGCGGTGGCGACCACAGACGCCGGATTGCTGCTGGATGTAAGCAAGATGGCGGCGAGCGTACCAAGCGCGCCGAAATGACTAATCCCGTTCATTTCTTGAGCAATCCTTTGGCTTCGAGCCATGTGCGCGCCGTTTCCGGCCATACATCCGACGTCTTGCCGCTCTTCGCTATGCCGAAGCCGTGGCCGCCGTTCTGGAACGTCACCAGAGTCGCCTCCGCGCCGGCGGCCTTCCACGCATCGACCAATCGCGCGGCTTCGGGGGCAACGATTGGATCGTCCTTGGCGACCATGGCGATCATCGGCGGCGCCTTTGTGGGAACGACGAGGGGATCGCCGACCAGCCCCGGATACATCGCCACGACGAAATCGGGGCGGCTGGCTGGCTTCGCTCCCAAAACCGTCCACATCGTCACCGCGCCGCCAGCCGAAAATCCCATCATGCCGACACGATTGGGCTTCACTCCGAACTTTGCGGCATTCGCCCGCACGTAACGCACCGCTTCCTCGCCGTCGGCCGTGGCGAGCGGGCGCAGCGGCGTTATCGCCGCCGTCAGCGCCTTGCGGTTCAACAGGCGACCGAACAGGACCATGCCGAAATTTTCGCCGGTCGGGAGTAGCCGGTAACGCAGCACGAAGGCCGTGATGCCCATGCTGTTGAGCCATTTCGCGACGCCATCGCCCTCATTCTCGATCGACAGCATGTGGAAACCGCCGCCGGGCGCGATGATCACCGCGGTGCCGTTGGCGATCTTCGGATCAGGCGCGAACACCGTCAACGACGGATCGGAAACGTTCCGTGTGATGCGGCCATAGGGCTTTTTGTCGGCGGTGATTTCCGCCTGCATCTGCCCCATCGAGCCGGGCGCGCCGTTCGGCCACAGGCGGATCATCTGCTGTGCATCGGCTGCCGCGCTGCCGGCGCACAGCGCGAGCATCGCCAATGCCGGGGCCAGAATTCGCATCTCTCGCTTCCTCATTTCTTCTTGGCCGCGTCGCGCGCGGCGGCGATCGCCTTGATTTCCGGGGCGTCGGCGGGAGCCGCATCAGTCTTGTGGCCTACCCGAAGCATCATCGGCGCGTTGGGCGTAAAGCGCGGCCAAGCGGGCCGGCCTTTGGCGTTCGGATCACCGGTCTTCGCGAATGCCGTCCAATAGTCCGCGACGAGCTTGGCTGCCGCCATATCCGTGGGCGTCGGCTTGCCGTAAGCAGCCGCGAGATTGTCGAAATGGAACGGTACGTCGGTGGCATGCGACGCTCCGGTCAGCGCCGCGCGCTTCTCCTCCACAACATAGCCGAAGCGATAGAGCCACGTTGGCGCACCTGCCGCCGCCTCACGGGTGGCGAGGGAGAAGGCCGGCTCGGTGAAGGTCAGGTCGCTTGCAACGTGGCGCTCATAGGCTTCAGCCGAGCCATAAGCGGCGCGCACTTTATCGGCTGAGGGGCCGAGCACGGCGGTTGCCTTGTCGGCGAACGCCTTGAGAAAGGAGGCGGGGATGAAGCCCAGTTCGTCACTGTTCGATCCGACGATGTAGCGGATACCGCGCGCCGCACCGGCGGCGAGCAACGTGTCGGTGTCACCGGTGACGATCCGACCGTCGGTGATCGGCCCGGAATAATGCGCCTCGTCACCATTGAGCAGATTGATACCGCCCTGCACCTTATCGGCGGGCAGCGCGCGCAGCGCGGCGAGATCGTCTGGTGCAACACGCTCTCTGGTCGCGAAGGCCACGCCTTTTGCCTCGCTCGACGCGAGATCGGGCCAGCTCTCGCGCCCGCCGCCCGATGCGGCGATCGCTTTTACGAACAATCCCTTAGCGGCCGGGGAGACCATCAACCGACTCACCGATTCCCCGCCTGCGGATTCGCCGAAGACGGTAACATTGGCGGGATTGCCGCCGAATGCAGCGATGTTGCGCTTCACCCATTTGAGCGCGGCGATCTGGTCCATCAGCCCCCAGTTGCCGGTGGGGCCACCCGCTGCCTCGCGGGTGAGCGCGGGATTGGCGAAGAAGCCGAAACGGCCGAGACGGTAGTTGAGGGTGACGACCACCACACCGCGTTTCGCCAGCCGCGCCCCGTCGAGAATCGCCGCGCTGCCGGACCCGGTCGAGAATCCGCCGCCGTGGATATAGACCATCACCGCCAACTTCGCGCCCACGCGCGGTTGTGGCGTCCAGATGTTGAGGAACAGGCAATCCTCGCTCATCGGCTGGTCGCTGTTGGCTACATCGCCGGGGAGGCGCGACTGAAAGCAATCATTGCCATAGCGCGTGGCGTCGCGCGGGCCGGTCCATGAGGAGAAAGGGGTGGGGGCACGCCAGCGCAGCGCGCCGGTTGGAGCGGCTGCGTAAGGAACGCCCTTGAAGCTGGCGATGCCCGATGCGGAGGAACCGCGCAGTGCGCCGCTATCGATGTGAACGACCGGGCCTTCATCCGCCGGCGCTGCGGCGGCGAGCAGTAGGGAAAGGGCGAGCAGGTGAGTCTTCATTGGTGTCCCTCGGTGACGAAGGTGAAAGTGCCGGGGCCGGTGGTGTAAACGGTCGCGGCATTGGTCTCGCGGAGCATCGTCGCGCCGAGGGGAGACTGCTTGATCCTGCCGAAGCGCGTCGGCACCCAGACTTCGCCTGACCCATTCAGCGGAATAGTGGCGGTGAGGTGGAGGCGGCTGTTCTCGATCCGCCATTCCGACCGCGCCTCGCCCTGCGGCGTTGCCATCGTTGCCGCTGCGGAGGCTAGGCCGAGCGGGATTTCCGGGCGGATAACTACGGTGCGATAGCCTGGCGCACCAGGGCGCAGGCCGGCGAGGCGCTGGCGCATCCAGTCCGCGATCGAGGCGAAATAATGGTGGTCAAGCGAGCGGGAGTTCAGGCTCCAGGTCTCCAGCATCGTCTGGTAGCCGTTCTTCAGCCAATAGCCCCAGCTCGGCTGGTCCGTGCGCGACGCGATGCGATAGGCGAGGTCAGCATGGCCATAGTCGCTGAGAATCTCCAGCAGATATCGTGTGCCGTACACGCCGGCGCGCAAGCCACGTGCATCGACATCGGCGGCGATCGTGTCGGCGACCTTCTGCTCCATTCCGACCGGCGTCATGCCGAAGGCGAGTGGCAGGACATTCTGTGACTGCATGGGCGGCTTCGCCGTGCCCTTGGCGTCGAGCGTCCGATACCAGCCATTCGCGGCATCCCAGTAACGCGCATTATAGGCGCGGCGGATATCGGCGGCGAGCGCGGCGTAGCGATCCGCATCCGCCTTGTTGCCGATCACAGCGGATGACTTCGCCAGCAGATCGGCCTCATGGAAGAAATAGGCGACGGTGATCGCGTCGATCCCGCCATTGTTGGTCGCAAAGATATCGAGCGGGCCGGGAGCGCTCCATTCGCTGAGGCCAGTGCTGTGGCGATATTCAGGCGCCTTGAAGACGGTGGCGGTGTAATTAACCAGCCGCTTCTGCATCTCATGCATCCGCGCGAGGATGCGCGTGTCGCCATGGGTTTGGTAGAGTTCCCACGGCAGGATCATCGCCGCTACATCCCACGGTGTCGATGGCCCCCAGACGAAAGACCAGCCCGGTGTGCCCTCATAGCCGTAGAAGGGTGTCGTCGGCACGATCTCAGGCAATTCGCCGCTCGCCGCCTGCGCGTCGGGGAAATCGGTGAGCCACTTGGTCCAGACGCGGGTGATATCAAGGCTGCGCGCCGCCACCCCGGCCGATGCCTGCGCGTCGCCGGTCCAGCCGTTCTTCTCATAGGTCGGCGTGTCGGTCTGATAGCCGTGCATGTTATTGAGGATGGTGCGGATCGCGGCCTGATCGATTTCGTTCAGCAGTTGGTTGGCGCTGGTGAAGCTGCCGACCCGCTTGACGGCGGAATGCGCGATTTTGCCGGTCAGCGTCGCCAGCGTCGGCGTGCCCGAAAAGCCGCGCAGTTCGACATAGCGGAAGCCGCGATAGCCAAAGCTCGGCTCCCAATGCTCGCGGCCATGGCCCGCGAGCGTGTAGCGATCGGTTTGCAGCTGCGCGTCGATCAGGCCGGAGGCGGGGACGACCATGCCGTCACCGCCAATGCGCTCGCTCGCGACGAGTGAGATGGTGGTGCCGCGCGGGCCGGTGACGTCGAGCGCTGTCCAGCCCGCGACGATGCGCCCGAAATCATAAACCCAGACGCCGGGCTTCACTTCCTTGATCGAAACGGCACGGATTTCCTCTACCGGCGCGATCGGCTCGACATTGGCGGCCTGAAGCACACCTGTGGGGCCCTCGACCAATCGTGCCGCGACCCAGTTTTTGCCCGCGAAGCCCGGTGTGTCCCAGTGGAGGGGCAGTAGCCGCGCGTCATAACGCTCGCCGCGATGGACGGAATCGTTGCGCGTCGGCCCGGAGATCGTTCGCCAGCTACCTGCGGTGGCGACGGTCTGGCGCGACCCGTCCGCGAAGGTCACGTCCAACTGCGCCTTGAGCGCCGGCTCACCGTGCCACGGGGCCTGGTTGAAATACCATTCGTTGGGATCGGTGAGGCCGTACCAGCCGCGCCCCAGCTCCGCGCCGAGCACATTGCGCCCCGCGCGGACGCGATCGGTAACGTCATAGGTCTGGTAAAGGACGCGCTTGTTGTAAGCTGTGAAGCCGCTTGCCATCGCGCTCGCGCCGACCGTGTCGCCGTTAAGATGGAGCCGGGGCCAACCTGCGCCTGCGACATAAAGCCGCGCCGCCATCACCTTCTTCGCGGGCAGCGTGAAATCCCTGCGGACGAGCGGGGCGGGGGATTCGATCGGCAGGACGATGTCCACGCCGGGCACGCCCGCCGCTACGGCCAGCCCGTCGGCCTCTACGGTGCCACCGACGAACGGGTTATCATTGACCGCGAAGCGCGTGGCAAAAGCGGGGCTGCCTGCGCCGGTCACGTTGACTGCATGAATCGTCGCGGCTGCGGCGTCGGGCGCGGAGAAGCCGATCGTTCCGTGAGTCTGGGCGGAATCGGTAATCTGGTCAATCTGCTTACCGTCGATCATAGTAGCGATGCTATCGCCGCGCGCGGAGATGGTGATCCGGTGACGAACGCCCTTCAATCTGATGCCTGTCAGCGGCACGCGTTTGAGATCGGTTACCTTCACGGCCGAACTGCTGCCGCCCGGATAATGGCGGACCCGCGCAATCAGAACCGGGCCGCTCGCCTCATCGGCGAGTGTCCAGATATAAGCCTCGCCATAGGTTTTACCGGCTGGGCGGGCGCGGAATAGGAGATCGATCGACGCGCCTTTGAGCGTGAAATCACTCTCGAAGCGGACGTCGCTCCAGTCATGGTCACGGCGGGCAGGGCCGGCGATCCACTGCCCGGCCCAGTCGGCAGGGCTGAGCAAGCCCATCTCCCACCACCCGGGCCGGCTCCAGCCGCTTTCGCGTCCATCCGCGTCCCAGGTCTTCACCTGCCACCAATAGCGTGTGCGCGCGGCGAGCGGCGAGCCGGCGTAGGGGATTTGCGCATTCTCGATGGACGCGACTTTGCCGCTGTCCCACACGAGCCGTTCCGCCTCCAGCGCTCGCTCGCTGGTCGCGACACGAATACGATAAGCAACCTGCCGTTTCGCCGCCGAATGCCATGCGAGGCGCGGGGCCGGCTCGTCGATACCAAGTGCCGCGTCGGTATACTCAACCGAGAGGTCCGAGGGGGCCGGATCGGCCTCCTCGGCGGTGGCGGCGACTGCCACAAGAGCCGTCGCACCGATCGTCAGGGCCGACCACGGAAATGACACCGGCTTGTTTCCCTCACCTTAGAATTTGGTTCGGATGCCGAACGTTACCAGCCTACCGAGCGTGCTGCCGTTGGTATAGGCGGCGGCGGTATTCAGCCACGGCGGGTCCTGATTGAACACATTGTCGATGTTCAGCGTCAGCATCGCATTTTTCACGAAACCATGCTCGCCAAGATCATAGCCGAGGAACAGATCCACCGTCTTGAAAGCATCGACCCGCGACTGCTTTACGAGGCCGAGGATCGGATAGCCGCCCCTGTAGTTGAGTGAGGCTGATCCGACGAAGCCGCCTGCCTTGCCGCCAAGCGTGGCGACGAAGGCGGTGCGGCCTACACCGTTCTTGAGGTCGTCGCTGAACGCCCCACCGACGACCGCCTGGGATTTGCGGTGTAGCGTATAAGTGCCCGCGATGCTGGCGTTGATCGCGCCAAAGCCGGTCTTGCGGAAATAGGACAGGTTGAAGTCCAGCCCGTCAGTATTGACCGCGCCCAGATTGTTGCGGCGCGCATCGATCACGACATAGGGGCCTTGGGCGCCCAGATAGAGGCTGTCGATGCTCGGCGCGCCAACTACGGCCAGATTGCCCGCCAGCGCCTTGGCCTGCGCCAGTGTGGGATTCAGGATATAATAGCCGGTGTAATTGGAATTGGTGAACAGCGTGGGGGAGAGGAATGGCACCAGGCCGATCGCGTCCTTGAACTTCACATTATAGTAGGTGAGGTTCAGCGCCAGACCAGGGATCGTCGCCGGCGTCCAGTCGAAGCCGGCCGACCAGGTATTGGCGCGTTCTGGCTTCAGCTTCGGATTACCGCCCGCCAGCACGATCGTCGAGCGCAGTGGGTCGAGTGGGCTGGCGCCCGGCGCGAGGAAGGGGCTGAACGGCAGCACGGTCGCGCGCGAATCCGAGGTGCTGGTGGTGTCTGCGAGGCTCGGCGCATTGAATGAGGTACCGTAATTGCCCCGGATCGTCAGGTCATTGATCGGTTTGTAGTTGATGCCGACCTTCGGATTGGTGGTGCCACCCTGATCGCTGTAATCGTCATACCGGATCGACCCGGAAAGTTGCAGCCCGCGCAGGCCCGGGCTGCCATTTTCCGCGCCGATCAGCGGGATCATCAATTCCCCGAAGGCTGAACGCACGTCGCGCGAGGCGCGCGAGGTCTTGGCATTGGTATAGGAACCCACCGGCCCCTGCGCGATCCGCGAGGCGATGTTTGCGTAATAATATTCCGCGCCGACCGCGAGACGGACCGCCCCGCCGGGCAAGCGGGCGAGCGAGCCATCCAGGATCACGCGGCCATCGGCCATCTCCTGCGTGGCATCGCCGTAATTCTCGTAATTGCGGATGGCGGCGAGCGCGGCCGGACTACTGGCCGAGAGGTTATAGGGGTTGAGCCACACACCGGGGATCGCGCCGGCCAGCGCTAGCGCCGCCGTGGTAGTGTCGAGCGCGCCTTCACGTACCAAATTGGTGCTGCGGCCGAAATTGCTCTCCGCGCGGAGCTGCCATTTGTCGTTGAGCGCGAAGGAGAAGCCCGGCGTGACACCATAGGATTCGAAACGCTGGCGGCTCGTCAGGCTGTTGCCGAAAATGTCCGCGAACGAAAAAGACGTATTCTGCTGCAATTCGCCCGTGATCGAGCGGAAGAAGGGGTTAAACGCGGTGATCGTGCCCGACATCATTCCCTGTGCCTCGCGGAACGTGGTGTCGCGCCGCGACCAATATGCGGTCATGGAGAAATTGACGCTGTCGTTGAGCCGCTGCGTGAACGATCCGAAAACCGAATTGCGCTGCTCACGCGGGAATAGATCAGCATAGGCATTCTGGTCACATTTGTTGACCGTACCAGCGACGAGGCCCGGGATGGCATAGTTGACGGTGCCGACCTGAATATTGCCCGGCGCGCAGGTGGTGACGCGGAAATCGCCACCGCCGTTCGATCGGCGATCGGCGGACGCATAACCGCGATCGATCCCGAGGATGTCGTTATGCCAAACATAGGCATAAGAAAGGTATAGCGAGCCGCTACCCCAATCCTTGCCGACAGTGAGATTGCCATCGACCGTGTTGTAATTATCCGCGAAGCCGTAGCGCAGGTTGGCGGCAACACCGTCGAAGCGCTTGCGGGTGATGAAGTTGACTACACCGCCGATCGCGTCGGAGCCATAAACGGCCGACCCGCCATCCGGCACTACCTCTACGCGCTCCAGCACGTCGGGGGGGATGATGGACGGGTCGATCGTAGTCTGCAGGATACCCGCGCCCACGCCGCGTTGCCCGTTGAGTAGCACCAGCGTCGTATTGCCGCCAGATGCGCCGAGGTTACGGATATTCGGCCGCACGATCGGCAGACCGAACTGACCCAAACCAACCGGAACGGTGCCAAAATTGCCGACCTGCGGGATCTTGGCGAGAAGATCGTTGGAGGAGTTGACGCCGCGCGTGATGATCGTGTCGCGATTGATATCTAGCACATTGGTGCCGGTGGGGGCGACGCCGCGCAGCAAAGTGCCCGTGACTATGATGTCAGCCTGATTCTCAAAGGGAGCATTTGTGTCGGGTTGTGTGTTAATCGCTGGCAGGTCAGCCTGCGCGTGCGCCGCGCCAGCGGTGGCGAGCATCGTTGCGATGGCCAGCGTCGATAGCCCGCCCCGCTTCGCGGCTCGGCATTCGCGCGTTTGCTTGATCTCACCCTTCATATTTCCTCCCCAATGGCCCTTCGGACTCTCATTTCCCGCGTGGTCGTCACTCGCCACGGATGGAATCACTCATTCGAAGATCTTCCACAATCGTTCAATCTCGATCTTTTTCGATCATGTCAATGATCAAAATTGATGGGCTTCGATGTTTGAGGGAGCCATAAATATGGTCAAAAGCGTTTTGAAGCGGGTCAGTAGTCTTGGAAAAACGCGCGCCATTTTCGATCAGGCTGAACTGCGCCGGGTTTGCCGGAGGCTCTAACTCCTGAGAAGGTGGAGCCTTTATGAGCAAGGCGACGAACAAATTTGGGCCCGAGGTCCGCGAGCGTGCGGTGCGGATGGTGCTGGATCACGAAGCTGATCATCCGTCCCGCTGGGCAGCTATTGTTTTTATTTCAGAGAAGATTGGCTGCGTTCCGCAGATGCAATTTGAGTGGGTGAAGAAGGCCGAGGTGAACAGCGGCAAGCGCGCTGGGGACCGACCGAAGTTGCCGACTGGGCAGGTTTCGTCTACGTCGCCCTCGTCATCGACACCTACGCTAGGCGGATCGTCGGCTGGCGAGCCAGTAGGACGGCGCGTACTAGCTTCGTCCTCGACACCCTCGAACAGGCGCTGCATGATCGCCGGCGCGCCCATCGGGGCGGCCTCATCCATCATAGCGACCGTGGGTCACAATACGTGTCCATCAAGTACACCGAGCGCCTCGCCGAAGCCGGTATCGAGCCATCGCTCGGACAGTTACGACAACGCTTTAGCCGAGACCATCAACGGCCTCTACAAGGCCGAGGTGATCCACAGGCGTGGGCCGTGGCGTAGCTTCCCGTCGAATACGCCACGTTCGAATCGTTCGACCGGTAACGTCCAAATTCCTTTCACGAACTCGCGGGAGGGGGGGCGCAGAACAGCTCGTTCCGGTGCGCCGTCATCAGGAAAAGGAGGAGAATGCCTCTTCGATAAAACAGGGTTTCTTTGATCAGCGCCTGGAATAGCCAGTCGAGTTCCCGCTCATTGAGGAAACGCGTGTTCGCCTTGGGGCCGGTTGAGAACCAGGTTGCGATGAGTGTGGGGGGCGGGGTGCTCCATCCGTTCGATGCCGACCATTCGCCCCTCGCGGCCGCAACACCATTTGAGAAAGCAGGCGAGTTCGCCGGCCATTTTGTCGGCGCGGCCTTTCGAGGCGTTCGCCTTGTCGTACACCGCGTTCCAGCATTCGTTCTCTGTGGGGCGATAGAGGTTCGTGTTGCCGAGTCGCGGACCGATATCGCGGTTGTAGATGGATTGTTTGTCGGCAATTGTTCGCGGCTTCACGGTTCGCCGCTCGCTGCGGATCACCGCTGCAATATACAGGTCGTGGGCAATCTGAACGGTCGTGGCGGATCTGGCGTTTTCAGTGCGTTCTAGGGGGGCGGGTTCTCGCCCCATTCGATCGCCACATCCAGGTCCATGGCCCATTTTCGCGCATCCGCGAGCGGATGGGCCGGAAAAAACCCCGAGCGATGCGTTCACAATTTCGTCACTGCGCGCGCCGCGCCGGCGGAACAGCCAAACCTTGCGCCCGCTGGCTTTGGCTTCGATTTTCAGACCGGGCGTTCGCGAATCTCGCAGAGATCCGCGCGTCAAACGGTCTGTCGCCGCCGGCGTCAGATCAGAAACGGACATCTCAACCTCGTCGTCACGAGGCAGTGCAATCAGTTCACAGTCGCTGTCCAGCCGGGGCCAATTCGGTCGAATTGACGCCAGCTATCGGCATGCGGACGGTAACGGAATTTGCCCTGACTCACCCCTCAAAGCCGTTAAGAAAACGGCGGAAATACGGGGTTTTTGTCGGTCCATGGAATGGTAGCGGAGGAGGGACTTGAACCCCCGACACGCGGATTATGATTCCGTGGACCAACCGAAACCCAGCGGCTAACTGATGGAAAACCATCAGAAATTATCATTATTGCTATGGCGGGAAAAATCAAGTTCACAAATTTGTCACAAAGCGTGCGCTCAGCGCGGACGAGACGGCTCAAAGATCGTCCGGTGCTTTGTTGAATGAGCATCACTACAGGCGTTTCATTAGTGATGCGTTTGATAAGCTTGCAGCGCGAGCAGTATTGCCGCTTATTGCAGGCGAATGACTTCGTTTGGAAATGTTCCTGTGGTTGAGCTGCTAATTGGTGAAAAGCGACGCAAGGTCGCGCGCTGCATTGATAACGCGCAGCACCGTAACGATGCTGCCATCCACCATATAAGCGACCAGAAGGCGGCGCTCAAACGCCAGCGTTCTGATGCCGGTAATCAGGTCATCGCGAGGCGTACCGCGATCGGGAAATTGCGACAGTGATGCAATGCGTTCTTCAATCCGATCAAGGTATCCACTTGCCGTCGCTGGATCGGTCTCATCGCTCACCCAGCGGTGCAACTCTATCAGGTCCTCGATTGCCAGCGGCGAAAGCTGCACCGCATAGATCATGCGGCCGACTTGGCGGCCGCCGCGCGAACCTGAGCGAAAGCCTCCCTGAGCGGAACGGCGGGCCGGGAATCCGCCAACGCTTCCTCGACGCGTGCGCGAACCAATCCGTCAAGAACTGCTTCTTCGCGATCGAGTGCGCGTAGGCCTGCGCGCATGACCTCGCTCATCGACGCATACCGGCCTGACGACAGATAGCGCTCGGCGTGAGAGGCCATTTCACCCAAGGTAACAGAGATTGCCTTTCCGGCCATACGCGCCTCCATCGATATGATTTTATCATATAGCCGCCAGCCCGCAAGCGCCAGCGAGAGATTGGGCTGGCGATATCATCAGTTTTCGCGCGAAATAATCGAGCAACTACCGCCGATGTGCGGCTGATGATGGTCCGGCAGTGCTCAATCTTCTGCGCCGCTTGTCCGCCGTCAGCACCAATGGCACAGATTTGAGGTTGTGATTTAAGGAGGATTTGGGCTTCGTCGTAGTGACGAAGGAACGAAGATGAAGCCCAAATCCTCCTTAAAAAATCGCCGCCCAAGGCTCCCGCGGAGCGGGTGGTGAAGGACATCCGGCGTGCGACGCGTCGGCACTTCTCGGCCGAAGACAAGATCCGGATCGTGCTGGAAGGTCTGCGCGGGGAAGACAGCATTGCCGAGCTGAAACGATTACGCGATCAACTGGCTGATCTCGCGGGGCGCGACGCGCTTACCGGCCTTCATAATCGCCGGTCGCTCGAGCATCATCTGACCACCGAATATACCCGGCTCGGACGGTCGCAAGACTGGCTCTCGGTGATCATGGTCGACATCGATTTCTTCAAACAATTCAACGATACATATAGACATCAGGCAGGCGATCGCTGCATTGCCATGGTTGCCGCTGCGCTGACGCGTGCGGTGAAGCGGGTAAGTGATATCTCCGCGCGCTATGGCGGGGAGGAGTTCGCTTGTATTCTGCCCGGCTCGGATCCGATCGCCGCAGAAACCGTGGCGCAGGAAATCAAGCTGCAGGTGCAATCGCTCAACGTTCCACACGAGACGTCAGGCGTGAGCCCTTACGTGACGGTAAGCATTGGCGTGGCCAGTGCGAGGTACGATGCAGAAATTGATCTTGATCGTTGGATTGCGGAGGCGGATGGACAACTCTATCGTAGCAAGACCGCAGGGCGGGATCGTATCTGTTCTGCCGAATTCGCGTCGATCGACCTTGACCGGATTGCTGCATCTGCGCTGATGCGTCGTTGAATTGTTGTCGTATCGCTACGACATGGATGTAAAAGCGCCATCATCGAGCGTCGTCCATCAAGCCACGGTGTAATGATCGAGCGGGAAAGGCGTTATGGCGGCAGCACGCGGCAAAACCGGGCTGATTGTGGTGCTGCTTGCATTGGCTGCATCGACCAGCGGAGGCGTGTTTTTCTGGGGCCGCCAGACCATCGCAATGCCAGCTTGCGTGGCATTCGCTCAAACGCGAGGGCTGAAGGCGATCAACTATAAACCTGTCATCTTCCGTACGGGGAAACGCAGCCGCACCAGATTGAACAACATCGATGGCAGCTGTGTGCTGACCAATCGAGACGGCGTGCAGCGGACTCATGACCTGACACCCGAGCTCCATGGCTGGAAAAGACTCGCGGTCGTTAGCTTGCGCCATGACCTGATCTTCTGCGTGGCTTTGGTCGGATGGGGGCTGGTTATCGCAATGTGGCCCAGAGGAATAGGCAAGCGGAAGGCCGGCTGAGGGGGGCGCTCCAGAACAGCGTCTGGCGGCAGCCCAATCCCGATGTCCACCTTGGCTATCGCAAAGCCAAGCGTGTGGATAAGCGCCGATAACGAGAGCCCGCCTGAATTTTCACCAATTATCTGCGAGCATTGGAATTTATTAGAATTTTGAGGGGCCCCTGGAAGCCGATCACGATTCCGTTGCCGCGCGAATATCGAACAAAGAAAAGGCATTGCCTTAAATCAGCGGGGTCCCGTCTTTGGCGCGAATCCGCAATATACGTGTTTCCGTATATCATTCCAAAATGCGGTTTTCCGTATAAATTGAAAAAGTACGGAAAAACGTGTGAGGCGTATTGATGCTTTCCATCATTAGATCCTCTCGAAGCCTGGGAGCGGTGACGTGCTCCCCGTTTTCAGGCCGCTGATAAGTTAGCTTCGGTTTCCATATGCCCTGGGCAGGGGCGGTTGGTAAACTCGGCGGGTGCCAACCCGCCAAGGCTGCTGTGCGGACGCACGGTGTTGTAGTCCGTCCGCCATGCTTCGATGATCCCTCTCGCTGCAGCCAGCGATGGGAACAGGTGTTCGTTCAGGCACTCGTCGCGCAAGCGACAAGGGAACACGTCACCGCTCAACCCTCCTCCCGGCAGGCGGCCTCACCCGTTCGGTTACAACCTATCTTGAATCGCTTACGTTATCGGGGAAGCGGTATGAGTTTTACCCCGCGTGGCGCGGTTCGCGACATCAGACGCGGACGCGCCGGTAAGGGCTGTCAAAAGTGCTCGGCTGAATGGCAGCTCATGGTCGGGGGGCGGCCAGTCTCAAAGTCGCGGGGCAAAGCGTTGATGGAAGCGGACGGATTCCGAGTGTCATTGAGGCGGCGACAAAATTCAAATTGCGCATTCGTGTTTCCGGCCCTTCAGCCGAGGCGGCTACCCCGCAATTGTTTTCGCCGCCGTGGCGGCTTCGCGTGCCTGGCGCTGAGTGAGGGTGCGTTCGGCGCGATCGGCCATCTCAGTCCATGCCTTGGCGGCGCGCTCGCAACGCTCCCGGACATTTTCGAGCGCAGTAGCTTCGGCATTGGCCATTTCGATTTTGGCGCGCGCGCGAAAGAGAGTGGTATCGTTAGTCATACGTGAGTCCTAAAAACTTGACGCGAAAATGGGGACCAGAGTGGAGCTGTCCTGCGCCGTTGCTCCAGGGTCGTTTGGCCAAGTTTAGGTTTACGGCATTGGCATTGCCGCGATTTCTACCTCACTTGGCAAGTGACGCGCTGATCCTTGTCGACGGAAACCCAGACCAGGCTTGACCGCCAAAATATACCCGAATGCGTCTTGATTTTGGCGGTCGGTGGCGATGAATTCATAGCGCTTGCCAGCGATGAAGAACTTAACCGTGCCGATGATGGTGTGGACCATGGACGTTCCTTGATTCTTTTTGTGCCTGCCGAACCTCGTCGCGGTCGCCTGCCGAGATAGCGAGGAAAGAGGGGAGAAAGCGCCGAGATCATCGACATCGGCTATAGCCTCAACGATATAGGCCAGAACTAACGTTGCTCCTAATTTAGTTTCGATTGGGAAAGTGAGCTGCCCCCTTTCAGGTGGACCATCGAGTATGATGGAAATCACGAGGAAAGGGACGTTACATGCCGTCGAAGAAGCACAAGCCCGAGGAGATTATCGGGAAGCTGCGTGAGGTCGAGATCGTGTTGGGCCAGGGCGGGACGACCGCCGAGGGATGCCGGCGGATCGGGGTTACGGAGCAGACCTACTATAGGTGGCGCAAGGAATATGGCGGCCTGAAGACCGATCAGGCGCGGCGGATGAAGGATTTGGAGAAGGAGAACCAGCGGCTGCGGCGGGCGATTTCGGATCTGACGCTGGACAAGCTGATCCTGCAGGAAGCTGCACGGGGAAACTTCTGAGCCCCGCGCGGCGTCGGCGCTGCATCGATCAATTACGACGAGATCTGGCAGTCCGTGTGTCCGAGCGACGGATATGCCGGGTGCTGGGGCAGCATCGATCGACGCAGTGCAAGGTGCCGCGTGGGGCGGATGACGAACAGGCGCTTACGGAGGACATCATCGCATTGGCGAAGCAATATGGTCGCTATGGCTACCGGCGGGTGACGGCGTTGCTGTGCCATGCAGGATGGACCGTGAACCATAAACGGGTCGAGCGGATATGGCGTCGTGAGGGGCTGAAGGTTCCGCTGCGCCAGCCAAAGCGGGGACGCCTGTGGCTCAACGACGGATCGTGCATCCGTCTGCGGCCCGAATATCCAGGGCATGTATGGGCCTATGACTTTGTCGAAGGGCGCACGCATGACGGCCGCAAGTTCCGGATCCTGACCATCATCGACGAGGCCAGCAGGGAGTGCCTGGCGCTCATCGTGGCGCGTCAGCTCAAGCACGGGATGTTCTGGCGGCCTTGGCCGACCTGTTCATCTCGCGCGGCCCTCCGGCACATATACGATCCGATAATGGCAGCGAATTTATCGCGACCGCTGTCCAGAAATGGCTGGGTCAGATCGGCGTGAAGACGCTCTACATCACCCCGGGATCACCGTGGGAGAATGGATATAACGAAAGCTTCAACGGGTCGCTTCGCGACGAACTGCTCAATGGCGAGATATTCTACAGCCTCGCCGAGGCCAGGGGGCTGATCGAAGCCTGGCGGCGGCATTACAACACCGTCCGCCCGCATAGCAGCCTGGGTTATCGACCACCGGCCCCGGAAACAGCGACACCGCCATATCCGGCCTCCGGTTCCGCTTCGCTCCACCTCCGTCCGGATATGGCGGCGATGGGCTTAATCCACTAACAAACCAAGCGGCCCACTCGGTGGGGGCAGATCAAAAGGCCGTGAGGGAATTCCATGTCCTCCTTGTGGGTTGCCGCGATTTAGATGATCGTGATGTCGTTGCCGTTCCACACGGTGGTGATCGGCCATGGAAAAGCGGGCTCGCTGCGTTCGCCACCAAAAGGCCTATTCCGAGCAATGTAAGGTTTTCGACCCTTGAAATTTACGCACCTCCCGGGTCGCTTCTCCGCGGCGCTCAAGGACCAAAAATAAGCTGGCTAATAATATCGAATGCAGATCGACGTGCAGTCTGGACTATTTTTTCAATTGTCAGGCGCCAAACGAGCAACGTTTGATATCTTCACTGTGCGAATCATCGTCGGCTGTGAGGCTCGCTTATTGATTTTGCGGATGCTTGCAATCCGATCGCCATTCGTACCGCGCGGCTAAGGGCGGATTGGGTAAATGGTTTGCCGAGGCGATGTACTTCCGGCGCTAATTCGCTCGAATTTTCGCCATATCCGGTGGCGAGAATGATCGGAAGTGCGGCGCGGTGCGCGCGTGCGCGGGCAATAAGCTCGCTTCCCGTCATGCCAGGCATTATCTGATCTGTAACCAACAGGTCGATGTCAGGGTGCTGCTCTAACAATGCGAGCGCCTCATTCCCGGATATCGCTCCTAATACCTCATGACCGAGATCTTCCAATAGGGCGGTAGTGTTCATCAGAATAAGTGCGTCGTCATCGACCACTAGGATCGTGTGACGTGCAGATCCACGCACCGCATCCGGCTCGGTGTCAATCTGCGTTGACGGGGGCTGCGCATCCCCGACTGGGAGCCAGATGTGGGCGCGGGTACCAGTGCCGATTTCGCTCTCGAGCTCGAACGCGCCGCCAAGTTGATGGAGGTAGCCATGCACCATTGACAAGCCAAGGCCTGTGCCCTTGCCGACGCCTTTGGTCGTAAAGAAGGGCTCGCTCGCCCGGGCAAGCGTCGCGACATCCATGCCTTTCCCGCTGTCGGTTACGGTTAGTCGCACGTAATGACCCGCGGCAAGGTTGGCGACTTCTCGGCACGCCACATGACGGTCGGCGGCATCAATGGTGATCATTCCTCCGTCGGGCATCGCGTCGCGGGCGTTCACCGCAAGATTCAGCAGCGCCATTTCGAGCTGATTGACGTCGGCCCACACCATCGGAAGATCCGCACGAAAGCGCGTCTCGAGAACAAACGTCGGACCCAGCGAGCGCTGCAACAGCTCCATCATGCCCGCGACCAATGCAGGGATGCGCACCGCTTCCGTCGTCAATTCCTGACGACGGGCGAAGGCGAACATGCGTTGGGTCAGTGCTGCTCCGCGTTCCGCCGCCTTGACCGAATTATCGAGCAGCGCTGTCACTTGTGGATCGACTGGCACGCGTTTGCGGAGCAATTCCATGCCGGAGAGGATCGCAGCAAGCAAATTATTGAAATCATGTGCTATCCCGCCGGTCAACTGTCCAATTGCCTCCATCTTCTGCGATTGGAACAGCGCCTCGCGTGCGAGCTCCAGCTCGCGCTGTGCTGCGTCGCGTTCGGTTTCGTCGCGCGTGATCTTGGCAAAACCGATGAGTCGCCCGTCGTCGTCTTTAATCGCGTCGAGCACTACACTGGCGCGGAAGCGCGTGCCGTCCTTGCGTTGGCGCCAGCCCTCTGCGGCGAATCGCCCCTCATGACGCGCGGTTTCCAGCGCGCGCTCTGGCTCGCCCGCCACCCGGTCTTCGTCGGTATAGAAAGTGGAGAAATGCCGGCCAATGATTTCGCGCGGCGCATATCCCTTAATGCGTTTCGCGCCAGCGTTCCAGCTTGAGACCCGGCCCTGGGTATCGAGCATGAATATCGCATAATCGGTGACGCCCTGGACGAGCAGGCGGAATTGCGTCTGACTGCTCTCCAATGCGGTGGAACGTTCTTCGACGCGTTGTTCGAGAGTTTCGTTGAGTTCCCTTAGACGGTCGGCGGTAGCGCGGAGCTCAGCCTGGATCCGCGCACGCTCGACATGCGCCCAGCTTCGTTCGGTCACCTCGCGGATGGTTACCAGTTCGCTGGCCGACCATTGTCGCGGATGCTCGTCATGGATCGCCATTAATGCGATCAACCGCCCCTCCTTGACGAGCGGAATGCAGATCGTCGCGTCGATGCCGAGGCTCTCGAATGTCGTCGTTGCTTCCTGCGGCAACTCGCGTCGGTCATGGACGATAAATGGTTGTCCGGCATTGAGGCGTTCCACCGCGTCGGTGCCGAAAGCCGCGAGGCGATAATGTCCGACGATCGAGGCGCCCCCTTGACGCGCCCATTCGCCGCGGATCGTAAAACCATCACCATCCGCATCCATGTCAGCATAAGCGCAGATTGAAACGCCCAGTTCCTCGCCGATCATGCGGGTCGTGATCGCAAGAATCTCGCCCGCATCGGCGCTCAATGCGGTGCGCATACCTAGCGAGTCGAGGAGGCGCAGCGTCGTTTCGCTTTCGCGCAACGCTTCCGCAGCTGTCACCAGCGCAGTCGTCTCAACGACGATTGCCAATACGCCCGTTGGGATTCCCGCATCGTCGTAAATCGGAGAATAATCGAGGTCCATCCACACATCCTCGAACTCGCCGGTGCGATTGAGACGCAGCAGATGATTCTTATATGCGAGCGAACCTCCGGCGAGCCCGACCTTCATCACGTTGTCGTTGAAATCGGCGACTTCTGGCCAGCCTTCGCGGACCTTCGAGCCGAGGATACCGGGATGGTTGTCGCCAGCGAATACCGAATAGGCATCATTGTAAATCATGATGCCGTCCTCACCCCATAGCATCACCATCGGGACAGACGAATGGATCAAAAAGGCGACGATCGCGCGGAGCCCTTGCGACCAGGCTTCGATCGGTCCGAGACCTGTGCTGCACCAATCATGGTCGAGAATGCGTCGCCCCATCTCACCGTCGGTCTGAAGTAAGCCGACGTAACCGGCTCTCCCGGTCAAAACCACCGATCCCTCACTTCCGACATTTTGCTCCCCGACGCAGTTTGATCTTCGCCAATACGCAACAAAGGAAAAGTGGTTCCGCAGGCGTAATCACCCACACGTGGCAACGGATGATGACAAGATCGTTTGCATCCCAACCCGTTCCCGAACGTTACCGCTCGTGGCAAGGACAAAATCAGGGGAGCGAGATGCGATTGGTGGCAGTCCGCGCGCTTGGCTGGATCATTGCGATTCTTGGTGGTTTCTTCGCGACGGCGGGCGGCGTGCTCGTATCGCTGGGCGGATCGCCCTACTATCTCATCGCGGGAGTGGCACTGATCCTGAGCGGCGCGCTGATCGGGCGGGGCGATCCGCGCGGGCGCTCGCTTTATGTCTTGATATGGATCGGCACGTTGATCTGGGCGCTGTGGGAGGTCGGACCGGATGGCCTTCAGCTCATCCCCCGCCTTGTCGCGCCGAGTGTATTGCTGGTGGCCGTGTTGTTGACTGCGCGGGGCAAGGAAGGGGGCGGGGAGGGGCGACGCGCGCTCGCGACGGCCGCAGTGGTTATTGTCGCGGTCGTGATAGCGGTTCCGCTGCTGCGGAGTCATCGAGCGGCCGCGAAGGATGCGATGGCGCTATACCCGGCTGTAGCGCCGGGCGAGGACGTCACAAATGGTGACTGGACACATTATGGCGGCACGCTGGCGGGGCAGCGCTATTCCAGCCTCACACAAATCAATCCCGGGAATGTCGCCCGGTTGAAGCTTGCCTGGACCCAACGCACAGGTGATCTGCCCGACGCGGCCGAGGCGATAGAACACAAGCGCGAATATCATTCCGAAGCCACCCCGATCCATATCGGCGACACGCTTTATACCTGCACGCCGCATTCGATTGTCGAGGCGATCGATGCCACCACCGGCCAAACGAGATGGAGCTGGCGCGACACGACCGACCGGACTGGGAATTCCTATCTGGTCTGCCGAGGCGTTTCCTATTTCGAGGCGCCGGCGGGCACGCCCTGTCCGCGCCGCATCTTCGCCCCTACCTTTGATGCGCGACTGATGGCTCTGGATGCGGAGACCGGCCAGCCGTGCCAGACCTTCGGCAAGAATGGCGCGCTCGACCTCCGGCAGAATATGGGCGTCTCGCATCCGGCGGACCAGATCAGCACCTCGCCACCCGTCGTCGCAAATGGGCGGCTAATCATCGGCGAGCGGATCGTGGACAACGTCAATCGCGATATCCCCTCGGGCGTGGTGCGAGCTTATGATCCGGTCTCCGGCGATCCGATATGGGCGTGGGACGTCGGGCGGTCGCCGGACGCGATCGCGCCGCTACCGCCGGGCCAGGATTATACCCGCGGCACGCCGAACGTATGGGGCGCGATGACCGCTGACCCGGCCAGTGGCCTCGTCTATCTCGGTACCGGCAACGCCTCACCAGATTACTGGATCGGCTGGCGCCGGCCATTCGATGACCGTTTCGGCTCTGCGATCGTGGCGCTGGAAATCGCTACCGGTAAGCTGCGTTGGGTGCGTCAACTCGTTCACCGCGACATGTGGGACATGGATTTGCCAATCGGTCCGTCACTATTCGATTACCGCGCGCCCGACGGCCGTGTGATTCCGGCGTTGATCCAGACGACCAAGATGGGGCAGGTCTATTTTCTCAACCGGCTTGATGGCGCGCCGATCGCGCCGATCGAGGAGCGGTCGGCGCGACAGGACGGTGCGACGCCTGGTCTGAAGGTTTCGCCGACGCAACCATGGTCGATTGGGTTGCCCTCTTTCACGCCGCCTGCTCCGAGCGAACGCGCGACTTGGGGTGCGACACCGATCGACCAATTGCTGTGCCGTATCGACATCCGGCGAGCGCAGGGCGCAGGCATTTACCAGCCGGTCGGGCTGAAGCCGATCATCGGCCACCCAGCATTTGATGGCGTGACCGACTGGGGTGGGGCGGCGATCGATCCGGTGCGGCAGATGTTCGTCGTCAATACGATGGAGATGCCGTTCAAAATCTGGCTGATGCGTCGCGACGATCCGCGCGTCGGCCCGTTGATGAAGAAAAAGCAGGGAGGAGAGAATGCGCGGGAGGCATCGCTCCAGACGCAGTACAATACGCCTTATGTCGCGGTGGTTCAGGCGTGGATCGGCGTCTTCGGTGCCCCATGCAGCGCTCCGCCATGGGGCAAGCTGACCGCAGTGGACCTCAGTACGCGCAAGGTGAAATGGGACGAAATCTTAGGTACCGCGCGGGATACAGGGCTGTTCGGCACGCGGCTGGGCGTCCCGCTTAAGACCGGCGTGCCCAATCTCGGTGGCGCGATCATCACTGCGTCGGGCATCGCCTTTATCGGGGCGACGACCGATCAATATCTTCGAGCTTATGATCTCGCGAGTGGTGAGGTGCTGTGGAAGGCGCGCCTCCCAGCTGGAGCGCAGGCGACGCCGATGACCTATCTTGGACGCGATGGGCGCCAATATGTCGTCATCACAGCGGGTGGCCATGGCGCGCTTGGCACGCGCTATGGCGATTATACGATGGCTTTCGCGTTGCCATCTACTGCAAGCGGCAGCGGCGAGTGAAGGAAGCTCGAATCAGGCAACTTTTCCGTGGAGCGCCGAAGCGGCGTTCGCACCTGATGATCAGACATAAACGGTTCGCCGCGCTGGGTATGATCGAACATAATCGGGAGCATCTAGCTTATCCTGGAAGTGATGATTTAACCTCGGAGACAAGGCTTGAGCCTTTACTCGCCGACAAAAAGATCGCGCCCCCGCTCATAAGAGAAAAGTCCAGTGGACCTGACTGAAAGGCGCGATCTCCGCGGCGGC
Organism: Candidatus Sphingomonas colombiensis; assembly: GCA_029202845.1. Classification (NCBI taxonomy): domain Bacteria; kingdom Pseudomonadati; phylum Pseudomonadota; class Alphaproteobacteria; order Sphingomonadales; family Sphingomonadaceae; genus Sphingomonas; species Candidatus Sphingomonas colombiensis. Next base: position 133,558 of record CP119315.1, on the reverse strand, counting down.
CGTCCGTGTTGGATCGCACCGGAAAATGCCGTCATTTCGACAGACGCGCTACCCGGCCACGAGGTCGATATAGCGATTATTGGTGCAGGCGTGATGGGTGCGATGCTGGGTGAACGCTTGGCGCGGAAGGGGAGGAGCGTTCTTCTGCTTGATCGCCGACCGCCGGCTCACGGCAGCACGGGGGCGTCGACCGCGCTTGTGATGTGGGGCGCTGATGTCCCGCTTAGCCATCTCGCACGTGATATCGGCTATAGCGAAGCGTCGCGGCGCTGGCGACGCATGTTCAAAGCAGTCAGTGAGCTCGCTATCCAGATCGAGGAGGGCGGTATCGATTGCGAGTGGGTTGAACGCCCGGAGCTTTATCTCGCTGGCACACTGCTCGATGCGGCCGGGCTGGAAACGGAAGCCAGGACGCGCCGCGCCGTGGGGCTGCCGAGCATGTTTTGGACTTGCTTCGAAAAAGTGGAGAGTTTTCCTGAGGTGAAAGGCGAACTCGATGACGAAGCAACGACGGTTTACAAAGGAATTCGAGGACGAGGCGGTCCGGCTGGTAGCGACCAGCGGGCGCACGCAGCGTGAGGTTGCGGAAGATTTGGGGGTCGGCCTGTCGACGCTGGTTCGGTGGATCGGCCGTCGTCGTGATTGGCTGACGGAGATGCCCGACCAGGCGCCGCAGGCAGATATGGCATCCGAGTTGAAGCGGCTCCGCCGGGAGAATGAGATCCTTCGGCAGGAGCGCGACATACTGAAGCGGGCGACCGCTTTTTTCGCCCGGGAGGGAAGTCGATGAGGTTTGCGCTCGTCGATCAGGCGAAGAAGGATTTCCCCGTACACCGCCTCTGCCAGGTGCTCGGCGTCAGCCAGAGCGGCTATTTCGCCTGGAAGGATCGTCCGGCCAGTCGGCGGCAACGTGATGACATGGTGATGCTGGCGCATGTCCGCTCGGCATTCGCGCTGTCGAACGGCACGTATGGCAGTCCGCGCATGACGCGCGAGTTGCAGGATGATGGCTTCGCCATCGGGCGACGGCGCACGGCGCGGCTGATGCGCGAGAACGGCCTGCGCGGTCGGCAGAAGCGTCGGTTCAAACGGACGACCGACAGCGAGCACAGCTGGCCGATCGCGCCGAACATCATCGACCAGGATTTTACGGCGACGACGCCCAACCAGAAATGGGGCGTGGACATCTCGTATGTCTGGACGCGGGAGGGATGGCTCTATCTGGCGGTGGTCATCGACCTCTTCTCCCGCCGCGTGATCGGCTGGGCCGTCGGCGACCGCCTGCATCGCGATCTGGCGCTGGCCGCGCTGCGCAAGGCCCTCGTTATGCGGCGTCCGCCCGAAGGGCTCATTCATCATTCGGACCGCGGCAGCCAATACTGCTCCGTGGACTACCAGACCGAGCTGCGCCGCCACGGCATCCGTATCTCCATGTCTGGAAAGGGAAATTGCTACGACAACGCGATGGTCGAGACGTTCTTCAAGACGATCAAATCCGAGCTCGTCTGGCGCACCGTCTTCTATACCCGTGACCAAGCCGCGCAGGCCATTGCCCGCTATATCGACGGCTTCTACAACCCGGTCCGGCGCCACTCCGCGCTCGACTACATCAGCCCCGCGCAGTTCGAACGAACCGCGTCACGCTGAGCAAATGCCTCTCCACTTAAGCGGGGCAAGTCCATATGTCGCGCTCGTTTTCATGGTGAAAGTGGATCGGCGGGCGGCGGCGATGGGCCTTCTCATGCCGGCGATTACCGGAGCGGGGGCCGTCACCGCGATCGTCGCGATCTTTGGCACGACGATCAGTCCCTATCTCTTTTTCTGGCAGGCGGCGCAGGAGGTGGAGGATCTAGATCAGAGCGATGTGCGAGAGCCGCTGAAGAAAAAGCGCGCACAGGCGCCAGATGCGTTCCACCGTATCCGCTGGGACACTTTTGCCGGCATGGCGGTGTCCAACATCGTCGCGCTCGCAATCATTCTCGGGACCGCATCGACGCTGCACGCCGCTGGCAAGACCGATATCCAAAGCGCGGCCGACGCCGCGCAGGCTCTCAAGCCCGTGGCGGGAAGTCTGGCGTTCGCCATCTTCAGCCTGGGGATCATCGGCACTGGAATGCTGGCGGTGCCGGTTCTCGCGGGTTCCTCGGCCTATGGGGTTTGCGAGATCGGGGGCTGGAACGCGAGCCTGGAGCACAGGCCCATGCGGGCAAAAGCCTTTTATGCAGTGATCACGATCGGCATGATACTGGGCCTGGCAATCGACTGGTCGCCGATCAATCCGATGAAGGCATTGTTCTGGAGCGCGGTCATCAATGGCGTCGCGGCAGTGCCCGTTCTGATCGGTTTGATGATCGTCGTTTCCAATAGGAGCATCATGGGCGAGTTTGTCGCATCGCCGCCGCTCAAGTTTTTTGGCTGGCTTACGACCGGCGTGATGGGGGTGGCTGCCGCCGCGATGGTCGTCTTTCCCGGATAGAAGACGAAACGAAGGGGGCGAGTAGGGACGCCAGAGTTGCACACACCTGTGCTGTCCAAGAGATCTTTATAGATCGGGCAAAATTTGATCTGCGCGGCCCCAATGTGCCAAATTCCTCGAGCTGGCCCGTTTCACCATTTCACTACCGTCGCCGATATGCCAGTGATAAGGCTTATCGAGATCGCGCAACTCTTCCCAAGTGAGGGGAACTGCGATCGGCGCAAAGTCGCGCGAACGCGCGCTATAGGGCATGATCGCGGTCGCGCCACGCTGGTTGCGCAAATAATCAATGAAAATCCGCCCGGTTCGTTTGGCCTTGGCGAGCGCTGCAGTGAAGCGTTTTGGTTCAGCCTGCGCTAACGCCACGGCGAAGCGATACGCGAAATCCTTTACCTCGGGCCATTCCGCCGACGGCGTCAGCGGAGCGATAACATGGATACCCTTGCCGCCCGTGACCATTGGGAAGGTGACGAGGCCCATCTCCCCCAGCATGTCGTGAAGGTGAAAAGCGGCCGAGACTACGTCTTTAAATTGGAGGCTTTCATCGGGATCGAGGTCGAAGACCAGCCGATCGGCCTTTTCGATGTCTTCGATCCGAGCGCCCCAGCCGTGAAATTCGATCGTTCCCATCTGCACGCATGCGAGCAGGCCGGCGGGGGCGTCGACGAACAGATAGGGCTCTCGATGACCGTCCCTCTCGAGGATGCCGACCTGCTTGACGTCGTCACCAAAGCTGCCGGCATCGTGTTTTTGGAAAAAGCATTTTTTGGCGCGACCCTGCGGGCAGCGAACGAGGCTGATCGGTCGACTACTACACCATTGCAGCATGATGGAAGCGACGGTTTCATAATAATCCGCAAGATCACCCTTGCTCAATTTTCCTTCTGGAAAGATGATTCTATCACGATTGCTGATCGTAACAACACTGTTCACCGGTTCAATGGCGGCGGCAATCGGCGCGGTTTTCTCCATGATGATCGCTTCTGCTTTCTTGTCTTCGCGGAGGCCGAGATAACTTGAGTGGCGCACAACGCCGCCGTTGGTAAACTCAACATAGGCGACTTCGGCGACCAGGATTGGTTTGATCCAATGCGCGCCGTATACGGCGCGGCGAGGGGCCTCCACCGTGGCGTTCCTCTGCTCCAGCGGTGCCATAATCTTCAGGAGCCGATCGATCTCGTCGCCGGTGAAGCCGGTTCCGACCTTGCCAGCATAGCGCAGCTTGCCCTCTGTATTTAACCCAAGCAGCAAGGAGCGAAAGCCGCGTTGCGTGCCGGAAGATGTCCAGCCGATGACAACGAATTCCTGACGGCGGATGCATTTGGTCTTGACCCAGGTGCCGCTGCGCGACCCGCAATATGTGCCATCGACGCGCTTGGAAATAAGACCTTCCAAGCCGGCGCCGCAGAAACTGTCGAACAATTCTTCGCCACGCCCGATGACATGGTCGGAGTAGCGCAACCGGCCCGTCCGCTCGTTCAGCAGGCCGGCTAGCTTCGCTTTCCGTTCTACCAGGGGCAGTTGGGTCAAATCCTTCCCATCAAGCTCCAGCAGATCGAAAGCAAAATAGTCGATTCCGGCGGTATCGTCCTTAAGTGCCGTCTGCAAAGCGTGGAAGCTGGTGCGCCCATCGGGCAGCGTCACAACGGCTTCCCCGTCGATGAGCGCGCTTTGGACATTGAGGCGCAGTGCGTCGGCAATAAGATGCGCGAAGCGGTCCGACCAGTCGAGCCCTGAGCGAGTATAGGCGCGCCCTTCGCCGCCGCCGATCGAAATCAGCGTGCGATAGCCGTCATATTTTAGTTCGTGCAACCAGCGCTCCCCTGCGGGCACGTTGTCGACGAGCCTGGCCAATTGGACAGGTTGAAATGGGGGTGGAGACACTTGTGACTTCACGTTGCGCCGCCGCCTGGTGGTAGGCGATTTGGCGGGCGGTATAATATTGACGTCCGCGGCGTTCCGCTTTTTGCCTGCGGCAATCTCGTCCATCGTGCGGCCGGTGTCGACGCTGGTAAGATGGGCTCCAGTCAGATCGTCCGACCCGCCAACGTGTATGTCGTTGACCTTGCGCAGGATCCAATTCTCGTTCCGCTCTTTGCCGCGAGGTTTCAGGCGAAACAGAATCCATTCACCCCGCATCCGCCGGCCGTGAAGGATAAAATGCAAATGGCCTTCGGGAAGCGTCACCCGTGGATCTTTGCCGGGAATAGGTTCCCACGTGCCGTTGTCCCATAGCATCACGGTGCCACCGCCATATTCCCCTTTGGGAATCGCGCCTTCGAACCGCGCATAATCGAGCGGATGATCCTCCGTCCGGACCGCCAATCTCTTGTCGTCGGGGTTGGAGCTCGGGCCACGCGTGACGGCCCAGCTCACCAGAACGCCACCGAGTTCAAGCCGGAAATCGAAATGGAGCCGGGTCGCAGCGTGCTTCTGTACGACGAACCCGTTGCCCGTTGTGAGTTCGCTTGCTCCAGATGGCTCGGCAGTTTGCGTAAAATTACGCATAGACAGATATTTAGCGAGGTTTGCGTCTGCTGATGCCGCGTTCTTTCCCGCTCTCGCCATTGCCATGTTCCCAATCGCCGATGGTTTAAATACGCAGGGCATTGGACTCGTTCCCGCAGTTTCACATCACGCTTCTTTGCCGAGCGCGCTAGGTGGATGCCGAACAGACATTCCTCGATCGTTCACGCTCGTCTGCGTGCAATTGCCCTGGCAGAAGTCTTCGCGGTTACTTTCTTGGCAATCGGCTTCTTCCCGGAGGATTTGCCGGCGCCGCCCGGTCCGAGCGAATTTTTGAGCGCGGCCATCAGGTCGATGACATTGTTGGTGCGCGGATCGGTGGAGCCCTGATCGGAATCTATATTAAGGGTTTTACCTTTCTTTTTCCGCTCTATCAGCTCCTTGAGCGCGTCGGCATAGCGGTCATGGAACTCGCTGGCGTCGAACTTGCCGGTCTTCTTGTCGATCAGCGTGGTAGCTAACTCCAACAGTTCGTCATCAGGTTCTTCATCGCCGATGTCGCGGAAATAGCTCGCCGCCTTGTTGACCTCGTCGTCATAGCGCAACGTCTCCATCACCATGCCTCGCCGGCAAGCCTTTACACTGACAACATATTCGCGGCCTCGCATCGCCAGTTGACCGAGACCAATTCTGCGACTGCGGCGCAACGCCTCGCGCAGTACAATGAACGCCTCTTCGGCGAGGTCGTCAGCCGGCACTATATAATAGGGCTTCTCGAAGTAAATCGGGTCGATGTCATGACTGTCGACGAACTGAGTAAGCTCGAGTGTCTTCTTGCTCTCGAGCTTGACGCCTTCAATTTCCTGATCGTTCAGGAGCACGTACTCACCTTTGGTATATTCAAATCCCTTAACGATATCATCAAGGTCTACCGGACCGATGCCCGGCACGACCTTCTCATATTTTATACGCTTGCCGGACGGCTCATGAATTTGATTAAAAGCAATTGTGGCACCGCTCTTTGTCGCTGCGTAAATTTCTACAGGGATCGAAACCAGCGCCAGTCGAATCTGGCCTTTCCAATAAGGGCGTGCCGCCATGATCGTCTCCTCCGGAGGGCTCCGCATGTAACTTGACGACGGATTGCGAAAGGTGATCGCGTCGATCGTGTGGGAGGATGTTCCTTCAGCAAAATAGGACTAGTTTCGGATCAACTTACAGATTATTACATTGTTTTGGAGTGGCATGGTAGTTTGGTCTAAGTTTACTTGCCAATCTCGCGCCAACTATTTTCGTTGATCTTGATATTAAATTTTTTTGCCGCAGCCCTGATGTTGTCCCAGGCCTCGTCGCGCTCCGCATCGGTCACGTTTGTGACCTGATTGAAACGGGCAACGGCTGATCGCACATGAGATGCGTTCTCGATTGGTTCTTTGCGCTGCTTGCTGAACGCGAATTTGCCAGCGTCGAGATTGTCGCGTTTTGTCTGGTTAAGCTTGCTCATTTTGAAGCCTCGTTGTCGCTACTCGACCAGTCGGCCGGAATCCATCAACGACGCCGACTGGTCGCGGTTCCTGATGCCGATGATAGCGGTGAGGATGGAGGTGCTCCCGCTTCTGATGCATGCCGGCGCGCCTTGAGGTTGGTGTTGCGGGTTGTTCGGGAAGCGTTCCAAAGCACCGCATCTCGGCGCCCTCGAAACAGGCGGCAGCTCATTCCGGCGCGATCAGACCCCGCAGCATTTCGATCCGATCGGCCTCGCGTGCGGGCTTGTCAGCGCGGATACGATTAATACGCGGGAAACGCATCGCGAGCCCGGATTTGTGTCGGCGACTCCCATGGATCGAATCGAACGCGATCTCGAGTACAAGCGTCCGGTCGGTCTCGCGTACCGGGCCAAAGCGGTTGATGGTATGCGTGCGGACATGATGGTCGAGCCATTTCAGTTCGTCCTCGGTAAAGCCGAAATAGGATTTGCCCACGGGTAATAGTTCGGCGCCCGCATCCGGGTCGCCGTTCCAGCAGCCAAATGTGTAATCTGAATAGTAGGATGAACGCCGCCCGTTGCCGCGCTGCGCATACATCAGCACGCAGTCTACGAGCAGCGGGTTGCGTTTCCATTTATACCACAACCCCGTCGGACGGCCCGCGACATAGGGGCTATTGCGGCGCTTGAGCATCACACCCTCGATCGCCTGATCGCGTGCGCCATTACGGACCGCGACGAGCGCAGCCATAGAACTGACCGGCACGATTGCGCTCACATCGAAGCGCGCCGGATCGAGTTCTGCGGCGAACCGCTCTAGCCTTCCGCGTCGTACTTCCCACGGCAACCCACGTAAATCCTCCTCCTCCATCAGAAGCACGTCGAACAAGCGGACGAAGGCGCTGAATTGTTCCAGCATCTTGCGTGAGACGGTCTTGCGATTGAGTCGCTGCTGCAGCGCGTTGAAGCTGGCGGCCGCGCCCTGTTCGCCACCCTGAAAGCTACCGCGTACGAGCAACTCGCCGTCGAGCACTACCGGTGCATCCAGGACACCAAGCAATTCCGGGAAGCTTCGCGAGATATCGTCCCCGGAACGCGAGTAGATGCGGGTTTCGTCACTGTGCACGATCTGCACTCGGATACCGTCCCATTTCCATTCGACGGCATACTGGTCGAGGTCGACGCTCGTCTCGCCTAGCGGATTGGCGAGCATGAACGGGCGAAATAATGCTGCGCCTGCCGTGATCGGCGACGGGCCGCTGCCGGTCGCCCAGTCGAATAACGCGGTATAGGGTGGGCGCTGGCCGTGCCAATATTCCTCCACCTCTGTGACATCGACGCCGAATGCTTGCGCAAAGGCGACTTTCGCAAGACGTGCCGACACGCCGTTACGCATTGTCCCATTCGCAAATTTCAATAACGCATAGCGCCCTTTTGCATCGAGCCGGTCGAGCAGCGCAGCCAGATCGCGATGCGCTGTATTGCGCGTCATTCCTCGCAGCAATTCCACCGCCTCTCTGATCGACGGAGGCTGCGTATGGCCCTGCGGTTCGGGCCACAACAGGCTCACAGTTTCAGCGGTGTCGCCAACATAATCACGTGATAGGGCGAATAGTACCGGATCCACGCGCTCTGCGATCAATTGCCGGACGGTTCCGGATTTGACAGCCGGAAAGTCGAGTGCACTGGTCAATGCCGCCAGCGCCCAGCCGCGATCCGGGTCAGGCGTGCGGAGCAGGTAATCGGCGATCAGCGCCACCTTGCCATTGCGCGACCGCGTATAGGTGAGCGCGTCGAGCAGTACCGCAAACTCCTCCATCTCAATCTTCCTCCTCATAGAGGCCGATCATCGACAGCGCGCGCGCGGCGTGTTGATGAAGCTCGCACCAACGGAGCAGTCCATCTTCCCGGCCGTGGGTGACCCACGTCTCCGCCGGGTTCACTTCGGTGACCGTCTGCGTCAGTTCGTTCCAGTCGGCGTGGTCGGAGATCACCAGTGGCAACTCCACATTGCGCTGGCGCGCTCGCTGCCGCACGCGCATCCAGCCGGATGCCATCGCAGTCACAGGATCTGGAAGCCGTCGGGCCCAGCGATCGTTGAGGGCGCCGGGTGGGCACATCACTATCCGTCCCTTGAGTGCCTCCTTCGGCGTGTCCATCACCCGCCCTAGCGGGCCTAACTCCAAGCCATGCTCCTCATAAAGCTGACACATCTGGACCAACGCGCCGTGGAGGTAGATCGTGTCGTCATAGCCCGCGCGCCGCAGCTCGGCGATGACGCGTTGCGCCTTGCCAAGCGCATAGGCGCCCACAAGAACGCAGCGCTCCGCGTGAAGCGCGCTCGCGTCCAACAACCGCGCGATCTCATCCTCGATTGGAGGATGGACGAACACCGGCAGTCCAAAGGTAGCCTCGGTGATAAGCACATCGCAGGGAATGGGCATGAACGGCGTACAGGTGGGATCCGGACGACGCTTGTAGTCTCCCGTAACGACGATGCGCTCGCCAGCATATTGCAGCAATATCTGGGCGGACCCCAGCACATGGCCCGCCGGTACGAATGTCGCCGTCACGCCACCTGCCAATTCGATCGTCTCGCCGTAAGAAACAGGCACTGGCTCGTTGGCCTCGCCATAGCGAAGCATCATGATCGCCAACGTCTCCGGCGTTGCAAATACCCGGACATGCCCGCCGCGCGCATGATCACCATGCCCGTGCGTGACAAGAGCACGCGCCACCGCCTGCCTCGGATCGATCCAGCAGTCGGCTGGCACGACGTATAGTCCGGCCGCACCTGACTTTATCCAAGGGCCGTTATGCAAACCGGCTACCAATCTCGTTGTCGGCGTTTCGCAAACCCGGCATCGACAGCCACTGCGGGCAGTTCCAGGTCACATGCCTTCTGTCAGCATAGCCGCCTACCGGCCGCCGCCGACGCAACAAATTTGGTGGTCGGGATACTGATTTCTCCGCCAACTTCATCCTGGTCAATGGACAAGAGAGAGAGTTGAATCGTGGATGATCGAGTCAGTAAATTTGAGATCAGTGTCCCGATCGTCAAAATAACGACAATTGACCACAAAAATTTTGTTCAATCATCTAGATTTCGCAGTTTTTTCGACCTTGGCGTGGTGACCTCCGTCGTCTGATCTGATCGCGCCGCCAAATATCATTTTTATTCTTCCGGCGATAGAAATGTCGGTTTCCCACAACTCCGCGTTGTCAATGTCGACACGTAGCAAAATCAAGTTTGGATCGTCCTTTCCATCAGGAAACCACGCCTCCACCTGCTTGTTCCACAATTTGTCGATCTGCGTGCGATCGTTATCGACGCGAGCCTCGCCATGCAGGCAGGCGAAGAAATCGTGGCCTTTCGACACGAACTGGAGCATAAGCGCGCCGGCTTTCGCGATGCGATTGCTCCTGCCCACAAAAAAGAACAGCGTGTCTACTTGATGCTTGTCGAGTTGTGCGGTCAGCGGCTCGCTATGCGTCCCGCCATCCGCCGGGCCGACCATGAGCAAAGGACTCTCGGCCATCCTTTTCCACAGATCACTTTTCAGCTTCTTCGCGTCGCTTTGGGCATCGGTCATCGCGTTTAGCTCCTCTCGGTTACCCAGAAGAACGAGAGACGCTGGAGTTGGTTCATCGCGGAAAGGGTTTGGACTGGTTTGCGGATATCGCTCCGGCCATCAACGCAAATTTCGACAATGAACCAGTTGTCCGGCCTTATACTCACTGGCGTGATTTCATTACGCTCCGCGCTCAAGCATGCGTTTACCCTCTACGCGGGATCGAATCCCTGAACCGTCCGGCGCAACGGAGTCCGTTGTGCCAAATCGTTGCGGATGGTTGTCGCTGCAACACCACCTTCGCCCATCGCGTGACTAATCTGATCGAGACCCTGTACGACGTCGCCCGCGGCATAAAGTCCCGCGACGCTGGTGCGCTGGTGAGCGTCGACAACGAGGCACCCTTCGTCAGTCGTGTTTGCGCTGAGCCGTACCGCGAGGTCCGACCGGATTATCGAGCCCAAGGCGAGATAGATGCTGGCGAAGACATGCTCCCCTGCCGGCACGTCGATTTTGATATGGTCGTCGGCCAAGACGAATTTGAGGCAGGGTCCCTCCACCAGCCGCACCCCCGCCTCCGCCAGCGCTGCGGCGTGGAGTGGCGTGAGTTCGTGCGCAGTTTCTGGCGAAATCAGTGAGAGATCGGCGGTGAAACTGCGAACGAACAGGGCTTCTTTGGTTCCGTGCTCCCCGGTGCCGACAACTCCAACGGGCCGATCGGTCAACTCGTATCCGTCGCAGATCGGACAATAGCGGAGAAGTCCGCGCCGGAGCGCGTCGTCGTGAAGCGCGCCATCAATATCAGGACGATTATTGACCACTCCCGTCGCCAGAAGCACCGAACGCGCACGGACTTCTCCATCTGCAGTGGTAGCAACAAAGATATCGTGGTCCTTCCTGACTGCGTGCACCGTCCCGCGCTGATAAATCGCCCCGTAGCGCGCCGCCTGATCCTGCATCCGGCGCAGCAGCTCAGCCCCCGCAATGCCATCGGGAAAGCCCGCATGATTGCGGGTCATCGGTATCAATGCTGCACGGCCGTCGCCCGCATCGATCACGCAAACTTCGAGATGAAACCGTGCGAGATAGATCGCTGCCGTGAGGCCGGCAGGCCCCCCACCGATGACTAGGCAGTCCAATGGATCATTCATAGTTGCGCGCGCCTCCGCGCGACCGATTAACATCACTGTCGAGCGGCCTTTCGCTTTCTTTTATCAAGCCGACTGAAATTCAAACTTGCGGTTTTGTGCGCCGGTGCGATCGCGTCGCGGCCCAGGCGGGCGCTCGCCTCGAAGGATCGCGGCGCGTAGGTGGTCGCGCGCGTTGAGAGGTCCAGCCAGTCACTCCGCATGAGCCGCCCTTCTCGGGTCGCCACCACGCTGACGCCACACGTTTGCTCAATCCAGTCGGCCTGCATGCCGCGCAACGCATTGAGGATCGCGCTACCCGACGTCCAAAAGGCCGCGACCTTTTCGGGCGACATCCGCGACATCTCTGCATAGTCCGCCGTGAGCCGCGACGAGACGCTCTCCGTCATGATGTTCATACGCGATTCGATGACCTCGCGTGACACTTTGACCGTCCAAGCCGCGCGCGCACTCGTCTGGGCCATCACATTCCATCCAGACAGGACACGCGACCGGTAGGAGAATGGGGCGAGCATCATGCCAGCGTCCTCAGGCCCGGTTCGCGGTCATAAAACCGCTTCTTCGCCGCTGCTACGAACGCACCGTCGAGGCCGGTCACGCCCGCGTCAGGCTCCACGCCGGCCTTGTCGAGCAACGGTTTGGCGGCGTCGGTCGCGCCGCTCGCCTTCAAGTGCCCGAACGCGTCCATGACGAAGCCGACCGCTGCCGCCTCCTGCAGCAACGTCGCGCAGCCCGCCTTGGAAAGAACAATCGCGATCGCGTCGAAGATTTGCGACGGCGATCCCGCAAGCTGACCGTCGGCCTTCTGCATCGTCCCATCCGAGAGCTCCGCGCCACCAACCCTGGGTGCGACGATTACCGCCTTGCCCCTCTCCTTCGTGATCGCCGCGACGAGCGCCCTGAGCGCGTCGGCGTCCGTACCGTCGGCGATCAGTATCCCGACTACCCGTCCCTCAAGCGTTTCCTTCATGTTCTTGTGAATCGAGAGGGCGTTGGAGGGCGTCATGTCGATCGGGTCCTTCGCTGCCTTAGCCTTTGCCGGAAGATCGATACCGAGCCCCGCCGCCACTCGCTTGGCGAGATCCTCATCGACGTTGCGTAGGTTCGCGACCATGCGCGGTGGAACCTTGTCGAGCAGGCCAACCTTCGATAGTTCGAATACGAAGGATGAGGCGATGTGCGCTTGCTCGCTTTCGCTCTGCGAAAGATAAAACAGCCGCGCCTGGCTGAAGTGATCGGCAAACGTCTCGGCACGGACGCGCAACTTGTTGCCGGTCTCGCCGGCGCCGATCGTGCCATTGGTGGTGGTAAAGCCTGCCGCAGTCTCGCGTGGGCCTCCCTCTTCGCCATGCGCGGCGAGGCTGTTCGGCTCGTAGTTGGCACGGCCCTTTGGCACCATCGTCTGCATCATCCCGTCACGCTGGAAGTTGCCGAACGGGCAGCGCGGCGCGTTGATCGGGATCTGGTGGAAGTTGGTCGTGCCCAGTCGCGATTTCTGCGTATCAAGGTAGGAGAAAAGCCGACCCTGAAGCAGCGGATCGTTCGAGAAATCGATGCCGGGCACGATGTTGGTTGGCAGGAACGCGACCTGCTCGGTCTCTGCGAAAAAGTTGTCGACGTTGCGGTCAAGCACCATTCGCCCGATGAGGCGGACCGGCACGTCGTTTTCCGGGATCAGTTTGGTCGCATCCAGCACGTCATAGGGCTGGGCGTCAGCGAACGCCTGGTCGAACACCTGGATGCCGAGTTCCCATTCCGGGAAAGTCCCCGCGTCGATCGCCTCGAACAAGTCGCGGCGGTGATAGTCGTTGTCCGCCGCCTGCAGCTTCATCGCCTCGTCCCAGATCGTCGACTGCAGGCCAAGTTTTGGCTTCCAGTGGAACTTGACGAAGCTTGCGTTGCTCTTGGCATTGACGAGCTTGAAGGTGTGAACACCAAACCCCTCCATCATCCGCAGCGAGCGCGGGAGCGCGCGGTCCGACATCGCCCACATCAGCATGTGCGTCGTCTCGGGCATCAGCGACGCCCAGTCCCAGAAGGTGTCATGAGCGCTACCGGCTTGCGGATATGCCCGGTCGGCCTCCATCTTCACCGCGTGGATCAGATCGGGAAACTTGATTGCGTCCTGAATGAAGAACACCGGAATGTTGTTGCCGACGAGATCCCAATTGCCCTCGCGCGTATACATCTTGACCGCGAAGCCGCGCACATCGCGTGGCGTATCTACCGAACCCGCACCGCCCGCAACGGTCGAGAAGCGGACGAACACCTCGGTTTTTTCACCTTTTGTGAAGACCGCAGCCTTGGAGAGGTCCGAAATGTCGTCGGTGGCTTCGAAAAAGCCGTGCGCCCCGGAACCGCGGGCATGAACGATTCGTTCCGGGATACGCTCATGGTCGAAATGGAAGATTTTTTCGCGTAGCACGAAGTCTTCTAGAAGCGACGGTCCGCGCGCACCGGATTTCAAGCTATTCTGATTGTCGGAGACGGGCACCCCGTGATTGGTCGTGAGCATGTCTCCGCCCTGCTGATGGGGCTCGCTCCCCATGCCGAAGCCGGTCTTGATGTTATCCGTCGCCATCGCTGATCCCTCCGTGTGATCAAGTGGGCCGCAGCCCCTTCGATGGAAGAACGCCCTGGAAACAGTTCGGGCCCACGGTTTGGTGGACCCGAACACCTTTATCGTACTGATCGAAAGCAAGCGCCGTCGAGATGACGCGAGGCTGGGCGCCGTTAGGGCTTGAGGCCCTTCGCCATGTTGAGGTGCGCGGTCACCGTCGGGATCAACCCGGTTGCGAAGGTCTTGAGCGGGGCGACGTCACCGGTGGCCGAATAGGCTTTAAGGGCGTCTAGCGTCTTCTGATGACCCGCGACCTGCGCATCGATATAGGCCTTGTCGAAATCCGAGCCGGTCATCGTTTTCATGCTGTCGACCTGCTGCTGCTGTTCGGGCGTCAGCGTCGGGTCAGGCGTGATTGCCGGGTTCGCGCTGGCCGCTACTGTCTTCAGCTTCGCCGTCGAAGATGTGTGCGCGTCGATCATCTTCTGCGCGAATTTCTTGATCGAGGTCGACTTGGACGTCGTCAATGCCATTCGCGAGGTCGCGATCTCGAACGCGTCGCTCGCGGCGGCGGCGTTCGCGAATGTCTGCCCGTTTGCCGGTGCAATCGAGGTCATGTTGGTGTTGATCGCCACCGTGTTCATGTCGCTCGACACGACCGTGGTGTTGCTCGTTTCGCTGGTGGTCGTCTTTTGCCCGCAGGCCGCGAGTGCGAGCATTGCCGCCGAGGTGATCGCAATTGTCCTGATGCGCATATTCCGTCTCCCTGTCGCTGGCGTGGCAAACGTCCGGGCGCGACCGACGTTCCGAGATGTGTTGTTCCGAGATGTGTTTACGATGGTGGAGCTTTTGAGAGTGGTGCCGCGTTGAGCGTTTTCTAGCGCCGGCGTTGCGGCGCGATCAGGGAGCGACGACATGAGCATTTTCGGCACGATTATGGACAAGATCTTCCATCGCCCGGGAGCCGCGTCCTCCGCACCGTTGTCGGACGCATCCGTCGGCGCAGCCCCAGTCGTCGCAGCATCGACACCCGCGCCGGAAGCCGTCGACGTAGGTGCCGTCCTCGCGGAGATGGCTTCGATGAAAAACGGTGGCGGCAACTACCAGACCTCTATCGTCGATCTGCTGAAGTTGCTCGACCTCGATTCGAGTCTGGATGCCCGCAAAGTGCTGGCCAACGAGCTGAACGTTCACGTCGGCGCCGACGGTAGCGCGGAGGAGAACATCGCGCTTCACAAGGCGGTAATGGAGAAACTTGCGGAGAATGGCGGGGTGGTGCCGGACAGCCTGCGCGGCTGACGGGGGCGTGGGTGACGGACGACCCGTCGGCGGGCGCGGGTTTTCACCGAAACGCGTCATACTGATCGAACCCAATGGACACATGGCTAAGCAAAACCGGCGGCAGCGCTTGTGATGCACGGCATGGCGAAATCCGGCGATCTGGGCTCGACGACTGTGCAATATCGCAAGCGCTTCACGCGGGGGCCGCGCGATGAGAGCTCACTTGGGGCACGGGCCCATCCAACGGAAAGGTGCCATCGGGGCGACGCCTCGACGACCTGGTTGTTAACGTGATCGGCTATGTCGAATCCGACCGGCTGCACCGCAGTCGGCGCATCGTTCTGTGTGACGGGGGCGTTCGCACGGCATCGAAGCTGCGGGGCAAGCCAAGGGATCAAACTCAAGATTCACGCATTTAGACAGGTCAATTCTGTGATGCATCGGTGCTGAAAGGCCAGCGCTTGAGGCAAAAAAACCGCGGAGGAGCGATGCCTAATTGTGCAGCCGGTGTGCCGGGCTTTGACGATATTCTATCGGGTGGCTTTTCCCGTGGCAGATTATTCCTGATCGAAGGCAGTCCCGGTACGGGTAAAACCACAATCGCCAGCCAGTTCCTGCTTGCCGGGGTGGAGGCGGGGGAAACGGTACTTTATATCACCTTGTCGGAAACCGACGAAGAACTGCGCGACGGCGCCGCGTCCCACGGCTGGACATTCGAAAAAAACTTTCACGTATTCGAGCTCGTTCCACCGGAAATCTTGCTGGATGATAATCAACAACAAAGTCTTCTTTATTCTTCAGATCTGGAACTCGGCGAGACGACGAAGCGAATTTTCGAATCGTTCGAGCGAATCAAGCCTTCACGCGTCGTACTCGACAGCTTGTCCGAAATTCGCCTGCTCGCGCAGAGCTCTTTGCGGTACCGACGACAGATACTTGCGTTGAAGCACTATTTCTCGCAACATCATGCGACCGTACTGATGCTCGACGATCTGACTGCCGACGTCATGGACAAGACCGTTCACAGCGTCGCGCACGCGGTTATCCGACTGGAGGAACTCTCACCCACTTACGGCGCGGAGCGGCGGCGGATGCGCGTACTCAAATATCGCGGGCGGCGCTATCGTGGCGGATATCATGATTTCGTGATCGATACAGGCGGCGTGCGCGTCTTTCCGCGGCTGGTGTCTGCGGAACATCGTTCCGACTTCACGCGAGAGACGGTGCCGATCGACAATGCCGAGCTCAACGGTCTGCTCGGTGGCGGGTTTGAGCGCGGTGCGAGTAACCTAATCCTGGGTCCGGCTGGAACCGGCAAGTCGCTGCTCGCGCTCAGCTTCATCAAGTCGGCAGTGGAGCGCGGCGAAACCGCTGCGATGTTCGCGTTCGACGAAGAGCTCGGCCTGTTGTTCGAACGCTCAAAAGGGCTGGGGATAGATCTCCAGGCGATGATCGACACCGACAAGCTCGTGATTGAGCAAATTGACGCGGCCGAGCTGACCCCGGGCGAATTCTCCGAACGCGTGCGTATCTGCGTCGAGAAATTTGGCGCGCGTCTTGTCGTGATCGATAGCCTCAACGGCTATCAGGCTGCCATGCCGGAGGAGCAGGCGCTGATTTTGCATATGCACGAATTGCTGCAATATCTGAACCGGCAAGGGGTCACGACCTTCTTGACTGTCGCGCAGCATGGGCTGGTCGGCGACATGAAGTCGCCGGTCGATGTCACCTACCTCGCCGATACCGTCATCCTGCTCCGGTATTTTGAGGCTCTTGGCCGGGTCCGTCGGGCGATCTCAGTCGTTAAGAAGCGCACCGGGCCGCACGAGGATACAATTCGCGAATTCATGATCGGTGGCAATGGTATTACATTGGGCGAACCACTGACTGCGTTCCAGGGAGTGCTGCGCGGTGTGCCCACCTTAATGGGCGACGCCGCTGGGCTGCTCGACTCGAAGCACGCGTGAGCAAACGTTGAACCGGACGTTAGCCGAAAGCGCCGTCATTTTGGCGCCGCATGGCCGCGATGCCGCAGTGGCCGATGCGATGCTGCGGGAGGCGGGGTTTGAGGCAGCCGTAGTCCGGGACCTTCGCGGCTTAGTGAGCGCGCTGCGGCGTGGCGCCGGGTTTGCGATTGTCACGGAGGAGTCGCTACGCGGCGCGGACCTGCGGGACTTAGCAAAGTTCATTAGCGATCAGGCCGAATGGTCGGACTTTCCGTTCATTGTATTAACCGCGCGAGGCGGAGGGCTAGAGCGTAACGCGGGCGCCGTCCGCTTGCTCGAGACGCTCGGCAACGTGACTTTTCTTGAACGGCCGTTTCATCCCACCACGCTGATCAGCCTCACTCGCGCGGCGCGGCGCGCGCGGCTACGCCAATATGAGGCCCGTACCCGGCTGGAAGAAATTCGCGAGGGGCAGGAAAGGCTTCGCATCGCATTGGCAGCGGGCGGCCTCGGGGCGTGGACGATGGAGCTCAAGACCGACACATTGTTCGCGTCGGATGATTGCAAGGCGCATTATGGACGCGGCCCCGATCAGTCGTTCACCTATGACGAGTTGTGGTCGGCAATCCACCCTGAGGACCGCGATCGTATGCGGACGGCGGTTCGGCATTCGATCGAAACCGGCGACGATTATAACATTGAATATCGATGCGTCTGGCCCGACGCCTCGCAGCATTGGGTGCAAGTAAACGGACAGGTCGAAAATGATCTGCGGGGCCGGCCGGTGCGCATGGTGGGCGTGTCGCGCGACATCACGGCGCGCCATGGGATCGAAAGCCGGCGCAACGCATTGCTCGCGCTGGGCGATGGCTTGCGTAACATGACCCACGCCGCTGACATGTCGCACCTCGCTGCGGAAATAGTCGGCACCACATTGTGCGTCACCCGTGCTGGGTACGGCATCATTGACGGAGTCAGGGAGACGATCTCTATCGAGCGCGGCTGGAGCAGCCCGGACATCCGGACAACCGCCGCCGTGCGGCATTTTCGCGACTACGGATCATATATTGAGGATTTGAAGCGCGGAGAGCTCGTCGCGATCGAAGATGTGCGCGCCGATCCGCGCACCGCATCCGCTGTCGCGAGGTTGGAGGCGATGGAAGTACGTGCGTTTGTTAACATGCCGGTGGTTGATCACGGTGATTTCGTTGGTTTGCTGTATCTCAGTCACAAGCAAGCGCGCCACTGGCGCGACGATGAATTAGCCTTCGTACGCGAGGTCGTCGACCGAACGCAGGCCGCGATCGAGCGGCGCAACGCCGAGTTATCGCTTGCGGAGTTGGCGGAGTCGCTCGAACAACAGGTCGAGGAGCGCACGCGAGAGCGCGACCGCACCTGGCTCAATTCGCAGGATCTCCTCGCCGTAATCGATTCCGATGGCACATTTCTCGCGGTCAATCCGGCGTGGACCACGATCCTGGGCTGGCAGCCCAACGAGATTGTCGGCCATAGTCATATTGAATTCAGTCATCCTGACGATCGCGAAAATGGTCGCGCCGCACATGAACATGCCAAGATCGAGGTGCTGCGGCAGTATGAGAGTCGCATTCTACACAAGGATGGGTCAAATCGCTGGTTTTCCTGGGTGGCTTCGTCAGAGGGCGATCGGGTCTATGCAAGCGGCCGCGACGTAACTGCCGAAAAGCAAGCGCAGCTCGAGCTCGATGCGACGCAGGAGCAGCTTCGCCAGGCGCAGAAAATGGAGGCGGTCGGCCAACTGACAGGGGGCCTCGCACACGACTTCAACAATCTGCTGACGGGTATTTCGGGCGGTCTCGAGCTGATCCAGCTCCGCCTCCGGCAGGGGCGCTCGGGCGACGTTGATAAATATGTTGAACTCGCGCAGGCCGCGACCAAACGCGCGGCGGCACTAACGCATCGCCTGCTCGCCTTCTCGCGGCGGCAGACGCTCGATCCCAAGCCGACCGACATCAACCGGCTGATCGTAAACTTGGAGGAGTTCCTGCGCCGATCGGTAGGGCCCGAAATCGCGATCGAGGTAGTCGGCGCGGTCGGGCTGTGGACAACGCTGATCGATCCCAATCAACTTGAAAACGCGCTGCTCAACCTATGCATCAATGCGCGCGATGCGATGCCCGGCGGCGGCCGCATCACGATCGAAACCGCGAACAAATGGCTCGACGCGACGGCCGCGCAGGATCGTGACTTGCCGCCAGGGCAATATGTTTCGCTGTGCGTAACCGACACCGGCACCGGCATGTCGGCGGATACGATCGATCGCGCATTCGACCCGTTTTTCACCACCAAACCGCTTGGGGAGGGCACTGGGCTCGGCCTTTCGATGATTTATGGGTTCGTCCGGCAATCGGGGGGGCAAGTGCGGATTTATTCGGAAGTCGGCGAAGGCACGACGATGTGCCTCTATTTCCCGCGAAACTATTCTGATGATGATAGCTACCAGACACGGGAGCCGCGTTTGGTGCCGCTGCCAGCTGCGGACGGTGAGACGGTGCTCGTCGTCGACGACGAGCCGGCCGTACGCGCGTTGATCATCGATGTGCTCAAGGAACTTGGCTACAACGCGCTGGAGGCGGGCGACGGGGCTGCAGGCCTCACCCTTCTTAAGGCGCATTCCGACATTGAACTGCTCGTCACTGATGTCGGTCTCCCCAAAGGAATGAATGGACGACAATTCGCCGACGCGGCACGGGTCGACCGTCCCGACCTCAAGGTGTTGTTCATCACTGGATATGCGGAAAACGCGGTTATCGGCAGTGGCCGCCTCGACCCCGGCATGCACGTGTTGACCAAGCCATTCGCGATGGATGTGCTGGCCAAGCGCATCGGGGATTTGATCGCGGAATAAGGCGCGCGCCGTCGTCGCTGACATTAGCTGTTGTAAGCCTAAAGTCCGGACCCCAAAGCGTGCCGGACCGACAAATCCTGTCCTTCTGCGCGATCGGATATGTTCTTTTATCGAGTGAGGAAACGCGGGCGACGCACCGCCTGGCCAATCTCACCCTCCCCAGCACGTCTTGGCAGCAGCGGAGCGGGAGGTGAATCTCTGGGTGTGAATCGGCTTCGGGGTTAAGCGTCGATCAGCGCGAATAATCGAACGAATTTGACGATCGATCAAAATTGGAAGCCAATTGACAGACTAATCTCAACACCCCGTGTACGGCGCTCGGCGCACCCATTCGTCTGCCATAGACCGCTTCGTCGGTGTCAAAATCCTGAATAGTCTCAATGTCGCATTATGTGCCCCGGCGTCAGACGGCGTGGATCAAGATCCGGCTAGCCATCATGCGCAGTTCTGGCAGCACATCGCTTTCGAACCACGGGTTCTTCGCCGCCCAGTTCCTCGATCGCCATGAAAGATGTGGCAGCAAAAAATGCTGCGGCAGGTAAGCGCGGAAATTTCGTACCCGATCTGTCATCGCGCCGTCGCGCGTATCTTTTTGAACGTGGTGAACGCCGATAACTTGTCGGCACCGCGAAATACTGAATGCGGTTCCGTCTAGGCGCCGACATAGCGGGCGCGAGCAATTTCCGCCTGCCGCGTCGCGATACGCGTCTTGAGCAGATCCTGCCGCGACAAGATACCGATCACGCGACGGGTCCCCGGCTCGACGATCGGGATGCGGCCGATTCCCGAATCGACGATCAGGTCAGCGACCACACCGCTTGGCGTGTCGGGATAGGCGACCGGCTGCGCGGCATCAGACACAGCGTCAGTGAGCGTCGTAGCGTCGTCGGCGCGATCAATCTGCCAGCGCAGCGCGTCCGTGCGCGACACCAAGCCGAGCAGGCGCCCTTCGGGGTCCACCACCGGATAGCTGCGATGCGTCGCTTTCTCGGCAAAGAACACGATGGTCGCGCCGACGGTCAAGTCGCCGGGCAGCGTCGCGGGCGCGCGGGTCATGATCTGCGCGGCTTGCAGCAGATCGAGCGGGTCGACGGTGTATTCCTGCAAGATGTGTCGTCCCCGCCGCGCGATCTTCTCGGTCAGGATCGAGCGTCGCATCAGCAGGACGCTGACCCCATAGGCAGCACCGGAGGCGGCGATCGCGTAGGGAGCCGCCTCAAAACGGCCGGTCAGTTCGATTGCGAACAAGGCGCCCGTCATCGGCGCGCGCATCGCGCCGGACATGATCCCGGCCATGCCGATCATCGCCCAGAAAGCGGGATCGCCCGGCAACCACTGGCCGAGCAGAAAGCCCGCTGCTCCCCCGAGGATCAACAGTGGTGCGAGCACGCCGCCCGACGTCCCCGATCCCAGCGCGACAAGCCACACCACCGCCTTCACTACCAACAGCGCCGCCACCACGCGGAGCGGCAGCGCACCGTTGAGCAGCGCGGCGATGCTCGCATACCCTGCACCCAGCACATGCGCGTCAATCAAGCCGCCAATCCCGACCACGACCGCGCCGATCGCTGGCCACCACATCCAATGGACCGGCAAGCGATGGAACAGATCCTCGATTCGGTACAATGCGGTGGACAACAACGTCGCCTCCAGTCCAGCGACCAGCCCGATCACGGCGGCGGCGGGCAGCACCCACATCCCCGCCGGGATCAGCGCTGTTGTGGGAAACATCGCGCCCACCCCGATCAGCAGCGGTCGCCATGCGAAGGACACCAGCACCCCCACCACTACCGGCACGAAGCTGCGCGGCTTCCACTCGAACAGCAGCACTTCGATCGCCAGCAGGATCGCGGCGAGCGGCGTGCCGAAGATCGCGGTCATGCCTGCCGCCGCGCCGGCGACGAGTAACGTCTTGCGTTCCGCGGCACTCAGGTGGAAGCATTGCGCGAACAATGAACCGATCGCGCCGCCGGTCATGATGATCGGCCCCTCCGCGCCGAACGGCCCGCCGCTACCGATCGAGATCGCCGAGGACAGTGGCTTGAGCAGCGCGACCTTCAGCGAGAGGCGACTTTCCCCGAACAGGATGGTCTCGATCGCTTCGGGAATGCCGTGACCACGGATCTTGTCGGAGCCGAAACGCGCCATCAATCCAACCATCAGGCTGCCGACGACCGGTATCGCCACTACCAGCAAGCCGACATGCGCGTCGGTGATCGTTGCCGTCCGCGCCGACAGTCGGCCGAACCAGAACAGGTTGGTAGAGACCGCGATCAGCTTGACCAGCACCCACGCGCCGAGCGCTCCCTCCGTGCCGACGACGATCGCCATCAGCGCCAGCATCACCATGCGCATATCGACTTTATGGTCTGCGAGTTCGTGGCTTTCGGTCGCGCGCGGCGGTGTAAGCGTCATATATGGTCCCGATCGCGGATGGCGGGGCGCAAATATATCGCATTACGATATATTTCAATCGGGAGGTCGACATGATGACGGAGGCGAGCGAGATCGATGATGCGGAATATGCGGCGCTGGCTGAGTTCCGCTACGTTCTGCGCAGTTTCCTGTCGTTCAGCGAGGCTTACGCACACAAGGTCGGCCTGAGGCCGCAACAGCATCAGGCGCTTCTCGCGATTCGGGGAAGTGCGCCGGCCGAGGCTACGGTCGGCCATGTCGCCGAGCGAATGATCCTGAAGCCGCATAGCGCAACCGGACTGATCAACCGGCTGGAAGCGATGAGCCTCATCACCCGCGAAGCTGCGCCGGATGACCGCCGGCGGATACTGCTTCGTCTTACGCCAGAAGCCTATCGACTGCTCACGTTGCTTTCGGCCGCCCACCGCGAGGAGATCCGTCGACTACGATCGCAGCTCCATGAGCTATTGGCCCGTATTTGAATTCGAAAATCACTGTTCTGCTCAACAAAATGAAAATCAGTTAAACTAATCATGTATTTAAATTCGCTGCCGACAGGAATATCGGCAAGACATAATTGCTCGTAAAGGCGCTGGATGAGGCAGCGGATTTTTTTCATTTGGTATCTTCCATGGTGGCCTGTGGGCAGTTCAGGCCGCCTTGCCGCGACGGATCGCGGCTATCCCTTCCCAGACGTGGTCGACGTGGGGAATATCGAGATCGAAAACGGTTTCGAATATGTCTGCGAGATTGTCCGAGCTGGTGAGGCGTTGTTCGCGGAGGCCGGCTGCATTTACTCTGCGCAGGCAGTCATTTTGCTGACCAACATACCCGCCCGCAATATGCCAAAAAACCGCCAGCGCGTTGGTGAACGGTGATCGCGGATCGCGCATCAGCCAGCCCCGCATGGCGACTATCGCCGCTTCATCGCTATGGTCGGGCCTGAGATCGATGGTCCGCGTAATGCCATGAACGTGGTTATGGAAACGCAGCCAGCCATCGCCGGTCGGCTTGATGGCAAATGCGAAGCCGCGTGGGCTGATCAGCCCCGCGGCGAGGAGGACGGGTTCGATGAGGGTATCTGCGGCGCCTACGTCGAATAGGTAGGGACGGTCGAGATCGACACGCAGGGTCAGATCGCCGCGCAGGCCGCGCAGCGATCAAGCGGGGGCGTTTACGGCGTCTGCTCTGGGGTTGGTTTTGGTTTTTGCCATCTGGGTGAGCTTGTCGTCGGCGGCATATTCCTCATCGAGCGTTTCCTTGAGGGTCGAAGAAATCTCGGTCAAACCTAGCTGATCTGCCCAGGCGATGAGTGTACCATAGCGTGTGATCTCATAATGCTCGACCGCTTGCGCGGCAGCGATCAGTGCCGCGTCGAGCACGGCCTTGTTCGCGATGTCACTGGCGACTTCATTGGTCTCCTTGATAATTCCCTCGATCGCCGGGCAAGTCGTGCCCTTAGCTTTTTCTCCCAGCAGCCCGAAAATTCGCTCGAGCCGGGCGATCTGACCTTCGGTCTCCCGCAAATGCGTTTCGAAGCTTCTTTTGAGGTCGGCGTCGGTCGCTTTTTCCATCATCTTGGGAAGCGTGTCGGTAATTTGGCGCTCGGCGAAATAGACGTCTCGCAACTGATGCAGGAACAGGTCGTCGAACGTCTGGATGTCCTTGGTGAACAGGCCCATTTGATCCTCCTGAAGGTCTCGCCGGTAATGGTCGCCGAGCGCGAAAGGGGAAATGCGCCCAGCGTGGCGATTGAACGGGCAATGTGTTTGGGGGTTTCGCCAAATCGTATTGATAACGATCAATCCCGCGATTTGTCGGTCAGTCCGGCGTGACGAAGGCCGCTCGCGGTTCGTTCGACATGCTACGGTTTGATCGCGACCAGATCGCTTATTTCATCTTTTCGCGCGCTTGTGCCCGGTAGGAGATCCAGCGCAGCAACATCCCAATCATCGACGTCAGCATGCCAGCGATCAGGCAAAATCTGAGAAGCGGCTTCCCTGCAGTGGCATGCCAGGTCACGATACCGAGCAAGACAACGCTTGCCGTCGACACCAGATATCCGCTGGTCTTTATCGTGATGGGCCGGTGAGTCAGTTTGAAACCATTCTGGGAGTGAGTACTAAACCTTTGGAATGTCTGCGATATTCGCTAGAAAACTTAAGGTGAAATTCACCGTAATATTGTCTTCTCACGTGGTGGCCGTCTTCTGTTCTTCGCGGGCGTGCTTGGTGAACTGGCGTGATCGCGTGAGTCTCGTGTCTGCATTTCAACACTCTCCAAAGACGCACCGCCAGACTCTGGCCCGGGGGGAATGCCAAGTATCGCTTTGCAGTTCAACATTGCAGATCAGCAATTTGGTGAGCCGAAATGACAGCGCTAACGCCGTTGCGCGGCCGGTTCGAGCTATTGCCGCTAATATAGTGGAGGGGGCTTCATCGCCGATAGGATCGGCCGACCGAACGAATGCGAAGAATAGCCGCGCGGAAAACGGGAACGTTCCGTAAGGATGTGCGCGCAACCGTGCTGGCTTTCCGAGGCGTCAGCTTTTCGACGCGTTGGCGGTATCCGGGCCGACAACCGGCACAATTCGATGATCGCTCCGATCGGGTGGCCAGTGAACGCGCCGTGCTTGAGCGCGGTCTGTCGCTCGACCTGTCAAAGTTAGGACGGTATTCCGCACCGATGGGCTGCCGTGATAGATTGCCGCCGGAGCAAGGAGGCGACTCGAGGCAGGGTGAGCATGATATGCGAAATGCGAAACATTCGAATATTATCTATCATGCGAAGCGCGCGCGACAGGAGCGCGAGCGCGCGATGACAGCTACATCGCGCCTTGTTCGCAAACTCCATTTTGAGCTGGCGCGCTATCACGACGCCCTTGCTGACCTCGATGGCGACGCTCAGCATCGCTGAAATCTAACCTCGCCCATGCGAAGTATTGTTATCGGATTGTAACAGTCTTGGTAGTCGATGTGACAATTTTGATCTGCCCATGAGCTGTTGAGGTGGTTGCTCATCGTGAAATGTAAGATGTGGTTTGTTTCGAGCGATCGCAGCCAGCGAAGGTGAATTCATGTTACGTCTTCATGACGCCGGGAAGGTCTCCACGCCTGCCGGCGCAAAACAGTGTCAGCTCGATCGTTAATCCGCAAATCTTTGGCCACGTTTTCGACTAGCTGCCAGCATATCCTCCGATGATCGGTAAAATTCGCCTGTAATGTAACTCGGCGTCTGAGATGAGGCGAGAAACACATAGACCGGCGCGATCTCCTCTGATCCTTTGTACAATGGCGCGTCATACATCGGGGGGCAAGCCTCGCCTCGTTTCCGGGTTTGAGTTGATGCTGTTGAGAAAAGGGCGGTTGAGGATATTTGCGTGAGCCAGCCTGCATCGCGTCATCGCTCTTTTTGCGTGGCTTCTTCTCCGAATTGGCGACTTGGGCTTGAATCCGCCGCGTTCGCTTGGGCGCTTTCGCGCCGCCATTCTTGTCCGATTTGGCCATGATCGTCCTTTCGCGTCTGTCTCAGTTCTAAATTCGCTCCTGTCGACGGCGTTCCAGAGGAGGGCGCCATCAAAGCTGTAAAACGGGGGCGTCGCGCCTCGCGGGGCGAGGCAAGCTCGATCGAAATCGGCAGCTCGAATGCTGCTCTGCCCGGCCGACTGCCCATGGTGATATCTGCGGCCATCGGGGGGTTTGTGGCCTGAAATTTTGCAGGCGCACAATATTTTATGACTGTATGAAGGGTGTGGTATATAGAATAAATAAAGTAGTGAATTTATTCGTTATCAGAAAATTGAGACAATTTCCGTTTAGGAACTGCGTTTTATTCGACGATGTATCATCAATTATCTTTCGTCGCGCTCGTAAGGCGTGGCTGCGATAGCCAGCAGTATGGATTTTAAAGTGTGATTAGGGAGACTGGGAACCGTTGTGTATCTAGAATGTTCGAATGGGGACAAAAATAGAAGGTTTCCGCATGGAAAAGAGCGCATTGGCAGAGATGGGGACGGAGCCGCTTTCGGATCAAGCGTTCAAGGAGATGTTGGCAGCCGGGATACCCCACCTGCGCGCCTTCGCGCGTAGCCTGTGCGGTGACCGGGACAACGCGGACGACCTTGCGCAAGAGGCGATGCTGAAAGCGTGGGAAGGGCGTGGCCGTTTCGTTGCGGGCACCAATTTCCGAGCGTGGATTTTCACGATCCTGCGCAATCACTATTTCAGCCAATTTCGGCGCAAACGGTTCGTTGGCGAGTGGAATGATCTCGTCGCCGAGCGCGTGCTTTCGGCGCCCGCTAGCCAGGGCACGGCAATCGAGCTCCAAGATCTCATGCGCGCTATCCAGCAAATTCCGCCGGACCAGCGGGAGGCGGTAATTTTGGTTGCGGCGTGCGGAATGTCCTACGAAGAGGCAGCGGCAATCGCAAAGGTAGCGGTCGGGACGATCAAGAGCCGGGTTTCGCGTGGGAGAGCGGCGCTGGAGGCGATCATGGACAGCGGCGTATTGCGTATAAAGCGCCGCGACTACGTGGGCGAAGGCGATGCGGTTGTCAGCCTTCTGGCTTATCTGGAAAGCAGGCGGGCAGGCATCGCGCGAACAGCGGGTGTCATCGGCACGCTGATTGCAGCCTGAAAAGCGTGGCCCAAGGCGCTTGAACAGTGGCAACTGGCTGAGGTAGATTCTTTTCGTCGTTGCAATGTCGCCGGTAGAATGGGAGGGCTCTGGCTCTGGGATAATGGCGTTGGGGTAAACCTAAAGCGCGTCGAGTGGGGGAAACTACTCCGCGCTCGCGGGAGTCGATGTAAAATGAGCCCCAACGTTTGATTGATAACGCGCGTCACCAAAATCCATGCGTCTGTATCGCGGGTTGATGGAGGGCGGCTCCAACGAGTGCTAATATAGAGATTATAATGAGGATTGTGCGAGCAAGTCCGCCTCTTTTTTTGATTTAGGATGACGAACGAATCGACCTAGTTCCTGCGACCTCGCGAAAGGTGCGCCCCTCAGGTGCGGGGTTGTGCGGGAACGGCCGGTTTTTGTCGGTGGTGCAATCAAGTACTCCGGCGGCGTTGCCCGAGGTGTAGACCAGAAATATCGATGTGCGGAACTCATGCCGTTCGTATTGGTTAACAGCGATGGACCCGACGAAAAACCTTGGAGGCGGCTAGGTGATATTAGCCGTCTCCGCTTTTCCGACAGGCCCTTCATGAGCGAGAGGCGCCGCGCAGCGACGCCGGATTTTCCTTAAGATTTTGCGCTTGACCCCGCTGGTATATGGCCAACAGGTCGAGATTATGCGGTTCAAGTAGAGGGTATACCGACCGTCGAGTTCGATTCGGGCGCTTTCGTGGGCGATGTTTCGCTTGGCGGTCCGGGAGAAGGCGGGGCCACGGTCGGGGTGCTCGGATCTGTGGCTGGCGCTGGTTTTGGTCCGCCGAGCGACATGATAACGCGCACCCCAAGAGCGATCACATTCGGCGTCCCGGACGATAGCGACGGATCAAATATGTACTGGAAATCCGGCTGTATGGAAATGAGGCTCGAAACCTTGATCTGATAAGTCGTCTCGATACTCGTTTCCGCACGCGCCACATGCGTCGCGACCCTTGCTGCATCCGAATTCCACGCCCGCGCCACAGCAATGCCGAAGCCGTCCGCGGGCCGCCCCGCAACGAGGCCCTTGAACATAATCCCGGTTCCGACATAAGCGCGCACCTGTTGAACTGAGCCGCGGGCGAAACCTACGCGTAGCCAGCCATTAACGCCCTTCCAGAATTCTCCCTCTATCTCTCCGTAAGCTCCCTGGCTGCGGGCTCGGCCAGTCGCATCCAGCGTTGGTGCAGGCTCGCTATATCGCCATGCGCCAATCGCTACATGAGTGGTGTCGTTCGGGCGATAATCCAGTTCGCCGATGGAAAGGGTTCCATCCTTCTGGGCAAGGCGCGCCACCACAAAGGCTCTGGGGCGGGCGGGGTCACCCGCTACGCCATCAAGAAGAGCGTAGCGGACTGCCCATTTCTTCGACGGAGCAACGTTTATCCTCACCCCGAATGCTGACACCGGGTAAACGGATGGCCCATTTACACCGCTCCTGGCGAGTTCAGCGCCGACACCATGCGAGGAATTGAGAAAGAGGCCTGTCGCGGAGATTGAATCGAGGTCAGTGTTGAGGTCCATCAACCCGAGTTTCACCGCGACGCTGCGATCCTCGTTGCCGAATTTTTTTTCAGCCCAAGCCTCGAACAACCGCGTTATCGGTAACGCGTCGATCGCGTCGGCGATCTGGATGTCGCGAATGCGTTTGCTAAGGCTCTCGCCCGCGACATGGAGCACCTGGGCATGGAGGCTAAGCCCGGCCAGCCCGAGGCGATCTGTACTGAAGGTGCCCGATATCTGGACCTTGACCAGCACGACAGGTGTCTGATCTGCGCCTTGGAGAATCGTCCAGCCGTCCAGAGTATTGCGTGCGGCGAAAGCCGCCAGCGGCGGGCGGTCATCGGCGCAGGCCGAATTCGGGGCCAAGGCCACGACGGCCAGCAGACCGACTCCGCGCAGGCTGGTACGGCCGACCACCGCATCAAGCCGAGAGGGCAGTGAAATATGTTATTCCCGGCGCAGGCTGCCCGTTTTTCTGACACTCTGACACGAGCTCATCCTCGCGTGCGTTCAAACCCTCCTGCCCCGGGGGGCGGGCCACAGTCGTTGCGAGAGCGTAACCTGAGTTTGCTTCGGCGTGGCGATCGTGACCCGTTGCTCACGCGCCATGACGCTCTCCTTCAAGCCCGCAACCGCCTGTCGCGACGTTCGTTCCGGGGAGGGGCGTGAGATTCGTGCAAACTTGATTGAGATCAGTGTGATTTAGAGGGGGTTTTAGCAACCACCTCTTTGCGAAGGTGTTCCACATATAGAATCCAGCCGGGATGGTGTGATCCCAGAGCGTCACGAGCTCGCTGGGTTAAAGCGAATTGCGTGAACAACGTAAGAATTGTTGAGGAGGCTGCTGGAGCAGAACTACACCCGCATTTTCCATTCACTTGAATATCACATCTTCATTTTTGCAGAATGATATGCAAGATGATGGCGCGGAAAATTGTCAAAAATTTGCGGAGTTTTGCAATAATATTTTACTAATTTTGATTTGTACGAAATAATATGTGATATATTTTTTAATTGTAACATCAACCTTGCTTCATGAAATGTATCTAGGTGGAACATTATTTGCGGAACGGTGTTTCGATCTCATGCTGAAAATGAGGTGAGTTCCATGAGATTTTTTGCGGCAATTTTGACTTCGGCGGCCATTTCGGTTGGTGCGGCTGGTGCTCTATGCGCTCAAGACTCCCTGGCGCCCACGGCCAGCAATGGCGCAAGCGGAAACCCTGCGGTGAAGTCGAGCAATCACATGACGAATGAGCCCCTCGCCAGGGGGCATAATTCGTTCACCGAAGCTCAAGCGAAGGCGCGCATCGAGAAGGCTGGTTACAGCAGCGTCACCGACCTCGTGCTGGACAAAGAGGGGCTGTGGCAGGCTCGTGCGAGCCAGGCGGGCCACTCCGTCAACGTCGCCCTCGACTACAAGGGCAATGTGGCCACGCGATAATCGTTTCACTTCGTGACCGCTGGTCTGAATGAAAAGGAATTCCCATGAGCAAGATTATCACCCGACTGTTTGACACATTCGCTGATGCCGAACATGCCGTTATCGAACTTGAGCGCGCCGGGGTCCCCCACAGCGATATTAGCATTGTTGCCCACAACGATGATAAGCACCCCCATAGTCCTGCGCGCGTGCGGGAACCTCGCGATGATACTGCGGGTGAAGCAGCCGCTAAAGACGCTGGCGCAGGGGCCGCGATCGGAGGGACGGTCGGTGCAGCAGGGGGTGTCCTTGCGGGTTTGGGCTTGCTTGCGATTCCCGGTCTGGGCCCCGTCATCGCGGCGGGTTGGCTGGCGTCGGCCGCCACCGCCGCGATTGTGGGCGGGGCCGTCGCAGGCGCGGCTGGCGGCATCATTGGCGCGCTCACCAATGCAGGCGTTAGCCAGGAAGAAGCGGATGTCTATGCGGAGGGGGTACGTCGGGGTGGAACTTTGGTAAGCGCGAAGGTCGCTGATGACCAAATTGCCGCTGCTGAAGCGGTGCTCGACAATGTGCGTTTTGTTGACCCGGCTGCTCGTGGCGATGCTTATCGGGCCGATGGCTGGGCACGATTTGATGGCCAAGCGCCTCCTTATACGCAGGCTGAGGTGCAGGCGGAGCGAGTACGCTGGGAGCGATAGGAAGATGGGGCCGTGGCGTGCTGCGGCCCCGCTTCACGGGGGCGCGTTGGCACTATTCCGCATGAGGATTTTCGACGCGTGATGATAAATCAGGCCAATGCGCGAGTGGTTGCTTCGGTGCCCCGAGGGCGCGCCAACCGTGGGCCGAGTTCGTGCGACGAGTATCAACATAGAATAACAAAAATTCGTAATTTTATTTGTTTTCGGACGTCTTGCAGGTTCGGTTCTTGCTACCCTGTTGCGTCGCCCGTGCGGCCGCGTCGATCAAATTTATTCCAGTTTGCGCTGCCGCCTCGCTTGTCATTGTAACCGCGACACCATCAGGGCCGTCCAAGAAGACATAACCGTTCTCAGCCGTGGCAATCCCGGCCTCGGCTTGTGGCTTCGGTGTGCGGGTATCCTCAAGCATAGGGATAAACCTTTCGATGCGCGGCGATCCACGTCGGGATCGCAGCTTGAATAGAAAAATCACGATCGAACTGAGGCTCGATCCGTGGTGCGAGTGTGGCGCGCCTTAAAACCAGCGGACCCAACGAACGCTTCTGACACCTAGTTCCAATGCCGGCGCCGTTATGAAGGGTGTTTGTCCGAATGAATTTCCTTCCAGGGTAGGCAGCAGCTAAGCTCCATGGAATGTCGGTCGAGCCTATCGAACAGCTCGTCTCAATTTGCCTCACGATCGGAACACACCGCCAGGACGCCGGTTCTGAACTTATTCGGGAGATTGGTAGGAGAGTATTTGTGGCGTCCTCACATCCCAGCGTGAATTATCATCGTTCGCACGCTGCGGCGCACGAAACCGCGGCGCACCATCATCGCGAAGCTGCGCATCATCACGACCATGGCAGGCGTGATGACGCAAAGGCGCGTGCTTTAACTGCCTAAGCATGCAGTAAAACGGGCTGAAAACTCGGTAAAAGCTAATGAATATTCGATGAAGTAGGAAAAGCGCAGCGCGCGCCCCGACGGGAGGACGCGGCTTTTCAAAAAAGGAAGAGGGAGATCATAGCCGGTACGCTGCGCGTCGCGCACGCGCCCGGATACCTCTCGGAGCATTCCCGCAGTCTGGAATTTTCAGCCGATCCCCTTTTGCAGTCCGCGCAAGAGCACTCCGTTTCGAGGTTGAACGAGAATGGTGAGTGGACGCAATTTTGTCATTTATGCGGCGCTTTCGGGCAACCTGGCGATAGCATTAACCAAGGGTGCCGCCGCCGCGATAAGCGGCAGTTCGTCGATGCTCACGGAGAGTATTCACTCACTTGTCGATACGACCAATCAGGGGCTTCTGCTTTACGGATTGCGACGTTCGAAGCGGCCAGCGGATGTGATCCACCCGTTTGGTTATGGTCGTGAGCTCTATTTCTGGAGCTTCGTTGTTGCATTGATGATTTTCGCCGGTGGAGCTGCGGCATCGCTTTTTGAAGGAATTGTTCATTTCAGACAGCCGGAACCCATCACGAAACCGGGAATAAACTTCCTCGTATTGGGGGTGGCTTTCCTGTTCGAAGGAGCGTCGTGGACGATCGCATTGCGCGAATTTCGGCGCACGACGAGAGGAGAGGGTTGGTGGCGAGCGCTCCGTCGCAGCAAGGATCCCGCCACTTTCGTCGTATTGTTCGAAGACAGTGCGGCTCTGATTGGGATCATTATTGCCGCGACCGCGATCGGCACCGCATTGTGGACTGGCGACGCGCGTTGTGACGGCGTTGGTTCTATTCTTATTGGCGTCCTGTTGGGCGCTGTGGCTTTGTTGCTGGCGCGAGAGAGCAAGGGACTACTGATCGGTGAGCGCGCGAGACCTGAGTTAAGCGAATCGATTGCGGCGATTGCTCGCGTGGAACCGGGTGTTTGCAAGGTGAATGAGGTGCTTACCGTTCATCTTGCTCCCGAGCAGGTAATGGCGACGGTCAGTCTCGATTTCGATGACGCGCTCGATACCAGGAAAATCGAGCGCGCCGTCGCGAATATCGAGACGAGAGCGAAGGCGCGACATGGCGAGGTCACCAGGGTTTTTATTCGGCCGCAATCGGCGCAGACGATTTCCTGATTGCGCCGCGAGAAGGGATTTGGAGTATAAGCCGTTGGACAATTACGCTGAATGGATCGCTCCCTGCGCGACGATGATCGCGGCGATGATGACAGCAGCCAATCTCGGTTCGCGTGTCACCGGTTGGGGATTTGCTGTCTTTACACTGGGATCTGTCTGCTGGTCGATCGTGGGAATTCATTCAGGGCAGATCAATTTGATCGCGACCAACAGCTTTTTGACGATCGTGAACCTGTTCGGGGGCTGGCGCTGGCTCGGGCGACAGCGGGCCTATGAGGACGGAGGAAGGTCCGCCAAAAAAGCTAGCCGCCGTTCCGCAGCACCTGCGCTATTTACCGCCACCGGCGTCACCGAAATGATCGTGGAAGATAACCTCGGTAACCGGATCGGCAAAGCCGTCGAGGTGTTGATTGAATGCGCCTCCGGAAGGATCAGCTACGTCGTCGTCGCGTCGGGCGGTCTGGGCGGCGTGGCGGAAGAGCTGCGCGCCGTGCCCGGCTATCAGGTCAATTTTGGTCGTGATCGCATGGCGATCCGTTTGACGGGGCGCGAATTCTTGCGCTTGGGACAACTCGAGAACGGGGATTGGCCCGCAAAAGCAGCGCCATTGCAGGGGGCGCAAGTTCGATCCTCACCCCGCCGGTTATAATAAGCATAGGAGAATATTATTTTTTCAGCGGTTTTTCCGTAAGCGGCGGGCGTCGATCAGAACGTCGATCGCGCCCCGATATGTCGCTTATTACCCCGGTTTGCTCCCTTCGGGGCACGGGCTGGGCACGGTGGGCACACGCGTGCGGCCAGTCAGGGGTGACCTCGTCCGCAATCCTCGATTCCGATATAGTGATCGCCGCTCATCCGTCATGCCGCGGGCGCGTCGACCGCGCCCGGCATACGCTCCGGGACGCCGGATCAAGCGGTAGCTTCCCATCTGATCGCGATGCGCTAACAGGAGCTTCGCGAAGTGCTGATCTGCGGCTCTCGCCCGATGACGGTGCGGAGGATGATAGCGGACGTGTTCGCGGCATATCTGACCAAGCCCAAACCGCCCAATTCGACTGACGTAGTGCGGATTGGGGCGATGAGTGAGCGGTCAATGACCGCGAAGGGGTTCGCTACCTTGCCTGCGGGGTGGATGAATAAGTAAGCGCGCTGCTATCCAAGATGAGAATACGCAGGCCATGGAACGGTTACACGAATGGGGCGCTTGGACGGCGCCAAGCGACAGAAACCTGGCGGCTGGCCTTCATGGCCGCCTATTTTTGCTTACCCGGTTTGCTCGGCTGTCAATCGCGTCGGCTTTGGTGGTGCCAAATTCGGTTATGCTCGCGGCGGCGATGCCGCATGAAGGCCGCGATACCGCCAAACACCATAAGGGCAAGTAGCGTCAAAAGGGTGTAAGCAACTTCGAGACGCATGACTATACTCCGCACGATTGCGCACGCGCAAAACGATTCACCATTTTGGTTATTGATCAAGGACCAGAAGGTATGGGGATAGACGGGCAGAGATGAATAGCCGATGAGGTGCACGGGGAAGAGGGGATAATCGCGCTTCAGCCATATTGTGCTAAAACGGGACGCCTCTGAGCGGTTACAATTAGAGTCGGGCGAGTTCGTCATTGTCTCGCGCAGACGTTCGCGGCGATACGACCTGATACTTTGGACGGTCTCTATGCCTGCGCAGGAACGCAATGATATCGTCGCGTGGTCAAACGAGCCGTTCGATGTCGCATGATATTGAGCTGCCCCCTTTCAGGTGGACCATCGAGTATGATGGAAATCACGAGGAAAGGGACGTTACATGCCGTCGAAGAAGCACAAGCCCGAGGAGATTATCGGGAAGCTGCGTGAGGTCGAGATCGTGTTGGGCCAGGGCGGGACGACCGCCGAGGGATGCCGGCGGATCGGGGTTACGGAGCAGACCTACTATAGGTGGCGCAAGGAATATGGCGGCCTGAAGACCGATCAGGCGCGGCGGATGAAGGATTTGGAGAAGGAGAACCAGCGGCTGCGGCGGGCGATTTCGGATCTGACGCTGGACAAGCTGATCCTGCAGGAAGCTGCACGGGGAAACTTCTGAGCCCCGCGCGGCGTCGGCGCTGCATCGATCAATTACGACGAGATCTGGCAGTCCGTGTGTCCGAGCGACGGATATGCCGGGTGCTGGGGCAGCATCGATCGACGCAGCGCAAGGTGCCGCGTGGGGCGGATGACGAACAGGCGCTTACGGAGGACATCATCGCATTGGCGAAGCAATATGGTCGCTATGGCTACCGCCGGGTGACGGCGTTGCTGTGCCATGCAGGATGGACCGTGAACCATAAACGGGTCGAGCGGATATGGCGTCGTGAGGGGCTGAAGGTTCCGCTGCGCCAGCCAAAGCGGGGACGCCTGTGGCTCAACGACGGATCGTGCATCCGCCTGCGGCCCGAATATCCAGGGCATGTATGGGCCTATGACTTTGTCGAAGGGCGCACGCATGACGGCCGCAAGTTCCGCATCCTGACCATCATCGACGAGGCCAGCAGGGAGTGCATGGCGCTCATCGTGGCGCGTCAGCTCAAGCACGAGGATGTTCTGGCAGCCTTGGCCGACCTGTTCATCTCGCGCGGCCCTCCGGCACATATACGATCCGATAATGGCAGCGAATTTATCGCGACCGCTGTCCAGAAGTGGCTGGGTCAGATCGGCGTGAAGACGCTCTACATCACCCCGGGATCACCGTGGGAGAATGGATATAACGAAAGCTTCAACGGGTCGCTTCGCGACGAACTGCTCAATGGCGAGATATTCTACAGCCTCGCCGAGGCCAGGGTGCTGATCGAAGCCTGGCGGCGGTATTACAACACCGTCCGCCCGCATAGCAGCCTGGGTTATCGACCACCGGCCCCGGAAACAGCGACACCGCCATATCCGGCCTCCGGTTCCGCTTCGCTCCACCTCCGTCCGGATATGGCGGCGATGGGCCTAATCCACTAACAAACCAAGCGGTCCACTCGGTGGGGGCAGATCAAGCGCAGCACGCGGTTTGATCGCGCGAATCTGTGTGGTCGTGAGCACGGGCCACGCCCTTTCGCGTTGTTCGTGGTCCCGCGTTTTCTGCCTCTTTTGGGTGCGACTTCATCGAACTTAGCGGGACGCCGACATGCCCCTTATGCAGCAGAAATCTGCGATTTTTAGCGCTATTCTCGGGATGGAATGTGCGCTTACAGGATTCCGCTTTGTCAAATAAATATTTGTTATTTCTGCCGTTTATGACGCACCAGATTTTCGTGATCTCGTCGTGGTCCACTGCAAAAAGCGGTCCGCTTTTTTCGGCATCGAACCAACGCCGGGGGTGGCGGACTCGAATTGCCAAAAGAACAGATTCGAGGGATGGAATTTCGGCAAATGGCCGATTGCTGACCGACGGGTTTCAGGTAACGAGGCCATGAGACTTGCCGTTCGGGGGGATTTCAAGTTCGAACCTCGTCACCTGACCGAGATCGATGACCGCGTCGGCCAGCCATCGTCACAACTCCAATCTCTTGGTGTTGCGACGACCGGTTGAATCCGCCCAATACGCGTTTGGGATCTATCGAGCATTGCTTGCCGCCCACGACATGGTCGGTTCGATGAGCCGGCGCGGAAACCCATACGAGAATGCCAAGGCGGAGAGCTTCATAAAGACGCTGAAGTTCGAGGAACAATATACCCGGCTCATAGTCATATCAGCAGCCTGATCCCTGTCCGGCATCAGGGGCCACTCCAAAAAACCGGTCAAAAATTGAACCGGACTCCCGCATTAATGGCAAAGCTCTTCAACCGCGACCCGTCATCCAGATTGCCGACCAGGAAGCCCGTGACGCGTCCCTCAGCGGCGTTAGCCATGATGCCGGCGGAATAGCGCATCGCATTTTTCCAGGTCACCGTATCAACCGAGAAACTGGTCACCGGAGCGCCGAAAGCGAATGTCGAACTATTGCCGCGTGACCAGTTTTCCAGCCGCGCCGCGCTTACGAAAGGTTCAATAATCGTGCCCGATTCGCTGGCGGCGCGATATGCCAGTCGCAGGCCGGCCTGACCGATCGAAGTCTTGTCATTACCCGGCGTATAAGTGCTAATCGCATCGATCTGCAGCGGATCGATACCGGTGTCGGCATAACGGAAGGATGCGAATGGCGTCGCAGCGAAGCCGGTCTGGCCGCCGATCCGGTAGGAGGCGCGAACCGACGCCGCCGTGGCGTCGCCGTTGGTCTTTTGCAGGGCCGAGGAAGAGCCGAACAACGTCGGCATGGCGATCTTGAAATGCCGCCATTCCTTGCGAACCGTGCCCTCGATCATGAAAACGCCGTTGCCAGCGACAATATAACCGCCGGCGAAAGGCGTCTCGACCTTGAGCTGCCCGGAGTCGACGATCGGCGCCTGACCGTCATACCACCCCCCCATCGCACCGACGTTGAGGTTCCAGGCACTCCCGCCGACATTCAGAATTCCGAGATCAGCACCGATCTGCATCGATTGATGATTGGTCCGCACGCTGGCGGTCGAGGCGGATGCAATGCCCCCCCCGCTGATCGTCGAATCGATCCGTTGCGTGGTGTGGCCGCTGGTACCACGCATCCACAGGCTGAACCTCTTGTCGTTCGACGCGGGATTGGCGCGGTTGGTGATGTATGGACTGATCGGTTCATCGAGCAACGCGGAAGCAGCTTCGGCGATATAGGTCAGCGCCCCCAGCGCCGCCGAGGCGGGGTTGACCGTCTGGATGATCCCGAACTCGGTATTGCTGGTCGGGCTTTGTCCGAAACTTTCGAGGACAAATCCGGTCCTGATCACGTTATTGCCGGAGAAGGCGTTCGGGGCAGCCCCTGCGGTGACGGTGATTACGGGGATGAAGCCGCCCGCGATAAACGATTCCGCGCCGACGCGATTGATGGTGACGCCGGTGCTGCCGGTGGCGCTGCCGCCGATGATTATGCGATCCGCGCTGTTGGTAAGCGTACTGTAATCGATCAGGATCTGGCCACCGCCAACATAATTGCCCGCGATCGTGATGACGTTGGTCGTCAGATTGTTCTGGGCGTTGATGACGCCGGTGCTGGTCATCGCGCCATTGGTTGTGAAGGATCCCGCACCAACCAAATTGATGCGCCCGCTATTCGTCGTGCCGCCGAGGATCGTCACAGCGCCCGCCGCGCCGATGTTGGCGACACCCGCATTGGACATGCTCCCCGAAAAATTAGAGCTGCCCGATCCAAAATTCATCGTGCTTCCAGCGGCGTTGCTCATCGTCGAGGTCGCGACATTCGACCCCGTCACATTGACCGCGCCATTCAGCGTGCCGGTATTGGTCAGCGTAAAGCCGCTGTTGTTCACCGTCGCCTGCACCGCATTGGTACCACCCGTGATCGTACCGGAATTGTTGATCGCGCCGGTTCCGGTCCCGGTCGACGCGATCCTCACTCCGGAAACGGTGCCGGTAATCAGCCCCGCATTATCGACCCTGAGCGCACCGTCGACGGTCGCAAGGTCGACGCCGATGTCAGGGTCTATCTTACCGGTCGCGGCTACCTGAACATTGATGTTGCCCGAGGTGGATGTGGCACGAACCCCGGCATTCCCCGCGCCGCTCGCATTCACCTCTCCCGCAACCGTGATGGTGGTCGCCCCGGTGGAAGTGCCGCTGTCGGTACGGATGCCGAATCCGTTGCTCGCGCCGATCACCGATCCCGCGCCTTGCGCGACGCGAATCGTTCCGGCACCGCCTCCCTGCAACGTCGCCAGGATGCCAGTCCCGCTAGCGGTCGCGATGCCGGCATTTGCGTTGATCACGATACTACCCGCGCCCCTGACATTGCCGACGATGCCGGTGCTCGCGGCGGACACATTGCCATTGGTTGTGATCGTCGCGAGGCCGTCGGTGGATTGAGCAACGATACCGTTGGTAGCGCCGGAAACATTGCCGCCAGTGGTCACCGTCACGTTGCCCGATCCATTGCCAGTCGCGTTGATACCCTCGGCCAAGGTGCCGGTGACCGTAGCGGTGGTGGTGACATTGGTCGCGCCGAGCCCGGTGTTGGTCGCCTCGATCCCGGTGGTGCCCGCGACATTGCCGGCGGCGACCGTAATCACGCCGGGCGCGCCAGCCTTGGTCTGCCGCGCGATAATCGCGGTGTTGCCGGTCGAACCGACATCGCCCGCGTTCACGGTCACGCCAGCACCGGTCGCCAGCGCGAAGATGCCGTTGCCGGTGGTCGCGGTGACCGGGCCGACCGTGGTCACGCTCGTCGCGCCCGTTCCGAAGTTCTCCGCATCGACCCCGAACCGCGCGTCGATCGCGCCGTTGGCGGTGACACTGACCGCGCCGCTCGCGCCGCCCGGGAACACCGCACCGACCAGCCCGGCGTTGCCCGCCTTGACGTCACCGTTCGCCACCAGCGTGACATTGCCGGTCAGCGACTGCGTCTGAACGTCGATCCCGTCCTTGCCCGCCGCCAGCGCGGTCACCGCACCGGTGGTGACGCTGATGTCGCCACCCGCCGCCGTGTCGCGCACCGTGACCCCTTCGCCGCTCGCCGAGCTGCTCGCCCCGGCGATGGCGACCGTGACCTTGCCCGTGCCGTTGTTCTGGATCGTCGCGGCATTGCCGCTCCCGCCGACGAACCCGCCGGCGCCGCTCACGTTGATGTCGCCGCCGGTGGTGGTCAGCGACAGCCCGGCGGTCGCGCCGGTCACGATATTGCCGACCTTGATCGTCATCGCACCATTGCCGGTCGCGTTGATGCCTTCCGCCAAGGTGCCGGTGACCGTGCCGGTGGTGGTGACGTTGGTCGCGCCGAGCCCGGTGTTGGTCGCCTCGATCCCGGTGGTGCCCGCGACATTGCCGGCGGCGACCGTAATCACGCCGGGCGCGCCAGCCTTGGTCTGCCGCGCGATAATCGCGGTGTTGCCGGTCGAACCGACATCGCCCGCGTTCACGGTCACGCCAGCACCGGTCGCCAGCGCGAAGATGCCGTTGCCGGTGGTCGCGGTGACTGGACCGACCGTGGTCACGCTCGTCGCGCCCGTTCCGAAGTTCTCCGCATCGACCCCGAACCGCGCGTCGATCGCGCCGTTGGCGGTGACACTGATCGCGCCGCTCGCGCCGCCCGGGAACACCGCACCGACCAGCCCGGCGTTGCCCGCCTTGACGTCACCGTTCGCCACCAGCGTGACATTGCCGGTCAGCGACTGCGTCTGAACGTCGATCCCGTCCTTGCCCGCCGCCAGCGCGGTCACCGCACCGGTGGTGACGCTGATGTCGCCACCCGCCGCCGTGTCGCGCACCGTGACCCCTTCGCCGCTCGCCGAGCTGCTCGCCCCGGCGATGGCGACCGTGACCTTGCCCGTGCCGTTGTTCTGGATCGTCGCGGCATTGCCGCTCCCGCCGACGAACCCGCCGGCGCCGCTCACGTTGATGTCGCCGCCGGTGGTGGTCAGCGACAGCCCGGCGGTCGCGCCGGTCACGATATTGCCGACCTTGATCGTCATCGCACCATTGCCGGTCGCGTTGATGCCTTCCGCCAAGGTGCCGGTGACCGTGCCGGTGGTGGTGACGTTGGTCGCGCCGAGCCCGGTGTTGGTCGCCTCGATCCCGGTGGTGCCCGCGACATTGCCGGCGGCGACCGTAATCACGCCGGGCGCGCCAGCCTTGGTCTGCCGCGCGATAATCGCGGTGTTGCCGGTCGAACCGACATCGCCCGCGTTCACGGTCACGCCAGCACCGGTCGCCAGCGCGAAGATGCCGTTGCCGGTGGTCGCGGTGACCGGGCCGACCGTGGTCACGCTCGTCGCGCCCGTTCCGAAGTTCTCCGCATCGACCCCGAACCGCGCGTCGATCGCGCCGTTGGCGGTGACACTGACCGCGCCGCTCGCGCCGCCCGGGAACACCGCACCGACCAGCCCGGCGTTGCCCGCCTTGACGTCACCGTTCGCCACCAGCGTGACATTGCCGGTCAGCGACTGCGTCTGAACGTCGATCCCGTCCTTGCCCGCCGCCAGCGCGGTCACCGCACCGGTGGTGACGCTGATGTCGCCACCCGCCGCCGTGTCGCGCACCGTGACCCCTTCGCCGCTCGCCGAGCTGCTCGCCCCGGCGATGGCGACCGTGACCTTGCCCGTGCCGTTGTTCTGGATCGTCGCGGCATTGCCGCTCCCGCCGACGAACCCGCCGGCGCCGCTCACGTTGATGTCGCCGCCGGTGGTGGTCAGCGACAGCCCGGCGGTCGCGCCGGTCACGATATTGCCGACCTTGATCGTCATCGCACCATTGCCGGTCGCGTTGATGCCTTCCGCCAAGGTGCCGGTGACCGTGCCGGTGGTGGTGACGTTGGTCGCGCCGAGCCCGGTGTTGGTCGCCTCGATCCCGGTGGTGCCCGCGACATTGCCGGCGGCGACCGTAATCACGCCGGGCGCGCCAGCCTTGGTCTGCCGCGCGATAATCGCGGTGTTGCCGGTCGAACCGACATCGCCCGCGTTCACGGTCACGCCAGCACCGGTCGCCAGCGCGAAGATGCCGTTGCCGGTGGTCGCGGTGACTGGACCGACCGTGGTCACGCTCGTCGCGCCCGTTCCGAAGTTCTCCGCATCGACCCCGAACCGCGCGTCGATCGCGCCGTTGGCGGTGACACTGATCGCGCCGCTCGCGCCGCCCGGGAACACCGCACCGACCAGCCCGGCGTTGCCCGCCTTGATGTCGCCATTCGCCACCAGCGTGACATTGCCGGTCAGCGACTGCGTCTGGACGTCGATCCCGTCCTTGCCCGCCGAAAGCGCGGTCACCGCGCCGGTCGTGACGCTGATGTCGCCACCCGCCGCCGTGTCGCGTACCACAATCCCTTCGCCTGACGCGGCAAGGACCGCACCGGGGACGGTGATATTGGTGGAGCCGGCACCAGTTCGCACGACGTCAAGAGCATTGCCGCTGCCGTTGTTGATAATGCCACCACCGGTATAGCTGGTCGCCCCGCCAGAGTTGATCGCCAACGCCGCAGTGCCGCCAGCTTGATCTGCCCCCACCGAGTGGACCGCTTGGTTTGTTAGTGGATTAGGCCCATCGCCGCCATATCCGGACGGAGGTGGAGCGAAGCGGAACCGGAGGCCGGATATGGCGGTGTCGCTGTTTCCGGGGCCGGTGGTCGATAACCCAGGCTGCTATGCGGGCGGACGGTGTTGTAATACCGCCGCCAGGCTTCGATCAGCACCCTGGCCTCGGCGAGGCTGTAGAATATCTCGCCATTGAGCAGTTCGTCGCGAAGCGACCCGTTGAAGCTTTCGTTATATCCATTCTCCCACGGTGATCCCGGGGTGATGTAGAGCGTCTTCACGCCGATCTGACCCAGCCACTTCTGGACAGCGGTCGCGATAAATTCGCTGCCATTATCGGATCGTATATGTGCCGGAGGGCCGCGCGAGATGAACAGGTCGGCCAAGGCTGCCAGAACATCCTCGTGCTTGAGCTGACGCGCCACGATGAGCGCCATGCACTCCCTGCTGGCCTCGTCGATGATGGTCAGGATGCGGAACTTGCGGCCGTCATGCGTGCGCCCTTCGACAAAGTCATAGGCCCATACATGCCCTGGATATTCGGGCCGCAGGCGGATGCACGATCCGTCGTTGAGCCACAGGCGTCCCCGCTTTGGCTGGCGCAGCGGAACCTTCAGCCCCTCACGACGCCATATCCGCTCGACCCGTTTATGGTTCACGGTCCATCCTGCATGGCACAGCAACGCCGTCACCCGGCGGTAGCCATAGCGACCATATTGCTTCGCCAATGCGATGATGTCCTCCGTAAGCGCCTGTTCGTCATCCGCCCCACGCGGCACCTTGCGCTGCGTCGATCGATGCTGCCCCAGCACCCGGCATATCCGTCGCTCGGACACACGGACTGCCAGATCTCGTCGTAATTGATCGATGCAGCGCCGACGCCGCGCGGGGCTCAGAAGTTTCCCCGTGCAGCTTCCTGCAGGATCAGCTTGTCCAGCGTCAGATCCGAAATCGCCCGCCGCAGCCGCTGGTTCTCCTTCTCCAAATCCTTCATCCGCCGCGCCTGATCGGTCTTCAGGCCGCCATATTCCTTGCGCCACCTATAGTAGGTCTGCTCCGTAACCCCGATCCGCCGGCATCCCTCGGCGGTCGTCCCGCCCTGGCCCAACACGATCTCGACCTCACGCAGCTTCCCGATAATCTCCTCGGGCTTGTGCTTCTTCGACGGCATGTAACGTCCCTTTCCTCGTGATTTCCATCATACTCGATGGTCCACCTGAAAGGGGGCAGCTCACAGGTCTATCCGTTCGGTGACGGTACGATCTATCACGTGTTCACCGCGCCGGGACAGGTGACCGACATCGCATTGCAGCCGGGCGAGGCGCTCGGCGCGGTGGCGGCTGGTGACACCGTGCGCTGGGTGATCGGCGACACCACCAGCGGCAACGGCGATACCAAGCGCACCCATGTGCTGGTGAAGCCGTTTGTCGCTGGGCTCTCCACCAATATCGTCATCACCACCGATCGGCGGACTTATCATCTCGCGCTGACGAGCACCGAGCGCACCGCGATGGCGGCGCTGTCCTGGACCTATCCGCAGGATACGCTAATCGCATTGAAACGGGCGCAGGAAACGGAACAGGTTGCACAGCCTGTTGCCGCCGGGATCGCGGTGGATCGGCTGCATTTTGGTTATACGGTCACCGGTGACAAGCCAGTCTGGCGGCCGTTGCGTGCGTTCGACGACGGGCGGCAGACCTTTATCGAGTTCCCGGCGAGTCTTGGCGTGGGCGAGGCGCCCCCGCTGTTTCTTGTCGATGGGAAGGGGACGGCCAGTCTCGTCAATTATCGGGTGCAGGGGCGCTTCTATGTCGTCGACCGGTTGTTCGACGTGGCCGAGCTGCGGCTTGGCCTCAAACGCCAGGATGTGGTGCGGATCAGCCGGGTCGGCGAGGTCGATAGTCGCCGGAGTGGGTCGTGACCGAGGCCATAGTGCCGCAGGCGGCCAAGCTTGATCCAGAAACGCTCGCGATCCGCACTCGGCCGCCGCGCGCGATCCGGTTCAAACGCGGTGTGATCATTGCCGTCGCCGCGATCGGATCGGTGAGCCTAGTCGCGGTAACCTGGATGGCGCTGTCGCCGCGGTTGATCCACCGCGCCGCAACGCAGGAGGAGCTATCGCAACCAGGCGCCGGTCCGGCGAGCGATGCGCTGAACGGCGCGCCCGCCAGCTACGGCGATGTCCCCCGGCTCGGGGCCCCGCTGCCCGGCGATCTTGGGAAACCGATCCTCGAGCATCAGCAATCGATGATGTCGGCCGTCGATCCAACCGAACAGCAGCTCCGGCAGGCACAGGCTACCGAGCGCGAACGCCAACTTGCCGAGTTGAAGGCCGCGCGCGAGTCGGGGGTGGTAGTGCAAGCGCGGCAGGCGTTCGCGGCAGGGGATGCGGGGCCAGCGACTCCGGCCGATACAGCTGCTTCGGCACCAGCGGATGCAGCGAAGCTGGGGCTCGACCCAACCGGCGATCCCAACGCGCAGGGGCGAAA
Source organism: Candidatus Sphingomonas colombiensis (assembly GCA_029202845.1). Classification (NCBI taxonomy): domain Bacteria; kingdom Pseudomonadati; phylum Pseudomonadota; class Alphaproteobacteria; order Sphingomonadales; family Sphingomonadaceae; genus Sphingomonas; species Candidatus Sphingomonas colombiensis. Next base: position 89,440 of record CP119315.1, on the reverse strand, counting down.
GGCGGAGTTCGTCGGTGCGCTCGATCCGCGTGGTGACGTGAACCCGCACCGGCTGAACCCGTTGTCATCACCCTATACACTGTCGGCTGGTAGTGTGATTTCCGCGAGCCTGATCACCGGGATCCGATCCGATCTGCCGGGGCTGGTCACCGCGCAGGTGACGGAAAACACCTATGACAGCACCACCGGGCGGATTCTGCTCGTGCCGCAGGGCGCACGGCTGATCGGTACCTATGACAGCGTGGTGGCGTTCGGCCAGAAGCGCGCGCTGGTCGTCTGGCAGCGGCTCATCATGCCCAACGGCAGCTCGCTGCGGATCGACAATGTGCCGGCGACCGATGCTTCAGGTTATGCCGGTCTTGCCGACAAGGTCGATTTCCACACCTGGCAGCTGTTGAAGGGGGTTGCGCTCTCGACATTGCTTGGGGTCAGTTCGCAGCTCGCGCTCTCCGGACAAAGCGATCTCGTACAAGCAATCCGCATGTCGACGCAGGACAGCGTCGCGCGCGCGGGGGATCAGATCACCCAGCGGAATCTCGGTATCCAGCCGACAATCTCGATCCGGCCCGGCACGCCGGTCAGGCTCGTCGTGCATCGGGATCTCATCCTCGCTGGCTCGGAGGTGCGTTGACATGGTCGATATCAAACTTGGCAAGTTACCCGATCGCACGCTGCTCAAGCTGACAATCGGCATTCATCCGGACCTCAACCATTCGCTTGGTCGCTACGCGGCGTTTTACAACGCCACCTACCGACAGGAAGAAGCGGTCGCCGAATTGATACCGGCTATCGTGAGCGCATTCCTTGAAAGCGACAGGGCATTCATACGCTGGTGCCGGGAAGCGACCGATCGAAATGAATAGCCACCTCGATCGGTTCGCACCGCATCACGTCGATCCGAAAGCAGACTTCATTACGACCGACGAGTTCGCGCGCCTTGCCCGGCTGTCCCGAAGGCAGATCGATCGACTGCGGAAGTGTCGACCTTCGGGTTTCCCGCGCGAATATGAGCTTGGAAGCGGGACGTGCAAATTCCGGCGCTGCCCGCGCTTCAGGCGTTCTGAGGTTGATGCCTGGCTCGATTCGCGCGCACTTTGGTAGACCAATACACGCGAGTCGGGCGGGACATTGGATAGCTGGTCAGACGGCAACGGTATCTGCGGCTGAGCGACACATTAGCGCATCGGCGACACCGCCCTTTATGGCGATGCCCATGAGAAAGCGTTCCCATGCAAGAAAGCCGGCGGCGCGCGCTTCGAGCTCCTCGTTCTTGTTGTAGATGCCCCTTACGCCGGTGCGCTTGTGATTGAGCATCAGTTCCGAAACGTCATCCTTGATGCCGACGCGGCTTGAGTTCGTTTTGAAGGTTCGCCGAAAATCGTGGAAATGCCACCGCGCTATCGGATGTCCGGCGAGTTGCTCCATCCGGGCGTGAAGCCGATCCCGAACCTGGAACCAGCCAAAAAATTGCGGACCGTCGAGCCGTGAGGAGGGGAAAAGCCACTCGCGATTGGTCTGCGCCATTCTCCTGCCCCAGGGGCCCAGGGCAACGATATTCTCCTTGCCGGTCTTGGATCGTTCGATGGGTAACGTCCAAATCCCTTCCACGAACTCGCAGGAGGAGGCGCCGAACAGCTCGTTTCTGCGCGCCGCCGTCAGGAGAAGGAGGAGAATGCCCCTTCGATAAAACAGGGTTTCTTTGGTCAACGCCTGGAATAGCCAGCCAAGCTCTTGCTCATCGAGGAAACGCGTGTTCGCCTTGGGACCGGTCGAGAACCAGGTTGCGATAAGAGTGGGAGCGGGGTGTTCCATCCGTTCGATTCCGGCCATTCTCCCCTCGCGGCCGCAACACCATCTGAGGAAGCAGGCAAGCTCGCCGGCCATTTTGTTGGCGCGATCTTTCGAGGCGTTCGCCTTGTCGTACACCGCGTTCCAGCATTCGTCCTCGGTGAGTTGATAGAGGTTCGTGTTGCCGAGCCGCGGGCCGATATCGCGGCTGTAGATGGATTTTTTGTCGGCGATCGTTCGCGGCTTCACGGCGCGCCGGTCACCGCGAATCACCGCGGCCATATAGAGCTCGTGCGCGGCATGAACGGTCATCGCGAGGCGCGCATCTTCAGCACGCTTGAGCTCGCGAGGGTCTTCGCCGCGTTCGATTGAGGCGTTGAGGCCTGCTGCCCAGTTACGCGCGTCGCCGATCGAATAAGTCGGAAAGGCGCCCAAAGATTCGCGCACAGTCTTCGCCGTCCCCGCCACGCGGCGGCGGAATGACCAGAGCTTGCGTCCGGTTGGCATCGCCTCGATTTTGAGGCCCGGAGTACGAGAATCTCGAAGGATTCCAGACGTTAGACGCTCGATCGCGGCCGGCGTCAGATCCAGAACAGCCATATCAACCTCGTCATCACGAGGCGATGAAATCAGTACACAAATCCATACACAAGCAGTGTCCAACTGGGTCGAATTCGGTCGAATTCAGGCCATCAGCCGGCATGTGGTCGTGAACGAATCTGACCCCGAATCACCCCTCGAAGCCGTCGAAAAACGGCGGAAATGCGGGGTTTCTGTCGATTCGTGGAATGGTAGCGGAGGAGGGACTTGAACCCCCGACACGCGGATTATGATTCCGCTGCTCTAACCAGCTGAGCTACTCCGCCCCAAAGGCGTTTTCGCCGAAGCGAGGGGGCCTATTAGCAGTGCCGCCGGAGCGGTCAAGCGCGCAGTTCGTCCTTCGCGTCGATGGGGGCGCCGAACAGATCATGTTCGTCGGCATCCTCGATCGTTACCGGCACGATATCGCCAATCGAAAGGTGGCCCGCGTCGCGCAGATGCACTTCGCCGTCGATATCCGGCGCGTCGGCATAGGAGCGGCCGGTGGCGCCATCTTCGCCCACCGCGTCGATGATCACGTCGAGCGTGCGACCGATCTTGGCCTGTAGCTTCGCGGCGGAGATGGCGGCGGTTTTCTCCATGACGCGGGCGTAGCGCTCTTCCTTCACCTCTTCGGGTACGTGATCCGGGAGTGCATTGGCAGCGGCCCCCTCGACCGGCTCGAAGCGAAACGCGCCCACACGATCGAGCTGGGCCTCGTCCAGCCAGTCAAGCAGATACTTGAAATCATCCTCGGTCTCGCCGGGGAAGCCGACGACGAAGGTCGAGCGGATCGCGATATCGGGGCAGATCTCGCGCCAGGCGCGGATGCGCTCCAGCACCTTGGCCTCGTTCGCCGGGCGTTTCATCGCCTTGAGCACCGCGCGGCTGGCGTGCTGGAACGGGATGTCGAGATAGGGGAGCACGAGGCCGTCCGCCATCAGCGGGATCACCTGATCGACGTGCGGATAGGGATAGACGTAGTGCAGCCGCACCCACGGCGCGATCCGGCCGAGCTCGCGGGCCAGATCGGTCATGTGCGCGCGGGCCTCGCCGCCGTGCCACGGCCACGACTTGTGGCGCAGGTCGACGCCGTAGGCGGAGGTGTCCTGGCTGATGACCAGCAATTCCTTGGTGCCCGCCGCGACCAGCTTCTCGGCCTCGCGCAGGACCGCATCGGGCCGACGGCTGACGAGATCGCCGCGCAGCGAGGGGATGATGCAGAAGGCGCAGCGGTGGTTGCAGCCCTCCGAAATCTTCAGATAGCTGTAATGGCGCGGGGTGAGCTTCAGCCCGGCGTCGGGGATGAGATCGACATAGGGCGAGATATGCTGGCCGGCGCGGCCTCATGCACCGCCTCGACGACCTGCTCGTACTGATGCGCGCCGGTGATCGCGAGCACGTCGGGGAAGCGCGCGCGGATCACCTCGGCTTCCTTGCCCATGCAGCCGGTGACGATGACGCGGCCGTTTTCCGCGATCGCCTCGCCGATCGCCTCGAGGCTTTCCTCCTTGGCCGAATCGAGAAAGCCGCAGGTGTTGACCAGCACGACATCGGCCCCGGCATAGTCGGGCGACATCTGATAGCCGTCGGCGCGCAGCTGGGTGAGGATGCGCTCGCTGTCGACGAGGTTCTTGGGACAGCCGAGCGAGACCATGCCCACGCGGGGCGGGGAGGGGAGTTTGGTAGCCATAGGGAAGCGCGCCACATAGCGATTCGCGCGCGCTTTTACCAGTATGCCGCTAATCCGGGCTGAGCTTGCCGAAACCACGCTCCTGCCCCTACGCTTTTTTACCAGAAACCGGGGTCGGCGAAGCGAAAATGAACTACGAGCTTTTATGCCATCCAGACACGCCGACCGCGAAAATTCTTGGCGTGTCGGTACAGATCAACGCGAATGATCGCGAATATTGGCTAGAATTTTATGTAAGATACGAGGGGAAAATCGCGCTTCCGGCGATGGGAGAGCCCCGGCGCGCAGACGGATTGTGGAAGAGAACCTGCTTTGAAGTTTTTCTAAAATCGATAGGCGATGGCCCATACGTCGAGTTTAATCTTTCTCCGTCATTTGAGTGGGCAGCTTATTCGTTCGACAGCTATCGCAGCGGAATGCGCGAGCTCGCGCTCGAATTTGCCCCCGAAATCTCGATTACTCCCGATACCCCCGGCCATTTCTGGCTGGCTGCGGAGCTGGATATTTCCGCGATCGGTGTGCGCAAAGCGGCAATGAATCTCACTGCCGTGATCGAGGATGATGAGGGAGGAAAATCCTATTGGGCGCTGGCTCATGCTCCTGGCGCGCCGGATTTCCACAACCCGGATTGCTTTGTCGCGCGGCTCGCGGCACCGGAGCGGCCATGAAATTCGGGATCGATCGCCTGCTCGCCGATGCGAGCCTCCGGAAGCCGCTGGAGGGGAAGCGCGTTGCGCATTGCTCGCGCATCCGGCCTCCGTCACGGCCGACCTTGACGCACAGCCTCGACGCGCTGGTCGCGGCGGGGGTGAATGATGAGCGCGGTGTTCGGGCCCGCAGCACGGCGTGCGCGGCGACCTTGCAGGACAATATGATGGAGTCGCCGGACTTCACCGATCCGACCTACGGGATGCCGGTGTTCAGCCTCTACGGCGAGGTGCGGCGGCCGACGGGGCAGGCGATGGGGACGTTCGACGTGCTGCTGGTCGATCTGCAGGACGTGGGGTGCCGCATCTACACCTTCGTCACGACCCTGCTCTACGTGCTGGAGGCGGCGGCGGCGCACGGCAAGGAAGTGTGGGTGCTCGATCGCCCCAATCCCGCCGGCCGCCCGGTCGAGGGGCTGGCCTTGCGCCCCGGCTGGGAGAGCTTCGTCGGCGCCGGGCCGATGCCGATGCGCCACGGCGTGACGCTTGGGCGAGATGGGGCGCTGGTTCGTCGATCACTTCCGCCTCGACGTGGCCTATCGCGTGGTCGAGATGGAGGGCTGGCGGCCGCGATGCGAAGCGCCGGGCTACGGCTGGCCGCGCGAGCGCGTGTGGATCAACCCCAGCCCCAATGCCGCCAACGTCAATATGGCGCGGGCCTATGCCGGCACGGTGATGCTGGAGGGCACGACGCTGAGCGAGGGGCGGGGGACGACGCGCCCGCTGGAACTGTTCGGCGCGCCCGATGTGGATGCGCGCGCGGTGATGCGCGGAGCTGCGCGCGCTGGCGCCGCGAGTGGCTGGCGGGCTGCACGCTGCGGGATATCTGGTTCCAGCCGACGTTCCACAAGCATGTCGGGGCAGCTTGTGCGCCGGGGTGTTCATCCACGCGGAGGGCGCGGCTTACGATCGATGCCGCCTTCCGCCCGTGGCGGCTGCAGGCGCTGGCGTTCAAGGCGATCCGGCGGCTGTGGCCCGGATTATCCGCTGTGGCGGGATTTCCCGTATGAATATGACTTCGGCAAGCTGGCGATCGACGTGATCAACGGCGGGCCTGGCGCTTGCGCGAATGGGTCGATGACGCGGCGGCGGTGGCCGGCGACCTCGACGCTGCTGACCGTACCGGACGAGCGGGCGTGGGAAGCCGAACGGACGCGCGTTCCTGCTGTATTGAGCTGGCTCTCTTCTGCTCCCCTCCCTTGAACAAGGAAGGGGTCGGGGGTGGGTTGGTGTGGGGGGCACCGCTGCGCTGGCCTCATACCCACCCACCCCCAGCCCCTCCCTTCACGAAGGAGGGGAGCAGGAAGTAAATCACCTCAGCGTTCGATCGTCACCGTCGAGGGGTGATGCTTGTCGAGGTGGCGCCTGATCGTCCGCAGGTTGAGCGTGTTCGAGCGATAGAAGAAGTCGGCCGCATCGCCGATCACCGGGCTGACCATGCCGAGCACGGCGTCGAACCCGACGCGCGCGCTCATCCGCGCGAGCTGGAAGCGGCTCATGCGCGAGGTTGCGCGCCTCCCAGACGATCCACGCGCCGAGCGCGGCGGCGAGGAGGTCGCCGACGACGGGGACGAGGCCGAGCAAGGCGTCGAGGCCGACGCGCCGGTTGATACCGGGCACGACGAACAGGCCTTCGAGCACCTTCTCCATCGCCTCGATCCGCTGGCGGATCGCGGGCGGGGTCGCGGCCGAAGCGGCAGGCGGTCGAGGAGGGCGGGGTCGATGCGGGCGGTACGCATGGTTCATGCCGGATCACTTGGGGACGGCCCTCAGGTGGTTCAACGGGTGCCATGCGCGGGCGTTCGGTTGCCATTGGCGCAGCCGCAGCGAGACGAGCGACCAACGGAGCGGGCGCGCGATCGGGATGAACGGCACATCCGCGGCGATTGCTGCATCGGCGGCAGCGATCGCGTCGCTGCGAGCGGCGAGCGTTGGGGCGACGCGCGCCGCCTCCAGCGCCCGATCGGCGGCTTCGCCACAGGGCGTGCAGGCGAACGCGAGAAACCAGCGTGCGCTGTCATAAGGAGCGACCACGTCGACCAGCCGCAAATCGGCATCGCGATCATCCAGCGCTACCCGCTCCGGTTGAATGCCGATCGTCAGCAGGTCCGCGCCGATCCGGCCCCACAACAAATTTCCGCCCGGCCCGGAGGGAAGCGCGATGCGGAGCCGCAATGCGCCCGGATGGTTGCGCTGCCAAATCGCGATACGAGTGACGGCCTGTAACTGACGATTGTCGTGATCTTGCGCCACCCATGGCGAAGATGCCGGAGCGGCGGCCGAATCAAGCTGGTCTGGCAGCAATTGCTCGGTCGGGGCCCAATCGGCCGAAAAGGCGGCAGTGAGCGCGGCGCGATCGATCGCCCCCGCGATGGCGGAGCGATTGTCCTGATCCGCGAGGAAGCCTTCGCGCTTCACGATCGCCAGCCCGAACAACCCGCCCGCCGGGTCGAGCCGCACATTGGCAGGTGGAAGAGAAGCGAGTTGGAGCAACGGCCAGTCTCTCACGGTGCCCCCGGTGACGAGATCCGATCGCCGCGCTGCGAAGCGGGTGATTGCCCGTGCGGCGTTTTCGCCGATCAACCGGACATCATCCTCTGGAACTTTCTCACGTTCCTCATCGGGCGAGCGATTGAGTGCGCGCGCCGGGGTCAACAGCATCGATTGCCGGTTTTGGTGCGCAATGCGGAACGGTCCGGTGCCGGCTGGTGCGCGCAGCCGCATGATCGCCAATTCGGGCTGGGCGAAGATCTTCAGCAGATCGGGGCGCGGATAGGCCAGCTCGATCTGGATGATCTGCGGGGTCATCTCCACGATCGAGTCGATCGCGGTAAGATAGGGCTTCAGCGGATTGCGGGAGGCCGGCGCGATCTGGCGCTTGAGGATCGCCACCACGTCCTGCGCGGTAACTGGCCGGCCATCGGACCATTGCGCCTCGCGCAGACGGAAAATGTAGGTTTGCCCCTCGTCGGTGACGATCCAGCGTTCGGCAACGCCAGGCTCGATCTGGCCGGTGGCATCGAAGCGGACCAAACCCTGCGCAACCGAGTCGGCCAGCAGGCGATCACTTTCCGGGCTTTCGTTTCGGCTGATGTCCCGCAATTCGGGGGCGGCACCGATCACGCTTGCCACGACCGGGCCAATATCCGCGCGCCGGTCGCAGCCGGCGATCAGTGCCAGAGAGGCATATGCGATGGTGCGGACGGCGGGACTCGAACCCGCACGCCAATGGCAGAAGATTTTAAGTCTCCAGCGTCTACCGATTCCGCCACGTCCGCGCATCGCCCGCGACGTGAAGGCTACCGGGAGGCGAACGTCAAGCGACGTTGAGCCGGATTCGCATTTCCTTGCCGGGTTTGAAATAGGGGACGCGCTTCGCATCCACCTCAACTACCTCTCCGGTGCGCGGATTGCGACCAGTGCGAGCATCGCGTGCGCGGGTGGAGAAGGCACCGAAGCCGCGCAGTTCGACTCGACCGTTTTCGGCCAGTCGGCGCACGATTTCATCGAAGAAGGTGGAAACGAGCGCTTCAACCTCGCGCAATGAAAGCTCGGGGTTGGCCTCGGCAAGCTGCTCGACGAGTTCGGAGCGGATCATACTGCAACCTCTGGTGCGATTCTCCGCGGCGCGCGGGATCGATCGGTTACAATAGTATAGGCAAACTGCGGATCGGAATAGGACCGAAACGACAATTTGATGTAAATTTGTGCCGTATCGAGAACCGGGCGGGAATGATCCCGCCCGGTTCGCCGACCTTACTTCTTGGTGTCGCGAGCCTTCAGCGCTTCGCCGAGGATGTCGCCGAGCGACGCGCCCGAGTCGGACGAGCCATATTGCGCCACTGCCTGCTTCTCTTCGGCGATCTGCATCGCCTTGATCGAGAAGGTCGGCTTCTTCGAACGATCGAAGCCGGTGACCATCGCATCGAGCTTCTGGCCGACCTGGAAACGCTCCGGACGCTGCTCGTCGCGGTCGCGGCCGAGATCGGTGCGCTTGATGAAGCCGGTCGCGCCATCGTCGCCCGCCTGCACTTCGAGGCCCGCGTCGCGGACTTCGAGGATGGTGACGGTGGTGATGGCGTTCTTCGCCAGGCGATCGCCAGCCGTTGCCGCGCCGACCACCGGGCCGCCGCGCTCAAGCTGCTTCATGCCGAGCGAGATACGCTCCTTCTCGGCGTCGATATCGAGCACGATGGCGGTGACCATCTCGCCCTTGCGATGCAGCGCCAGCGCGTCCTCGCCCGAAACGCCCCAGGCGATGTCGGACATGTGGACCATGCCGTCGACATCGCTGTCGAGGCCGATGAACAGGCCGAACTCGGTGGCGTTCTTGACTTCGCCTTCGACGGTCGAACCGATCGGATGCTCGGCTGCGAACTTCTCCCACGGATTGGCCTGTGCCTGCTTGAGGCCGAGGCTGATGCGGCGCTTGTCCTCATCGACCTCTAGCACGACGACATCGACTTCCTGGCTGGTCGAGACGATCTTGCCCGGATGGACGTTCTTCTTGGTCCAGGACATTTCGCTGACGTGGACGAGGCCCTCGATGCCGGCTTCCAGCTCAACGAACGCACCATATTCGGTGATGTTCGTGACGCGACCGGACAGCTTCGCGCCGACCGGATACTTGGCGCCGGCGCCATCCCACGGATCGCTCTCGAGCTGCTTCATGCCGAGCGAGATGCGCTGCGTATCCTTGTTGATGCGGATGATCTGCACCTTCACGGTGTCGCCGATGTTGATCATCTCGCTCGGGTGAGCAACGCGCTTGTAGCTCAGGTCGGTGACGTGGAGCAGGCCATCGATGCCGCCCAGATCGACGAAAGCGCCGTAATCGGTGATGTTCTTCACCACGCCGTCGATGATCTGGCCCTCGTGCAGCGACTGGATCAGGCCCGAACGCTGCTCGGCGCGGGTTTCTTCCAGCACGGCGCGACGCGACACGACGATGTTGCCGCGCTTGCGATCCATCTTCAGGATCTGGAATGGCTGCGGGATATCCATCAGCGGGGTTACGTCACGCACTGGGCGGATATCGACCTGGCTGCCGGGCAGGAAGGCGACGGCGCCGTTCAGGTCGACCGTGAAGCCGCCCTTCACGCGGCCGAAGATCACGCCCTCGACGCGCGCGGTCTTGGCGAATTCGGTTTCCAGCGTGTCCCATGCGGCTTCGCGACGCGCGCGATCGCGCGACAGCATCGCTTCGCCGTGCATGTTCTCGACGCGGTCGACATAGACTTCGACTTCATCGCCGACCTTCAGCTCGGCCTTCTGGCCGGGAGCGGCGAATTCGCGCAGCGGCACGCGGCCTTCGCTCTTCAGGCCGACGTCGATGATCGCCATGTCGTTTTCGATACCGGTGACGGTGCCGTGCACCACGCGGCCCTCGAAGCTGTCGGCGCCGCCGAACATGTCATCGAGCATTGCCGCGAAATCATCGCGGGTTGGGTTTGGCATAGAGGCCATAAAGCTAGAGTTCCTTAAGTCGTTTCCGGCCAAACGGTTGAATCCGCTGGTCTTGGCCTTCACTGCCGCGCCGACCCCATGTCGATGCGGCATCCATTGAGCGGGGGAATGAGAGGACCAAGACGCCAATGCGAAAAGGGCGCGAGAGGGTATCCTCCCCGCCATGCCTCCGCAGACCCCAGCCTGCCGGACCGGCGCCCCTTAGCCCAAGTCATAGTTATCCACAAGCAATTGGCGGTGGGATGCGACGGGCCGGCGCGGTTTCGCGCGCGGCCGTTCGCCGCTGGCTCAGCCTTTCGCCGCCGCCTTTCGCGCGCGCTGTTCTTCAACCAGCGTGATCGCTTTCTGCACCGATGCCTCGATCGACAGGAAACTGGTGTCGAGCAGTGCGGCATCCTGTGCGGGCACGAGCGGCGCTGCGCTGCGTGTGCTGTCGCGCTGATCCCGCGCGCGGATGTCGGCGAGAACCTGATCGAAGCTGATCGAGGAGCCGTGCGAATGAAGCTCGGTATGGCGGCGGCGCGCGCGGATGTTGGGCGTCGCCTTCACGAACAATTTGGCGTCCGCGTCCGGGGCGATTACCGTGCCGATATCTCGCCCGTCGAGTACCGCGCCCCCTTCCTGATGCGCGAACCTCTTCTGCCGCTGGAAAAGCGCGGCGCGGACCAGTGGGTGCGCCGACACGACGGAGGCCAGTTTGCCGATTTCACCGTCGCGCAACACCGGATCGGCCAGCGTCAGATCATCGAACCCACAGGCGGCGACCGCATCGGCCTCCTTGGTCGGGTCCAGCCCGAGCCGCTCGACGGTCGCCGCGACGGCGCGATACAGCAACCCGGTATCGAGATGCGGCAGATGATAATGTTTGGCGAGCGCCTTGGCGATCGTGCCCTTGCCGGATGCCGCCGGTCCATCAACCGCGATGATCATGCCAGAGCATCCTGCCGCGCGAGCCAGCCGCGCAGCGTTGCAACGGTCTCTTCGGGGCGATCGCCGAAGATATTATGCGCTGCACCTGGAATCACCGCGAATTCAGCATCTGGCACGCGTGCGGCATAGCTGCCGATCGTCGCCGGCCGCGCTTCGTCATATTGGCCGCAAATGAACAAGGTTCGCTTCCCGTTGAGCTTGGCGAGCAAGGGCTCACCGTCATATTTCCTGAGCGTGCCGGTCGAGACGAATTCGCTCGACCCCCACATTGTTTCGTAGAGCCGCGCATTGAAGCCGTGACCGCCGACGCTCCGCGCATAAGCTCGCCGCACGTCCGATGCGGGTTCGCGGCCGTTATAGGCGGCGTAAAATGCGCTGCTCGCTGTTTCGCAACTGGGCAGCTGAGGAGCCTTTATTGCTTCGCAGCGGCGGATTTCCGTACGGATCGGGGCGGGGAGGGCGTCGACGAGGATATTGGCGTCGCCGATCCAGCTTTTGGTCGCGATCAACGGGCTGGCGAGCGCCAGTCCAGCCAGTCCTGCCGGGTGTCGGGCGCCATATTCCAGCGCGATCGTCCCGCCCCAGCTATGCCCGAGAACATGACAGCGCGTGACGCCAAACGCGTGGCGGATCGCGTCCAACTCATCGACGAAGCGGGAGATTCGCCAGTTGACGGGGTTGTTCGGCAGGTCCGAACGCCCCGAATCGAGCTGGTCGTAAAGGATCACAGCGCGCTCGTCGGCGAGCGGCAGCGCCTCCAGTAGTGCGTCGTGCGTGCCGCCGGGGCCGCCGTGGATCATCAGGAGCGGTGGGCGGCGGCTGAGGTCACCGTTGACGCGGACATAGATGCGGCCGCCTTCGACCGGGACCATCTCCTCGCGGGTGGGTGCCGGATAGCTCGTCAGTCCGCGCGCTATCGCCGGCATCGGCAGCAGCGTCGCCAGCCCCCCGGCGAGCAGCAGCCGGCTGATCGATCAGCTCCACGCGACGCTTCCCCCCGAGCGATTCGAGCAGCGCGAAGAAGGTCGGGAAGCTCGTCCTGACCGGCGCGGCGTCGTCGATCATCACGGCCGCTGACGGGCGTGGAGTCCAGCGACCGCCATGCTCATTGCGATGCGGTGATCGAGTTTCGAGGCGATACGCGAGCGCCGCCGGGGATCGGATCGCCGCCGGTGCCGTCGATCGACAGGCCGTCCTCATGCTCGATGAGCGAGACGCCGTTGGCGACCAAGGCGCTACCTTCATTGCACCGCGATGCGATCGGATTCCTTGACGCGCAATTCGTCCGCCCCGCGCGCGATCGGTGCGCCCTCGCGCAAGAGCGGCGGCGACGAACAGCGCGGGATATTCGTCGATCATCGACGGCGCGAGATCGTGCGGCACCTCGATGCCCTTGAGCGCGGCGTGGCGCACGCAGCAGGTCCGCGACCGGCTCGCCGCCGACGTCGCGCGCGTTCAGATCTCGGTGATGTCGCGCCCATCAGGCGCAGCGCGGTGACGATCCCGCTGCGGGTCGGGTTCATGCCGACATTCTCGACCACCACGTCGCTGCCCGGCACGATCGAGCGCGGCGACCAGCCAGAAAGCGGCGGAGGAGGGGTCGCCGGGCACGACGATCGATTGCGGCTTCAGTTCGGCCTCGCCGGTGATCGAGATGAGCCGGCCCTCGGCGCACCGCTCGACGTTGAGTCGCCGCGCCGAATCCGCGAGCATGCGCTCGCTATGGTCGCGCGTCGGACCGGCTCGATCACGCGGGTGATGCCGGGCGTGTTGAGGCCGGCGAGCAGGATCGCCGATTTCACCTGCGCCGAGGCGACGGGCAGGCGTGTAGGTGATCGGCACCGGCGGGGCGAGCCCGCGCACCATCAACGGCAGGCGGCCGCCGGGGGAGGGGGTGAATCGGCGCCCATCTGCGACAGCGGGTCGATCACCCGCTGCATCGGGCGCGTGGACAGCGAGGCGTCGCCGGTGAAGGTCGCGGTGATCGGATGGCTGGCGACCAGCCCCATCAGCAGGCGGGTCGAGGTGCCCGAATTGCCCATGTCGAGCGCGGCCTGCGGGCTGGAGCAGGCCGCCGACCCCGACGCCGTTGATGCGCCAGATGCCGTCGTCGCCACGCACGATACCGCGCCCATCGCGCGCATCGCGGCGGCGGTGGCGAGCACGTCCTCGCCCTCCAGCAGCCCTTCGACGCGGCTTTCGCCCACCGCCAGCGCGGCGAGCATCAGCGAGCGGTGGCTGATCGATTTGTCGCCCGGCACGCGGATGCGCCCGACGAGCGCCGAGGCGGGGTTGACGGTGACTGGCTGCGGAGAAGCTGTATGGGCCATGTCCGCGCGGCCTTGCCAGCCGGGTTGTGCTATGGCAAGGCGCCCACCACTTCGCAGGGACTGGCCTGTTGAAACACCCATCCGAAAGGTTCTGCACGGCATGATCAAGCCGGAATGGGGCACGAAGCGTACGTGCCCGAAATGCGCGACGCGTTTCTATGACCTCGAAAAGGACGACCCCGTCACGTGCATCGCCTGTGGCTATGCATGGGAGCCGGAGCCGATCCTGAAATCCAAGCAGCCGCTGCCGTTCGAGGCAGCCAAGACCAACACCGGTCCGGCCGACAGCGATCTCGCTGGCGGGTCCGACGAAGATGAAGATCTGGACACCGGCGAAGACGAAGAGGTTTCGGCCGACGACGAGGTTGATCTCGGCGGCGACGACGATCTCGGCGTCGAAACGTCGAGCGACGACGAAGAAAATTGATTGGTTTTCGGCAAGCGGTGTTTCACCGCTTGCCAAGCCCGCAGCGCCCCGCTAGGGGGCGCTTCCCGGACGGAATTTGGGGCCGTAGCTCAGCTGGGAGAGCGTCGCAATGGCATTGCGAAGGTCAGGGGTTCGATCCCCCTCGGCTCCACCATTCCCGTCCGTTTTCTAAAAAAATCACCTTCACATCGTGGCGTCGCGGATCGTTTCCATCGCGACGAAGGTCGATGTGCTCGCCACATGCGGCAGGCTGGAAATCCGCTCGCCCAATACGATGCGATAGCGACGGATATCTGCCGTGCGCACCTTGAGCAGATAATCGAAGCTGCTCGCGATCATGTGGCATTCCTCCACCTCCGGAATCTTCAGCACCGCGCGGCGGAATTCGTCGAGCGCGGCTTCGCGCGTGTCCGACAGTTTCACCTCGGCGAAGGCGACATGATCCAGCCCGAGTTTGGCGGGATCGATCATCGCGCGGAATCCCCGAATATAACCATCGTCGAGCAGCCGTCTGAGCCGCACCTGGCACGGCGTTTTGGAAAGGCCGACCCGCCGCGCCAATTCCGTCACCGACATGCGGCCATCTTCGCGCAACGCCTCGATGATCCGAGCGTCGAATACGTCGATTTCATCGTTTTTGACAATTCTGCCGGTCATATCGCTTGAATTTGCCCATGAATGAGGTTTGTTTGGAAATATTTTGTCGAATGATCGGGCGGATTGCCACCATCGAATTTGGTATCCGGTGATATGACCAACCCCCTCCCCCCGCTGTTCGCCGATTTCGCCCCGCCGATCCGGGAGCAGACGCCGCTGCGCCAGGCGATCACCGCCGCCTATCGCCGACCGGAGACAGAATGCCTGCCGCCGCTGCTGGCCGCAGCGAAGCTGGCGCCGGCGAGCAAGCAGGACGACCCGCGACGGGCGCAAGCTGATCGACGGCGCTGCGGGCCAAGCACAAGGGCACCGGCGTCGAGGGGCTGGTGCAGGAATATTCGCTCTCCAGCCAGGAGGGCGTGGCGCTTGATGTGCCTCGCCGAGGCGCTGCTGCGCATTCCCGATACGGCGACGCGCGACGCGCTGATCCGCGACAAGATCGCCGATGGCGACTGGAAGTCGCATGTCGGCGGCGGCAAGTCGCTGTTCGTCAATGCCGCGACCTGGGGCCTCGTCGTCACCGGCAAGCTGACCTCGACCGTCAATGACCGCAGCCTCGCCGCCGCCCTGACGCGCCTGATCGCGCGAGCCGGCGAGCCGGTGATCCGGCGCGGCGTCGACATGGCGATGCGGATGATGGGCGAGCAGTTCGTCACCGGCGAGACGATCGACGAGGCGCTGAAGCGCGCCCGCCGCTGGAGGCGCGCGGCTTCCGCTATTCCTACGACATGCTCGGCGAGGCCGCGACGACCGCCGCCGATGCCGCGCGCTATTACCGCGACTACGAGAACGCGATCCACGCCATCGGCCGGGCGGCGCGGGCGCGGCGTCTATGAAGGCCCGGGCATCTCGATCAAGCTCTCGGCGCTGCATCCGCGCTATGCGCGCGCCCAGGCCGGGCGGGTGATGTCGGAGCTGCTGCCGCGCGTGCAGCGCTCGCGCTGATCGCCAAGAGCTACGATATCGGCCTCAACATCGATGCCGAGGAGGCCGACCGGCTGGAGCTGTCGCTCGACCTGCTGGAAGCGCTGCGCTTCGACGCGCGATCTGCAGGGCTGGAACGGGCTCGGCTTCGTGGTGCAGGCCTATGGCAAGCGCTGCCCCTTCGTGCTCGACTGGATCATCGATCTCGCCCGCCGCGCCGGCCGGCGCATGATGGTGCGCCTGGTCAAGGGCGCCTATTGGGACGCCGAGATCAAGCGCGCCCAGGTCGACGGCCTCGCCGATTTCCCGGTCTATACCCGCAAGGTCCATACCGACGTCGCCTATGTCGCCTGCGCCGGAAGCTGCTGGGCGCGCCGACGCGATCTTCCCGCAATTCGCGACGCATAACGCGCAGACGCTGGCGACGATCTACGCATGGCCGGCACGACTTCGCGGTCGGCAAGATACGAGTTCCAGTGCCTGCACGGCATGGGCGAGCCGCTCTATGACGAGGTCGTCGGCAAGGAGAAGCTCGATCGGCCCTGCCGCATCTATGCGCCGGTCGGCACGCATGAGACGCTGCTCGCCTATCTCGTGCGGCGCCTGCTGGAGAACGGCGCGAATTCCTCCTTCGTCAACCGCATCGCCGATCCGAACGTGTCGATCTGCGACTGGTCGCCGATCCGGTCGACGTGGTCGCGCGCGATGCCGGTGATGGGCAGCAGCACCCGCAGATCGCCCTGCCGCGCGACCTTTACGGCGCCGAGCGGCGCAACTCGCCGGGCATCGACCTGTCGAACGAGGCGCGCCTCTGGCGCGGGCGCGGCGATGTCGCGCGCGGCGCAGAGTGAGGCGTGCCGCTGCGGCGCCGAGTCGACGGCGGGGATCGCGCGCGCCGGTCCTGAACCCGGCCGATCATCGCGATCGGGTCGGCACCGGTGGATCGAGGATCGCCGCAGGACGCGCGCGGCTCGCGGCCGAAGGCGGCAGCGCGCCTCGTGGCGCGCCGTGCCGCCGCCGAGCGCGCCGCCTGTCTCGACCGCGCCGCCGACATCATGCAGGCGCGGATGCCGGCGCTGCTCGGCCTGATCGTGCGCGAGGCCGGCAAAGTCGTTGCCCAACGCGATCGGCGAGGTGCGCGAGGCAGTCGATTTCCTGCGCTATTATGCGGAGCAGGCGCGCCGCACGCTCGGGCCAGCGCATGGCGCGCTCGGGCCGGTCGTCGTGCATCAGCCCGTGGAACTTCCCGCTGGCGATCTTCACCGGGCAGATCGCCGCCGCGCTGGTCGCGGGGAATCCGGTTCTGGCCAAGCCGGCGGAGGAAAGCCCGCTGATCGCGGCGCAGGGCGTGGCGATCCTGCACGAGGCGGGTGTGCCGACGGATGCGCTACAATTGCTCCCAGGCGACGGCGCAATCGGTGCGGCGCTGGTCGCGGCGCCCGAGACGGCGGCGGTGATGTTCACGGGATCGACCGAGGTGGCGCGGCTGATCCAGGCGGAACTGGCCCAGCGCCTCTCCGCAAATGGCGCGCCGATCCCGCTGATCGCGGAGACCGGCGGCCAGAACTGCAATGATCGTAGATTCCTCGGCACTCGCGGAACAGGTGGTGGCGGACGTGATCGCGTCAGCCTTCGACAGCGCGGGCCAGCGTTGCTCGGCGCTGCGCATCCTATGCCTTCAGGAAGATGTGGCGGATCGCACGCTGGCGATGATCAAGGGCGCGCTGCACGAGCTTTCGATCGGGCGTACCGATCGGTTGGCGGTGGATATCGGCCCGGTGATCACCGCCGAGGCGCAGGCGAATATCGAGAAGCATATCGAACGGATGCGCAGCGCTCGGGCGCCCGGTCGAGCAGATCGCGCTCGCCGGAGAAACGGCGCACGGCACCTTCGTTCCGCCGACGATCATCGAGCTGGATGATATCGCCGATCTGCAAGCGCGAGGTGTTCGGGCCTGTGCTGCACGTCGTGCGCTTCCGTCGCGCGGGGCTCGACCAGCCTGATCGATGCGAGTCAACGCGACCGGCTATGGGCTGACCTTCGGGCTGCACACGCGGCTCGACGAGACGATCGCGCACGTCACGCAGCGGGTGAAGGCGGGCAACCTCTATGTCAACCGCAACGTGATCGGCGCGGTGGTGGGCGTGCAGCCGTTCGGCGGGCGCGGGCTTTCGGGCACTGGGCCGAAGGCGGGAGGGCCACTCTATCTCGGGCGATTGGTGACAGGCGTGCCGGTGCCGCCGCGACTTTCCTCCAATGCCGCCGATCCGGCGGCGCGCGATCTGGCGCTCTGGCTGGAGGAAGCCGGCGACATGGATGCTGCGGCGCAGGTGCGCGCGGCGCTCAGCGCCTCGCTGGTTGGCGGGGAGGTGGAACTGCCAGGGCCGGTCGGCGAGCGCAACCTTTATGCGCTGCATCCGCGTGGGTGTGTGCTGCTGTTGCCGGAAACCCGCGACGGGTTGATCGCGCAACTCGGCGCGGCGTTGGCGGGAGGAAATGACGCGGTGATCGCGGGAGACGCGGCGCTGCTTCCGGGCCTGCCGGCGGCGGTGACCCATCGCGTCCGCTGGGTCGCGGATTTCGCGGGTGCCGGGCCGTTCGCGGGGGCGTTGATCGAGGGTGATGCCGGGCGGGTGGGCGACGCGCTGGCGAGGCTCTCCGCGATGCCGGGGCCGATCGCTCTGCCGCAAACGGCGGCAAATGGTTACCGGCTGGACTGGTTGGTGGAGGAGGTTTCGACCTCGATCAACACCACTGCGGCGGGCGGAAATGCGAGCTTGATGGCGATGGTGTGAACTGATTCACCCGCGGTTCAGGCAACAAGTTCCCGCATTTCGACGCATGATATAACGACTCAACGCACCTTCCGCCCGCCCCGACGCGTGGGGCGGGGGCAGGTATTGCGTATTTTTACCTCTCCGCGCCAGAAAGGGTCGTCCGGGGCGCGGGGGTGCGATCCAGGCGAGTTGATAAAAGAACGCCGGGTCGCTCGGCGGTAGTCGGTTAACGATTGATCGTCGGGGTCTGATGTCGCAATTTTCTTTCACGCAGCTTGTTCGAGGCTTTGGGCGCATCGCCTCCATTGCCACGATGACCCTGGCGCTCGGTGGTCTCGGCTCGATCGCGCATGCCGCGCCGGATACCACGCAGAAGGCAGCAGTGGGTGGTCCGCTGGTTGCGGCGAGCAGCGCGGAGGCCTCGGTTGAGCTGAGCGGCGAGGCGCAGTTCCGCTCGCTGTTCATGACCTGGAAGAAGCTCGACACGATGGAACAGGGCGTAATCGCCATCCCGTCGGTGCAGCCGGTTCAGCACCTCAATTTCTCCAGCAATTTCGGCGTTCGCAGCGATCCGTTCCGTCGCACCGCCGCGATGCATGCCGGCGTGGATATCCCCGGCCCGGTCGGCACCCCGGTTTATGCCACCGCCGATGGTGTGGTGAGCCATGCCGATCGCCTGGGCGGTTACGGCAACATGGTGGAAATCAACCATGGCAAGGGCATCGCGACCCGCTATGGCCATCTTTCCAAGATCCTGGTCAGCGACAACACCCGCGTGAAGCGTGGGCAGCTGATCGCTTTGATGGGCTCGACGGGTCGCTCCACCGGGCCGCACCTCCATTACGAGGTGCGCATCGATGGTCACGCGGTAAACCCGGTGCCGTTCCTCACCACTTCGGATTATCTGCTCGCTGCGCAGGATAGCAACGTGCGGCAGATTCCGGTGGTCACCAGTGGTCCGGCGCCGCTGGATACCGTGGACTGAGCGAAAGCCCCTAGCCGGTCGCCAGCCGGTATCCGATCCCCAACTCGTTGACGATCAGGCGCGGTTGAGCTGGATCGGATTCCAGCTTGTGCCGAAGCGCGCGGATCACGATGCGCAGATATTCGACGTGATCCTCCTGCGCCGGCCCCCATACGGTGCGCAGCAATTGCGTGTGGCTGATCACCCGATCGGGATGTCGCGCCAACTCCTCCAGCACACCATATTCCTTTGGCGTCAGGTGGATCTCCACGCCTTCGCGTCGCACGCGGCGGCGGGCGAGATCGATCGTCACCGCGCCGGCCTCCAACTGTTCGGCAGCCGTGGTGCCAGTTCGGCGATGGCGTAATGCGGTGCGGATGCGGGCGAGCAATTCCTCGGTATCGAACGGCTTGGTGAGATAATCGTCCGCGCCAAGATCGAGTGCCGCGACCTTCTCCTCCGTCTCGTTGCGCGCGGAGACGATGATCACCACCATATCCCCGCGCGCCTTGATGAGTTGGACGAGCTCCAGCCCGTCGCGGTCGGGCAGGCCGAGATCAAGCAGCACCGCGTCGGGGCGCTCGATAGCGACAAGGTTCATCGCCTCGCGCGCAGTCGCTGCCTCGCTGGCGCGATAGCCCGCGCGTGTCAGCGCCGCGTGGAGCAGGCGCCGGATCGCGGCATCATCCTCGACCAGCAGAACGCGGGCGTTGTTCGTCATCCGCAACTTGTTACGATCGCGGCGCGGCGGCGTCGAGCGCGCGGTTGAGCGCCAGCACGTTGACGCGCGGCTCGCCGATGAAGCCGAGCAGGGGGCGCTGCACATGCCGATCGACCAATGCGCGGACCGTCGCGAGATCCATGTGGCGCGCCGCGGCGACGCGCGTTGTTTGATACAAGGCCGCCTCAGGGCTGATATCGGGATCGAGCCCCGAGGCGGAGGCAGTCACCAGATCGGCAGGAGGAGCCGTCTCGTCCGGTGATGTGCGATTGGTGGAAATGTCCGCGCGGAGCCGATCCGCCAGCGGCCTGGCGGCGGGGCCGTAGTTCGATCCTCCAGACGCGAGCGGGTCATAGCCTTTGCCGGCGGCGGAGGGACGGCCATGGAAATAGGCCGGGCTAGCGAATTGCTGGCCGATGATCGCCGAACCGATCACCCGTCCGTGCGTATCGCGTACAACGCTGCCATTGGCCTGCCACGGGAAGATGAGTTGCCCGACGCCGGTGATCAGTGCCGGATAGGCGAGGCCGAGCAAGAGAGCGAACAGCAGCGTAAGCATCAGCGCGGGGCGCAGGCCGGATTTGATGTCGTTCAACATGGGGCGGAGCCTTCAGACGAGATGGAGTGCGCTGACCGCGAGATCGATCAGCTTGATACCGACGAAGGGCGCAGCCAGCCCACCGACACCGTAAATCGCCAGATTGCGCGCTAGCATCGGTCCCGCGCCCATCGGCTTGTAACGCACGCCGCGCAGCGCCAGCGGCACCAGCGCCGGAATGATCAGCGCGTTGAAAATGATCGCGGACAGGATCGCGCTGCGCGGGCTCGCGAGGCGCATCACGTTGAGCACGGCGAGCCCGGGATAGAGCGCGACGAACATCGCCGGAATGATCGCGAAGTATTTGGCTACGTCATTGGCGACCGAGAAGGTGGTCAAGCGCGCCGCGCGTCATCAGCAGCTGTTTGCCCGAGCCCGACGATCTCGATCAGTTTGGTCGGGTCGCTGTCGAGGTCGACCATATTGCCCGCCTCGCGCGCGGCCTGGGTACCGGTGTTCATCGCGACGCCGACGTCTGCCTGTGCGAGCGCTGGGGCATCGTTGGTGCCGTCGCCGCACATGGCGACGAGGCTTGCCGCCATGCTGCTCGCGTGCGGATCAGCGCGAGCTTATCCTCGGGTGTCGCCTCGGCGAGGAAATCGTCGACGCCGGCTTCGGCGGCGATCGCGGCAGCGGTGAGCGGGTTGTCGCCGGTGATCATCACGGTGCGGATGCCCATGCGACGCAGCTCCGCGAAACGCTCGCGGACGCCGGCCTTCACTACGTCCTTGAGCGCGACCGCACCCGAGCAGCCGCCCGTTGCGGACCACCGCGAGCGGGGTCCGTCCGGCGCGGGCGATCTCATCGGTCGATTGCCGCAGCTCGGTGGCGGCGACGGTGCCAGCGAGATCGGGGTGGGCACGCAGGATTGAATCGACGGCGCCCTTCTGCACGAGATCACCGCCGAAGCTGAGACCAGAGAGTCGCGTCTGCGCGGTGAAGGGGATCACCTCGGCGCCTTCGGGCAGCGGCTGCGACAGCCCGAACCTCTCCCGCGCGAGCGCGACGATCGAGCGGCCTTCCGGCGTTTCGTCGGCAAGGCTGGCGAGCAACGCGGCCTCGGCCAGCGCATGTTCGTCGATGCCCGTGAGCGGGCTGAACGCATTGGCCTGCCGATCGCCGATCGTGATAGTGCCGGTCTTGTCGAGCAGCAGCACGTCGCAATCGCCCGCCGCCTCCACCGCACGACCGGATTTGGCGAGCACGTTGAACCGAACCAGCCGGTCCATGCCCGCGATGCCGATCGCGGAAAGGAGTGCCGCGATGGTGGTGGGGATCAGCGTGATCAGCAACGCGGCGAGGATCGCCACTGGCACGCTGCCGCCGGCATAATGAGCGAAGCTCGGGATCGTGCCGACCGCGATCAGGAAGATGATCGTCAGGCCGACGAGCAGTATGGTGAGCGCCACCTCATTCGGCGTCTTCTGCCGCTCCGCTCCTTCGACCAGCGCGATCATGCGATCGAGGAAGCCGTGCCCCGGCTCGGCGGTGACGCGCACTTTGATCCGATCGGAGATGACGCGCGTACCGGCGGTGACGGCGGAACGATCGCCACCGGCCTCGCGGATTACGGGCGCGCTTTCGCCGGTGATCGCGGCTTCGTTGACGCTAGCTACGCCGTACACCACCTCGCCGTCGGCTGGGATCAGGTCGCCGGTTTCGACCAGCACCAGCTCGCCTTTCTCAAGCTGGGTGGCGGCGACCAATTCCCATGTTTCGCCGATGCCGGTGAGCAGTTTTGCGCGCAGCTCCGACTTGGTGGCGCGCAGCGACGCGGCCTGCGCACGGCCGCGCCCCTCCGCCAGCGCCTCGGCGAACGTGCCGAATAGCACCGTCAGCCACAGCCACACGATGAGCTGCGCGAGGAAGCCGATCGACACCTGCTCGCCGCCGATGACGAGGAATAGAGTGAGCAACAAAGCGACACAGGCGGTGACGAAAAGGATCGGGTTTTTCACCAGCGCACGCGGATCGAGCTTGCGAAAGGCATCGCCGATCGCGGGCATCACGAGCGCGGGGGAGAACATCGAGGTTGCGGTGGCCATGATGTGACAGCCTTCAGAAGAGCTGACCGGCGGTGCCGGTGAGATGATCGGCGATCGGGCCCAGCGCGAGGCCGGGCAGGAAGGTGAGGCCGCCGACGATCAGGATGATCGCCGACGAGCAGCCCGACGAACAGCGGCACCGGTGGTGGGGAACGTGCCGGTGCTCGGGCGTATGCGTTCTTGCGCCGCGAGGCTGCCGCGATCGCCAGCATCGGCACGATGATGAAGAAGCGCCCGATCCACATCGCGACGCCGAGCAGCCGATTGTAGAACGGTGTGCCCGCGCTCAGCCCTGCGAAGGCCGAGCCGTTGTTGGCCGTGGCCGAGGAGAAGGCGTAGAGCATCTCCGAGAAGCCGTGCGGCCCGCTTGTTGAGCGGCCCGGCGAGCCCGGCGGGCGAGACGCCGCGATCGCGCTGCAGCCGAGGATCATCAGCGGCAGCACCGCATCGCCAGCACGGCGAGCTTCACCTCGCGCGCCTCGATCTTCTTGCCGACATATTCCGGCGTGCGGCCCACCATCAGCCCGGCGACGAACACGGCGAGGATCGCGAACAGCAGGAAGCCGTAGATGCCCGCGCCGACGCCGCCGACGACGACCTCGCCCAGCTGCATGTTGAACATCGGGATCATGCCGCCCAGCGCCGTAAAGCTGTCGTGCATGGCATTGACCGCGCCGCATGAGGCCGCCGTCGTCGACCACCGCGAACAGCGCGGAGCCGATGACGCCGAAGCGCACCTCCTTGCCCTCCATATTGCCGCCGGCGATGCCGAGCGGTGCATCAGCGGCGTGGAATGCGCCGTCCTGCCATAAGCGACCGTCGACGCCGACGAGGAACAGGATCGCCCATCGCGGCGAGGATCGCCCAGCCCTGCCGCGTTCGTCCACCGCCTGGCCGAAAGTGTAGGTAAGGCCGGCGCCGATGCAGCGAAGATCGACAGCATCTGGACAAGGTTGGTCAGCGCGGTCGGGTTCTCGAACGGATGCGCGGAATTGGCGTTGAAGAAGCCGCCGCCATTGGTGCCGAGCATCTTGATCGCGATCCTGGCTGGCGACCGGGCCGAGAGCGATCGTCTGCTTCGCGCCCTCCAGGGTGTGCGCATCGACGAGGCGGCGAAGGTCTGCGGCACGCCGGCCAGACAGATACAGCGCATAGACGACGCAGATCGGCAGCAGGACGTAGAGCGTGACGCGCGTCAGATCGGCCCAGAAATTGCCGACCGTCGCGCATCGCGGCGCGCGAACCCGCGGAACAATGCGAACGCGATCGCGATGCCGGTTGCGGCCGAGAGGAAGTTGTGGATCGTCAGCGCCGAGCATCTGGCTGAGGTAGGACACGGTGCTCTCGCCGCCATAGCATTGCCAGTTGGTGTTGGTGACGAACGAGATCGCCGCGTTCATCGCGCCATCCGCGCCAAGGCCCGGCAGGCCGCGCGGGTTAAGCGGCAGCCATCCCTGCACGCGAAGCAGGAAATAGGTCAGCAGCGCGGTCGCGAGCTGGAACAGCAGCATATGCAACGCATAGGCGCGCCAGCCCTGTTCCTTCGCGGGATCGACGCCGGATAGCCGGTAGAAGCCACGCTCGACCGGCCCCAGCACGACATGAAGCGGGGTGCGCCGTCCTTCATAAAGCGCGAACAGCCACAACCCGATCGGTTTGGTGGTGACGCCGAGGATAGCGATGAAAAGGGCGATCAATGCCCAGCCCTGCGCGGTCATGTCAGAACCGCTCCGGCCGCACGAGGACGGCGACGAGATAGGCGAGCAATGCGAGGGCGGTGAGGCCGGCAAGCCACAGATGGATCGTCATCGTGTCACGCCACGTCGCAAAGGCGCACGAAGACGATGGTGAGCAGGAACAGCCCACCCAGCACTGCAAGCCACAGAAGATCGGACATGAGGATGCCTCGCGGCCGCGGGATGCGGCGTCGGTGCATCAATTAGGGCGCGGGCGCATAAGGTTTCGCGGGGGAAAACGGGTGTTTCGCATAAGGATCGCGTAAAGATCGCGCGCTAATGGGTGATTCCGGCGCTGTTTTCCGCCAACCTTGGGTTGCAAGGAGCAAGTGTTGACCGATCGCCGCCCATCGCCGGAAGCCTTGCTCCGCGCCGCCGCGCGGGAGAAGCGCGGGCGGCTGAAGATATTCCTCGGCGCGGCCCCCGGCGTCGGCAAGACATTCGAGATGCTGCGGGAGGGGGCGGAGCGCCTTGCCGCCGGGGTCGACGTGGTGATCGCGGTGGTCGAAACGCACGGGCGCGCGGACACCCAGCGGCTCGTCGCGCCGCTGCCGGTGATCCCGCGCCAGCGGATCGAGCATCGCGGGGCATGTGCTGGAGGAGATGGATCTCGATGCGGTGCTGGCGCGCGCGCCGCGCCTCGCACTGGTCGACGAACTGGCCCACACCAATGCCGAAGGCTGCCGGCACGCCAAACGCTGGCAGGACGTGCAGGAACTGCTCGACGCCGGGATCGACGTACATACCACGCTCAACATCCAGCATGTCGAAAGCCTGGGCGATGTGGTGGCGAGCTTCACCCGCGGTGCGCATCCGCGAGACGGTGCCCGATCACGTACTGGAAGGCGCGGAGATCGAGGTGGTCGATCTGCCGCCCGATGAGCTGATCGAGCGGCTGAAGGAGGGCAAGGTTTATGTCCCGGCCGAAGCGACGCGCGCGCTGGGGCACTTTTTTTCCAAGGAAAACCTCTCCGCGCTGCGAGAGATGGCGCTGCGTCGTGCGGCGCAGAGTGTCGACCGCAGCCTCGTGGATTTCCTCGATGCGCACGCCGTCTCGGGCACTTTCGCCGGCGGCGAGCGCGTGCTGGTGGCGGTGAGCGAGCTTCCCGGCGGCGATGCGCTGGTCCGCGCGGGCAAGCGCCTGGCGGACGCGCTGCGCGCGCCATGGCAGGCGGCGCATATCGAAACGCCGCGCTCGGCGGCGTTCGGGGCGGACGACCGGCGCCGTGTAGCGGAGGCGCTGCAACTCGCGGCGAGCCTTGGGGCCACCATCGCCAGCGTGCCGGCGGAAACGGTGATGGAGGGGCTGACGACGCATATCGAGGGGATGCGCGCGACGCAGCTTGTGCTCGGACGCTCACGGCGAAGCTGGTGGTTCGAGCTGCGTCATGGATCGGTGGTCGAACAATTGCTGCGCCACAGCGAGGGGCTGGCGGTGCATGTCATTCCATCGGAGGTCGCGCCGCCTACTCGCCCGGAACGGGTGTCGCGGCAGATCGACTGGCGCGGGATGGGCGCGGGCGTGGCGGCGGTGGCGGCCACCACGGCGCTGGCGACGGTGGTGGAGCCGGTGATCGGCACTGGGGCGATCGATCTCATCTATCTGCTGCCGGTGATCCTGATCTCGCTATTGTTCGGGCGCTGGCCTGGGATCGCGACCGGAGCGCTCGCCGGGCTCGCCTATAATTTCTTCTTCCTCCCGCCGATCTACACCTTCACGATCGCCGATCCGCAGAGCGTGCTGACCGTGATCGTGCTGCTGGCGATCGCGGTGTTCGTCGCGAGCCTTGCCGACCGGCTGCGCGTGCGCGCCTCGATCGGCGCGCGCAGTGCGATTGAGAATGCGGCGGTGGCTGCGTTCGGGCAGGCGCTGGCGCGCTGTTCGGACTGGCAGACGACTGGCGATACGGTGTGCAACGAGCTGGCGCGGACGCTTGACGTGTCGGTGCTCTTGCTGGCCGAGCCGGAGGGCAAGCTGGCGATCGTCTCCGCCTGTCCACCCGATACGCCTAACCTTAGCCCGGTCGATCGCGCGGCGGCCGAATGGGCGTGGAGCCGGGGCGAGGTGACCGGATGCGACACCGGCACGCTCAACGCGGCGGACTGGCAGTTCCACCCGCTGCGCACAACGCTGGGCACGCTCGCCGTGGTCGCACTGGCGCGAAACGACGGCGGGCCGCCGGTGCCGGCGACGCGCGCGACGCTGCTCTCGACGTTGCTGGGGCAGGCGGCGCTGGCGCATGAGCGGCTGCGGCTGGAGGACCAGTTGCGCGAGGTGAAGGTGATCGAGGAGCGCGATCGGCTGCGCTCCGCGTTGCTTTCCTCGATCGGCCACGATTTGCGTACGCCGTTGACGGCAGTGAGCACCGCGATCGACGCGATCGCGGCAAATCATGCGGGCGAGCCAGCGGTGGTGATCGCGCGCGCGGAGCTGGCGCGGCTAAGGCGTTTCCTCGCCAATCTGATCGAGATGGTGCGGATCGACAGCGGGACACTGGCGGCGGCGATCGAGCCGGTCGACCTGACCGACGCGGTGGCCGGCGCGGTGCATGACGTGCGCGATCTGCTGCCGGACGCGCGGGTCGATTTCCGCGTGCCGCCCGATCTGCCGCTGGTGCCGGCCGATCCGCGATTGCTGCATCATATCCTGCTCAATCTGCTGACCAATGCCGCGACGCATGGCGCGGGGCGGGTGACGATCGCCGGCGCCCGCTTACCCCAAGGGGTGCGGCTGTCGATCGCAGATCAGGGGCCCGGTCTGCCGCCGGGCGGGGCGGAGGCACTGTTCGATGCCTTCGCGCGCGGCACCGGATCGGACAGTCGCGGTGGCAGTGGGCTCGGCCTCGCTATCGCACGCAGCTTCGCGGAGGCGATGCGGGTGAAGATCGGCGCCAGCGACGCCGCCGAGGGCGGCGCGGTGTTCACGCTGGACTTCGATCTGAAATAGCGCGGTTAGAGCGCTTCTTCCTCCCGCACGTCGCCTTCGCCGGTGGTGCCCGCGCTGCCGATCGAGCGATCGATCATGCCGGTGTGGCTCATCCACCAGAACAGCAGCACGCCGGGCAGCGCGATGATGGTGGTGAACAGATAGAAGTTCACATAGCCCATCGCCTCGATCAGCCCACCGGCCGTGGTGCCGGTCACGATCCGGCCAAGGATGCTCGCGGCGGCCGAGATCAGCGCATATTGCGCCGCCGTGAAGCGCAGATCGCACAGCGCGGAGAAATAGGCGACCACCGCCACCCCGCCGAAGCCGCTGGCGAAATTCTCGAACCCGATCGCACCCGCCATGCCGAGGTTTGAATGACCGGCGGCGGCAAGGCCGGCGAAGCTCAGGTTCGACACCATCATCAGGACGAGCGCGAGCAACACCGAGCGCTTCAGCCCCATCCGCGCATAAAGAATGCCGCCGACGAAGATGCCGACGAGATAGGCCCAGAAGCCCAGGCCCACGTCGTAAAAGGCGATTTCGTCATTGGTGAATTTCAGATCGTCGAACAGCAGGCGGAAGGTGAGGTTCGCCAGCGTGTCGCCTATCTTGTGGATCAGGATAAAGGCGAGGATCACGAACGCGCCGGGCCGCGCGAAGAATTGCACGAACGGCCGCCATATCGCCTCCAGCGCGGCAGAAAGCCCCTTGCGCTCCGCAACCACGTGTCGGCGCTCAGGTTCGCCGACGATCAATCCGGCGAGCATCGCGGGAAATGCGAAGCAGGCGCAGATGAGATAGGCATATTCCCAGCCGCCGCGCGCCGCGATCACCAGCGCGAGCGCGCCCGCGCCGGCGGAACCGATCCGCCAGCCATATTGGCTCATCCCCGCGCCGACGCCGAGCTGGCGCGGCTCGAGTATCTCGATGCGATAGGCATCGATCACGATATCGAACGTGGCGCCCGCCGCCCCGACGAGGATCGCCGCCAGCGCGGTCGCGGCGATATCCGCTCTTGGATCGACAAAGGCGAGGTTGGCGACCGCGGCGATCACCAGCACCCCCGCGAGAAGCAGCCATGAGACGCGCTGTCCCAGCCGCCCGATCACCGGCAGCCGCACGCCATCGACCACCCAGGCCCACAGGAATTTGAGGTTATAGACGAGGAAGGCGAGGCTGAATGCGGTGACCGTCTTCTTGTCGATCCCGTCCTGCGCCAGCCGGGTGGTAAGCGTCGCGCCGATCATCGCATAGGGGAAGCCCGATGAGATGCCGAGCGCCAGCGCGGCGAGCGGGGCCTTTTCGGCATAGGGCTTCACGCCATCGACCCATGTCCGCTCAACGCCTATATTCATCGCTTGCCCTTGCTCCCCGCGCGCGGTTTCGCGACACTTAGCCGGAAAAGATCGAGAGGACAGCCATGAACGCACCAGCCGGCCGCCTCCAGCCAACGCCCGGGCAACTCGCGCTCGCGGCTGCGCTGGCCGATGGGGGCACCGCCCGCGCCCCGCGCATCACTTATGTCGACGCGGCGGCCTATACCGATCCCGCGCGGCATATGGCGGAGCAGGCGCGCATTTTCTCCCGCGTGCCATTGGTGATCGCGCCATCCGCATTGTTGCCGGAGCCGAACATGGCGGTGCCGCATGACGGCTTCGGCAAGCCGCTGCTCATCACGCGCGACAAGGCGGGGGAGGCGCATGTCTTCCTCAACGTGTGCCGCCATCGCGGGACGCGGCTGGTGGAGGGCGAGGAGGTGGTGTGCGGGTCGCGGCTGGTCTGCCCGTATCACGCCTGGACCTATGCGCTCGACGGGCGGCTGACCGGCCTGCCACGTACGGACGCATTTCCGGGGCTCGACAAGGACGAATATGGCCTGAAACGCCTGCCGACGCGTGAAGCTGGCGGCCTGATCTGGTTCTCGTTCGACGAAGCTGCGGATTTCGCCGAGGCCGATGCGCTGGGGCATGATTTCGATGCCTTCGGGCTTGCCGGGCTGCATCTGTTCAAGCGGCGGACGCATGATGTGCCGGCGAACTGGAAGCTCATCATGGATGCGTTCCTTGAGAGCTATCACGTGCTGCGGCTCCACGCGAACACGATCGGCCCGTTCTTCAAGGACGGCGTATCGACCGCAGACACGATCGGCCCGCACCAGCGCTCCGCCGTTGGCCGCGATGTGGAGGAGGCGGCGGTGCGCGCCGGCGACTGGCCGACGTTGCGCTCCGCGATCACCTATACCTATCAGATGTTCCCCGGCACAGTGCTGATCGTCAGCCCCGATTATGTGAACCTGATGGTGATGATGCCACAGGCGCACGATCGGGTGCTGGTGGAGGATTTCATGTTGATTCCAGAGCCGCCCGCGACCGAAAAGGCGCTGCGGCATTGGGAAAAAAGCTGGGCGCTGCTCGATGGCGGCGTGTTCGGCAGCGAGGATTTCCGCGCCGCCGCTTTGGGGCAGGAGGGCCTGGAGTCCGGCGCAATCGAGCGTGTGACGCTGGGTTCGCTGGAGGCGGGCATCCGCCAGTTTCATGATGCTGTGGAGGCAAAACTTTGATTCGACCAAGGCGCAGCGCGCTGTTCATGCCCGCATCCAATGCACGGGCGATCGAGAAGGCGCGCGGGCTGGATTGCGACGTGGTGATTCTCGATCTGGAGGATGCGGTCTCACCCGACCAGAAGGAAATCGCGCGCGAACAAGCGGTTGCGGCGGTGCGCGACAACGGCTTTGGCCGGCGCGAACTGGTGGTGCGCGCGAACGGCCTCGATAGCGAATGGGGCGCTGGAGATCTCGCGGCAATCGCCAGCGTGCGCCCTGACGCGGTGCTGCTGCCCAAGGTCTCGTCGCCCGAAACGCTGCGCGAGGCGCGCGCCGCGCTGGGCGCAGGGCCCGCGTTATGGGCGATGATCGAGACGTGCCGGGGGATCGTCGACCTGCCCGCGATCGTCGCGGTGGCGGCGGAAACCGGGCTGGCCGCGCTGGTGCTCGGGCCGAACGATCTCGCCAAGGAAATGCGTTGCCGTCCTGGCGTTGACCGTGCGCCGCTGCTCCCGGCGATGAGCAATCTCGTGCTGTGCGCGCGGATGGCGGGGATCGCTGCGCTGGACGGCGTTTGCAACGCGATCGACGATCCCGCGCGGATCGAGGCGGAATGCCGGCAGGGGTTGGCATGGGGCTTCGACGGCAAGACGCTGATCCACCCCTCGCAGATCGCGCCAGCGAATGCCGTCTTCTCGCCGAGCGAGGATGAGGTGGCGTGGGCGCGCGATGTGGTCGCGGCGTTCGACGATCCCGCCAATGCGGGGAAGGGCGCGATCCGCGTGGCGGGCAAGATGGTGGAATTGCTCCACCGCGATGATGCGCGGCGAACGCTGGCGATTGCGGCGGCGGCGGCGGATTAGTCGCGCGCGTCCAGTCCCAGAACCGGAAGCGGGTTGCCGGCCAGTCCGCTGACCATCGCGGCTTGAATCAGCGTCGCGGGCCAGATGCGGGAGAGCGGGCCGACCAGCCAGTCGCGGAGCATCGGCAGCATCCGGCTGTCGGATTGATAGACTGGGGTGAATAGCCGGCTCATCGCCTGATAGAGCGCGACATGCCGTCGTCGCAGCGCGATCGCATGGGGCAGCGCGTCGGCGATCTCCTCCCGCTCGCGCAGCGCCTTCGCCACCGCCCATGCGTCGAGCAATGCCATATTGACGCCTTGACCCAGTTGCGGGCTGGTCGAATGCCAGGCGTCGCCGATGTGGATAAGCGCGGGCTCGGCCGGCGTTGCGAGAGTGCGATGCGCGTATTGCGCAAAAGTAAGCTGTTCCGCGTCGGTGATCTGCGCGAGCAGCGGTTCGGTCGCGGGCCAGAGCGCACGTACCTCTTCCTTCCACACGGTCAGGCCGGCCGCGCGCCAGTCGTCGAGCCGATCGCGGCGGAGCGACCAGAAGAAGGCGGCTTTCTCGCTCGCCGCGCCCGGCGGAATGCCGATCGGCAGCACGCCCGTCATGCGGCTCGCACGGTAATAGCGTTGTTCGAGCGCGCACGTGTCGAACGGCGTGCCCGGCCAGTCGAGGCTCGCCCACAACGCGCCATAAGTGAGCGCGCCATTGCTGGGCGGGGCGAGCGCCGAACGGCTGCCGAGCGCGTCGATCACAAGATCGAACGGCGCGCTATCGCCGCCATCCGCGAAGATCAGGCGCCGACCGTCGCGATCATGGCGAGATGCGGAGATGGCGCGGCCGGCTTCGATCGGGATGCCGGCCGCGCTGGCCGCGTCATGCAACGTCGCGAACAGGCTCGCGCGGTGGATGCCGACGCCGAAGCCCGCGCGCCGCCCGAGTGCGCCATAGCGCACGTCGAGCACCACGCTGCGTCCCGCGCGACCGAACAACCGGTCGATCCGGGCGCCGCGTGTTATCAGCGTGTCGGCCAGCCCAAGTTCGCCAAGCACCGCCAGCCCGACCGGCTGGAGCATCAGCCCGGAGCCGACCGGCTGCGGCGTTTCGAACCGCTCGAAGATGGTAGGGCGATGCCCGTCGCGCGCCAGCAACAGCGCAGCGGCAAGCCCGGCCGGCCCGCAGCCGGCGATCGCAATCCTGTACGTCAGCGGTGGAGGCTCAGTCGAACCCGTTGGCGAGATAGCGTTCGGCGGCCGCGCAATGCATCGCCACGCCCTTTGCCATCGTCGTTTCCTCGATCGTCATCTTGGTGTTGTGGAGCGGCGGATTGGTGCGCGGATCGCTGCCGTCGGGCGCGACGCCGATGAAGGCCATCGCCCCCGGCACCTCGCGCAGCACATAGGAGAAATCCTCGCCCCCCATCATCGGCGTGGGCATTTCGGACCAGCCGCGCTCGCCCGAGATTTCACCGGCGAGGGTGCGCACCAGCCCGGTCGCGCGCGGATCGCACATCGTGACGGGATAGCCTTCGTCGATCTCCACCTCGGCGGTGCAGCCGTGTGCGGCCGCCACGTCCGCCGCGATGCGGCGGAAGGCGGCGCGCATCGTCTCCCGCGTCGATTCGGACAGCGTGCGCAGCGTGCCCATCAGTTTCACATCGTCGGGGATGATGTTGTGCGACGAGCCGGCGTGGATCTGGGTGATCGTCAGCACCGCCGGATCGGATACGGGGACGCGGCGCGCGATGAACGTCTGGATCGCGCCGACGATCTCGCACGCCACCGGGATCGGATCGAGGCAATCGTGCGGCATCGCGGCATGGCCGCCCTTGCCGCGAATCGTGGCATGAACCGTGTCGGTGGAGGCGAGGAGCGGGCCTTCGCGCCCGACGAACACACCCGCGGGGGCATTGGGCGAGATATGCAGCGCAAAGGCCGCATCGGGCCGCGCGATATCGAGCAGCCCGTCCTCGATCATGCAGCGCGCGCCATGGTGCCCCTCTTCGCCGGGCTGGAACATGAAGACGACGGTGCCGCCAAGCTCGTCCTTGCGCGCGCACAACGCCTTGGCCGCACCCGCCAGCATCGCGCTGTGCGCGTCATGGCCGCAGGCGTGCATCGCGCCGGGGATGGTGGAGGCGAAATCGAGCCCGGTTTCCTCCGACATCGGCAATGCGTCCATGTCGCCGCGCAGCAATACGGTGCGCGTGTTGCTGCCTTCGCCGGCGCGGCCGCCACGCAGGATCGCGACGAACCCGGTGGTGGAGGTGCTGTCATGAATCTCAAGCGGCAGGCCTGCGAGCGCGGCCTTCAGCTTCTCCGTGGTGCGCGGGCAGTGGTTGCCGATTTCCGGCTCGGCATGGATCGCGCGGCGCAGCGCGATGACGTCCGCGAGTTCCCCCGCGCCGATGGCGGTCCAGTCGGTGCGGCGGTCGATCGTGGTGGTCATGGCAATGCTCCTTTGCCGATGATCCTACGCCCGGCTCGCGCGGAGGGTCCAGCCCCGAGGAGGAATTTGAGGGGCGTGATGGGGGTTGCCGGGGATCGGAGCCGCCGCGCGATCGGTGCCCGGCAGCAGTTCCGGTGACAATATCCTTGCGACCCGGCCGGGCTGACCGATCCCCGCGGAGGTCGATCGAGCCTAGAACAACTCCCCCTGCGGCCCGCGTGGCGGCCGGAACAGATCGGTGCGAAGTTGCATCTTCTCGCCATTGCGATCGATATCGGCGCGGCGGCGCGCGATCAGGAACCGGGTGCGCAGCAGATCGCCCCACGGTCCTTGCCCGCGCATCCGGCTGAAAAAGCCGGGGTCATTGTCCTTGCCACCGCCGCGCATCGACTGGATGATCGACATCACCTTGCCCGCGCGATCCGGGAAATGCTCGTCAAGCCAAGCGCGGAACAGCGGCGCGACCTCCCACGGCAGACGCACCGGGATGAACGAGACACCGCGCGCGCCGGCCTCTGCAGCGCGCGCGACGATCGCCTCCACCTCGTCGTCGGTTATCGCGGGAATCACCGGGGCCATGTTGACGTAAACAGGCACGCCCGCGTCCGCGAGCTTGCGCACCGCCGCGAGTCGACGTTCTGGATGTGGGGCGCGCGGCTCGATCGTCATCGCGATG
Organism: Candidatus Sphingomonas colombiensis; assembly: GCA_029202845.1. NCBI lineage: Bacteria > Pseudomonadati > Pseudomonadota > Alphaproteobacteria > Sphingomonadales > Sphingomonadaceae > Sphingomonas > Candidatus Sphingomonas colombiensis. Next base: position 55,654 of record CP119315.1, on the reverse strand, counting down.
CGCGGGCGAAGCGATGTGACGGAGACCGCCACCGCTACCAGCCCCTTTGCGGCCATCGGCGCGAGCAGATCGAGATCGCGCACCACGCGATCCGATTTGGTGGTGATGAGCAGCGGGTGATCACATTCCGCCAGCACCTCGATAATGCTCCGGGTGATGCGCCATTCGCGCTCGATCGGCTGATAGGGATCGGTGTTCGTCCCCATTGCGATCGGCTGGCAGATGTAGCCGCGTTTGCCGAGTTCCGCGCGCAGCAATGCCGCCGCATCGGGCTTCGCGAACAGCTTCGTCTCGAAATCGAGACCGGGCGACAGATCGTGATAAGCGTGCGTCGGCCTGGCGAAGCAATAGATGCAGCCATGTTCGCAGCCGCGATACGGATTGATCGAGCGATCGAACGGAAGATCGGGGGAGGCGTTGCGGCTGATGATCGTTTTCGGCCGCTCGACGGTGATGGTGGTGCGCAGTGCTGGCGGTTCGCCGTCGATCAGTTCGCGCTCGTCGAGCCAGTCGCCATCGGCCTCGGTCTGCGGCAGGTTGAAGCGACGGCTTTCGTCGTTGCGCGTCGCGCCGCGCACCGCGCGCGGCTTGGTTCGGGATTGCGGCCGGGCCTGATCCATGGCCTGACTTTACCAGAACAAAATAAGAACATCAACGCCAGCGGCCGGTTTCCATCCAGCGCAGCAGCGGCTTCAGCGGCGTGATCCAGACAATGCCGGTGAAGACATAGAATATGAGCTGCAACGCCCAATGCCATTGCCCGACGATGCCGGACAGGCTGACGACCGCGACGCACCAAATCGCGATGAGCGCGAGAATGATGAGCATTCCCGCCGGTTTGCGCCAGCTTGGCGTCATGAGGTGATCCATTCCTTTTCGGTTGCGATCGCATGGAGCGGCATGTCCCACGGATCGACCGGCAGCGCCTTCACCTCCTGCGCGGAAAGCGCAACCCCGATCCGCCACGCATCGGGAAAACGCGCGAAGGCCCGGTCGTAATGCCCCGCACCTTGCCCGAGTCGGTCGAGCGAGCGCGTGAAGGCGAGGAGCGGGGTGAGGATGATGTCGGGCGCCAGTTCGGCGGCGTGTTGGTGTGGTTGGGACAGGCCGAACGGACCCGCTGCCAAGGCCGCCTCGGTATCCCAGGCGAGGAAGCGGATCGGCGTCGCGCGGTCGATGACATGCGGCAATGCGATTACGCACCCGGCTTCCACTGCCGCGCGGGCGAGCTGCGCCGGATCGGCCTCGCTGCCGATCGGCATGTAACTGGCGACTGTCAGACCATGTGACAGCAATGCGCGGAATTCGGCCGGACACGGCACCGTCGCGCCGTGCATCGCGACGAAGCCCCTGCGGGCCACGCGCGCTGCGGCGCGGATCGTTCGCTTATCGTGTTCGTCGATCATGTCCGGTCAGTCATGAAGGGTGGCGGGACCGCCATGGCCGTATGCCGGAATATCCTCTGACGCCCGTTACGTCAGGTGGGGACCATGTACGTCAGACCAGGATCTGCGCAGGGACAGCCCCCATGGATGATGAATAGCCTCAGGGATAATGAAGGCTCGTACCGGGCAGAACCCGCCGCCAGTGAATCTAGGCGCTTGCCGTATTTTTCTCAAGGCTTGTCGCGAGCGATTCGAGCCTTTCGGCCAGCGCGTCGAGCGCCGCCGTCTCGCCGGGCGCGCGGGCGGCGGCTTTCGCGTCGGCCAGATCATCCGCCAGCATCAGCGCGGCGAGCAGCAGCGCCTGCGCCGTGCCGGCATTGCCGGACGCGCGCTGCGCATCGGCCCAGCGATCCGCGATCATCGAACCCAGTTGCTCGAGTCGCTCCTCTTCGCCGTCCTTGCATGCGACCGGCCAGCGATTTTCGCCGATCTCCAGCGTTACGGTAGCCATCAGCGATCCTCTCGCGAGATGATGTCGTCCAGCGCGTCCACAGCCGTCGCCATCGCTTCACGCAATTTGGCGTGGCGGCGCGCGAGCGAATCGCTTTCCTGGCGCTGGGCGACGACGGCGGCTTCGATCCGCGCGACCGCCGCCTCGATCCGTTGCAACGGCGAGGTGTCTGTCATGGCGCGAGGATAGGAAGATGGCGGTTTCGGGACAAGCCCGCAGTCGCTGGTCCGTTGCGCGGTTGACGCGCGCCGCATCCGTCGCGCAAAGGCACCCGCGACGGGGGTTTGGCCGCATTCCAGCGGATCGGGACCGCCCACCATGGGTCTCCGGAGGATAAGAGGACTTATGACCAAGGTTGCGATCAATGGTTTCGGGCGCATCGGCCGCCTGGTAGCGCGCGCGATGCTGGAGCGGGGCGGGGACCTCGAACTGGTCGCGATCAACGATCTCGCTGACGCCAAATCGAACGCATGGCTGTTCGCGCGTGACAGCGTTCATGGCCGCTGGCCGGGCACGGTTACCGCCGAGGGCCAGGACCTGGTAATCGACGGCAAGCGCATCCGCGTGACCGCCGAGCGCGATCCCGCGAACCTGCCGCACAAGGAACTGGGCGTCGAGCTGGTGCTGGAATGCACCGGCTTCTTCACTGATCGCGAGGCATGCCAGAAGCATATCGACGCCGGTGCAAAGAAGGTGCTGATCTCCGCACCGGGCAAAGGCGTCGATCTGACCGTCGTGTTCGGCGTCAACGATGACAAGCTGGAGGCCGGCCACACGATCGTGTCGAACGCATCGTGCACCACCAACTGCCTCGCGCCCGTCGCGAAGGTCCTCAACGACGCGCTCGGCATCGAGCGCGGGCTGATGACCACCGTCCACGCTTACACCAACGATCAGAAGATCCTCGACCAGATCCACCCCGATCTGCGCCGTGCGCGCGCCGCCGGCATGTCGATGATCCCCACCACCACCGGCGCCGCGCGTGCGGTGGGCGAAGTGCTGCCGGAGCTGAAGGGTAAGCTCGACGGATCGGCGATCCGCGTGCCGACCCCGGATGTCAGCCTGATCGACCTGACCTTCACGCCGAAGCGCGACACCACGAAGGAAGAGGTCAACCAGATCCTCAAGGCCGCATCGGAGAGCGGGCGCCTGAAGGGCATCCTCGACTATACCGATGAGCCGCTCGTCTCGATCGATCTGATGCACACCCCGGCATCCTCGACCGTCGACAGCCTGGAGACGGCGGTGCTGGACGGCAAGCTGGTGCGCGTTGTCAGCTGGTATGACAATGAATGGGGCTTCTCGAACCGCATGGTCGATACCGCCACCGCGATGGCGCGGCTCGGCTGAGCTGCTGCGGGGTGCGCCGGCGATCCGCCGGCGCATCCTGCGCAACCACCCAGTGCCACGTTCAGATCAGGACTGAAGAAACATGCAAAAGCCATTCCGTACGCTCGATGATATCGGGGATATCCATGGCAAGCGTGTCCTCGTCCGCGAGGATCTGAACGTCCCGCTCGCCGATGGCCGGGTGAGCGACGATACGCGCTTGCGCGCCACCGTAGCGACAGTGGCCGAGCTGGCTGACAAGGGCGCGGTCGTGCTGGTGCTGGCGCATTTCGGGCGGCCCAAAGGGCAGCCCAATCCGGACATGTCGCTCGCGATGATCGTCGAGCCCTATTCCCAGGTGCTGGGCCGGCCGGTGCATTTCATCGATTGGGACGGCGCCGAGCAGGCGATCGCCGCGCTTCAGCCGGGCGATATCGCGGTGCTGGAGAATACGCGCTTCTTCTCAGGGGAAGAGAAGAACGAACGCGAAGTGATTGATCGTATTGCCGCGCTTGGCGATCTTTACGTCAACGACGCTTTCTCCGCCGCACATCGCGCCCATGCCTCTACGGTGGGGGTGGCGCAGGTTCTTCCCGCTCACGCCGGTCGCGCGATGGAGGCCGAGCTGGACGCTCTGGAGAAGGCGCTGGGCAACCCCGAACATCCGGTGGCTGCGGTTGTGGGCGGGGCGAAGGTTTCGACCAAGCTCGACGTGCTGAAGCATCTGGTGGCCAAGGTCGATCACCTGATTATCGGCGGCGGCATGGCCAACACGTTCCTCGCCGCGCGTGGCGTGAATGTCGGCAAAAGCCTGTGCGAGCATGACCTTACGGGGACTGCTGACGAAATTCTCGAGGCGGCGGATCGCGCCGGCTGCACTGTCCATCTGCCCTATGACGTGGTGGTGGCGAAGGAATTCCGCCCCAATCCGCCGACGCGGACAATCAACGTCCATGAGGTCGCGGCCGACGAGATGATCCTCGATGTCGGCCCGGCAGCGGTGGAGGCATTGGGCGATGTGCTCAAGAATTGCCGCACGCTCGTATGGAACGGCCCGCTCGGCGCGTTCGAAACCGCGCCGTTCGATGCCGCTACGGTGGCGCTGGCGCGGACGGCGGCGGCGCTGACGCAGGACGGCAGCCTCGTATCGGTGGCTGGCGGTGGCGATACCGTCGCCGCGCTCAACCATGCGGGTGTGGCCGATGCCTTCACCTTCGTCTCCACCGCCGGGGGCGCATTCCTCGAATGGATGGAGGGCAAGGAGCTGCCCGGCGTGAAGGCGCTGACGCGCTGATTCAGGATGGGTGCTCGTTCAGCAGCGGGATGATGATCTCGTTGAGCGTGTCGAGATCGAGCGCGCCGGCCTTGGCGTAACGCACCACCCCGGAGCGATCGATCACATAGTTGGTCGGCACCCCGGTCATGACGCCATATGGCCCCTTGATCCGCCGCACCGCCGGAATCGAGAGCTTCGCGAACACCGGCTTCAGCTTGTAGAGCGGCAATGAATCCTCGGTCGTCACGGCGAAAACGCGCAGGCCGTATTTCTGGGTGACCTGATAATAAGCATCAAGCGTCGGCAGTTCGGTGCGGCACGGCACGCACCATGTCGCCCAGAAATTGAGCACGACGACCTTGCCGCGCAGCTCGGACAGCTTGATCTTCTCTCCCTTCTGACCTTCGAACAGGGTCAGCTCGAAATCGGGCGCGACCTCTCCGACATGGGGTGCTTTTTGCGCATGGGCGATTTGCGAGGGCGCGATCAGCATCGCCGCCATCAGCAAGCCACTGAACGCGCGCCGCATATTACCGTCCCCTCGATATCCCCGTGCAGGAAGCGCAGCGACGGACGGATAGTCAATCCCACTGGCGCGCGGTCGAACCCCCGGCTAACAGGCTCGGAACTTGTTTGTTACATTCAGGGGTATGCGATGACGCCGACGGTCAAGGCCATTCTCGACAAGTATGAATCCGATTCTCCCGCCACCAAGGCGAACCTCGCCCGCATCCTGATGCACGGGCGGCTGGGCGGCACCGGGAAGCTGATCATCCTGCCGGTGGATCAGGGCTTCGAGCACGGCCCCGCGCGCAGCTTCGCGATCAATCCGCCCGCCTATGATCCGCATTACCACTATCAGCTCGCGATCGACGCGGGGCTTTCGGCTTATGCCGCGCCGCTCGGCATGCTGGAAGCTGGCGCAGAGACCTTCGCCGGGCAGGTGCCGACGATCCTGAAGTGCAACAGCTCGAACAGCTGGGCGACCAGCATCGATCAGGCGGTGACGGCGGGCGTGGACGACGCACTGCGGCTCGGCTGCGCCGCGATCGGCTTCACCATCTATCCGGGTTCGGACCATGTGTTCGAGCAGATGGAAGAGATTCGCGAGCTTTCCGCGCAGGCGAAGTCGGTTGGCATCGCCACCGTCATCTGGTCCTATCCGCGTGGCGGCAATCTCTCGAAGGAGGGCGAGTTGGCGCTCGATGTCGGCGCTTATGCCGCGCACATGGCGGCGTTGCTCGGCGCGCACATCATCAAGGTGAAGCTGCCGAGCGATCATATCGAGCAGCCCGAGGCCAAGAAGATCTATGAGGGCGGTGACTGGTCGACGCAGGCGAAGCGCGTCGCGCATGTCGTCCAGTCGAGCTTTGCGGGCCGGCGCATCGTGGTGTTCTCGGGCGGCGCGGCGAAGGGTGCGGACGCGGTCTATCAGGACGCGCGCGACATTCGCGACGGTGGCGGCAACGGCTCGATCATCGGGCGCAACACCTTCCAGCGCGAGCGCGGCGAGGCGCTGGCGATGCTCGACAAACTCGTCCGCATCTACAAGGGCGAGGAATAAGTAGGTGGCAATCAGGGCCGTCGCGGCAGTTTTTGTCGCGATGGCTTTGGCTGCCGCTACGAACGCCGAGGCCTGCTCGATGGCGTCGGGCTATAAGGTGCCGACCAATCTGGAGCTTGCGGTCCGGGCAGATACGATCGTAATCGCGACGGTCGATGGCGAACGGGCTGGCAAAGATGTTTTCGACAGCGTCGTATTCGCCACCCCGACGACTTTGCTGAAGGGGGAGGAGCTTCCTCCGCGCATCGCGCTAAAAGGTACGAGCTATGGCTCGACTCATGGATTTCGACCGCATCGCAGCGACCGCAGGCAATTACGCGAACCCAATCCCGATGCCCTCATCGGCGGTTGCGTCCGTTATTTCGTCGATCCCGGCATGCACCTCGTCCTGTTTCTTACGCGGGATGAGAAGGGTGAACTAACACCTTATCGCAGCAGCTTTTCTCGCGACGCGGAAGACGTCGATGGGCCCGATGGCCTGTGGGTGAAGGCGGTGCGCGAATATGCGGCCATTTCGACAGCGCCGAAGCGGGAGTGGCGCCCGCGCCTGCTTGCGCGTGCGGCGGCATTGCGCGCACTCGGCGATGCGGATTCGCTCGCGATCGCGGCGGATATGGATGTTGAGCGCAAGGGGCGACGATTGCCGCCGACCGATTGAAGCAAGAAGGGAACGGTGATGGTCGAACGACTGAACGAACCCGATCAAGGCTGGATCGATGTCGACAAATATATCGTCGACAAATTGCTGGGTGAGGATGCCGCGCTTGCCGCTACGCTTGCCGCCAATGCCGCGCGCGGACTGCCCGACATCGACGTTTCCCCACCGCAGGGGAAGTTGCTCCAGCTGCTCGCGCTGATCGGTGGCGCGCGGCGTGTGCTGGAGGTGGGGACGCTCGGTGGCTATTCGACGATCTGGCTGGCGCGCGCTGTGGGCGAGGGCGGGCGCATCGTGACGCTGGAGATCGATCCTCACCATGCGGAGGTTGCACGCGACAACCTCGCCGCCGCCGGCGTCGGGGACCGGGTGGAGGTGATCACCGGGGCCGCGCTTGCTGCGCTGGCGCGGCTGGAAGGTCCGTTCGATCTGGTTTTCATCGACGCCGACAAGGAAAATAACGTCGCTTATATGCGTGAGGCGATCCGGCTTTCGCGGCCCGGCACGGTGATCGTCGTCGACAATGTGATCCGCGAGGGCGGGGTGCTCGATGCCACGAGCAACGATTCCCGCATCACCGGCACGCGCGCGCTGTTCGATTATGTGGCCAGCGAACCGCGCCTCACCGCCACGGCGATCCAGACGGTCGGGGGCAAGAAATGGGATGGCTTCCTGCTGACGATCGTCGACGCGGGGTGACGCAGGCGATTGCTCCGATGATGTGAGTGCTCGCCGTGTTAGTCGCTCGGCTGTGGTCCACAGGCCGTTTTAGGCGATCAGCCCGCGACTGGCAGTTTCACGCCGCCATCGGCGTCGCGCTCCAGCGGACCATAAGCGATCACCGTTTCTAGCAGCAGAGGCTCATAGAGATGCGGGAAGAGCTGGCCGCCGCGTGACGCTTCCCACTTCAGGCTCGCCCCGAATGACGTGAGATCGACCGCAACGACATGCAGATCGCGCTGCCCGGCGAAATGCTTGTCCACCGTCTCGGTCAACTGCGCGGCGGTGGACAGGTGGACATAGCCATCGGCGATATCCACCGGCGCGCCCGCGAAGCTGCCGTCGCGCTCCAGTGCCGCCATCTGATCGGCGGTCAGCACCTTATACGCGACGGTCGGCCGATCGCTCATTCCGGGGCGCCCGAACCTTCGGCGGCGGGAGCCTCGCCCTCGACCGTCTCGTCCATGGCGGTATCGTCCTCTTCGCTTTCCTCGATTCGCGCGGCGGAGACGACATGCTCGTCATTCGCCACGTTGAACAACCGCACGCCTGCCGAGCCGCGCCCGATCACACGCAGATCGCCAAGCGGAATGCGGATCATCTTCGCCTGATCGGTGACGAGCATCAGCTGCTGCGCCTTGGTCGCCGGGAAGCTCGCGACGACGAGGCCGTTGCGCGCGATATTGTCGATATTGGTGATGCCCTGACCACCACGCCCCGTGCGGCGATATTCATATGCCGACGAGAGCTTGCCATAGCCGTTGGCACAGATCGTGAGGATGAACTCTTCCTGCTCCGCCAGATGCGCGAAGCGTTCCTCGTCCATCACGCGCGGGCTGCGATCGGGATCCTCGGCCTTCCACGGGGCGTGGCGCAGATAATCGTCGCGCTCGTCCTGATCGCGCATGCCGACCTTGTGGAGGATCGACAGCGAGATCACCTCGTCGCCCGCCGCAAGCCGCATCCCGCGCACACCGGTTGACGCGCGGCTCTGGAATTCGCGCACCTCGTCTCCGGAGAAGCGGATCGCCTTGCCCTGGCGCGTCGCCAGCAGCACGTCGCTGCGCTCGTCGAGCAGGCCGACGCCGATCAGGCGGTCGTCCTCGTCCTCACCCTCGAACTTCATCGCGATCTTGCCGTTCGACGGCACGTTGGTGAAGGCATCCATGCTGTTGCGCCGCACATTGCCCTTGGCGGTGGCGAACATGACGTGGAGCTTGCCCCACTCGGCCTCGTCCTCCGGCAGCGGCAGGACGGTGGAGATCGTCTCGCCCTCCGCCAGTGGCAGCAGGTTGACCATCGGCCGGCCGCGCGTGGCAGGGCCACCCTCGGGCAACCGCCAGACCTTCATGCGATAGACCTTGCCGCGCGTGGAGAAGAACAGCACCGGCGTGTGCGTCGAGGTGACGAACAGCTCGGTGACGACATCCTCATCCTTGGTCGCCATGCCGCTGCGGCCTTTGCCGCCACGCGCCTGCGCGCGGAACGCCTCGAGCGGGGTGCGCTTGATATAGCCCTGCATGGTCACGGTGACGACCATGTCCTCGCGCTCGATCAGATCCTCATCCTCGATCCCATCGGCGGCGGCGGCGATCTCGGTGCGGCGCGGTGTAGCGAAAAGCGCGCGCACTTCGGTCAGCTCGTCGCGCATCACTTGATAGAGCTTGGCGCGGTTGGCCAGGATTTCGAGCAGCTCCGCGATCGAGGCGGCGAGCTGTTCCAGCTCATTGCCGATTTCGTCACGGCCCAGCGCGGTGAGGCGATGCAGGCGCAGATCGAGAATCGCGCGGACCTGGATTTCGCTCAGGCGATAGGTTTCGCCGGTAACCTCGACATCGACCGCTTCGACCAGCCGGATATAGGGCGCGATCTCCGCGATCGGCCATTCGCGCGCCAGCAATGCGGCGCGCGCCTCTGCCGGGCTGGCCGAGCCACGGATGATCCGCACCATCTCGTCGAGATTGGTGACCGCGATGACGAGGCCGAGCAAGATGTGCGCACGATCGCGCGCCTTGGCCAGCTCGAACTTCGAGCGCCGCGTGATGACGATTTCGCGGAACTGGATGAACGACTGGATGATGTCGCGCAGGCCGAGCATCTCTGGCCGGCCGCCGCGAATCGCCAGCATGTTGGCGGGGAAGCTCGATTGCGCGGGCGTGTGCCGCCAGAGTTGGTTCAGCACCACCTCTGGCGTCGCGTCGCGCTTCAGATCGATGACGACACGCACGCCAAGACGATTCGATTCGTCGCGAATATCGCTGACGCCCTCGATGCGCTTGTCCTTGGCGGCTTCCGCGATCTTCTCGACCAGCGCGTTCTTGCCCTGCTGGTATGGAATTTCGGTCAGCACGATCGAGCGCCGGTCGCCGCGGCCTTCCTCGATGATGTGGCGCGAACGCACGATGACCGAGCCGCGGCCCGTGGCGTAAGCCGAACGCGCGCCGGAACGGCCGAGGATGATCGCCCCGGTCGGGAAATCCGGCCCCGGCACGATCTCCATCAGTTCCTCGGTGGTGATCGCGCCATTGTCGAGATAGGCGAAACAGGCGTCGATCACTTCGCCGAGATTATGCGGCGGGATGTTGGTGGCCATGCCGACGGCGATGCCGCCCGCACCGTTGACCAGCAGATTGGGGAAACGCGCCGGCAGCACCTGCGGCTCGCTTTCCGATCCGTCATAGTTCGGCTGGAAGTCGACCGTATCCTTGTCGAGATCGTCGAGCAGATAATCCGCGATCTTGGCGAGGCGCGCCTCGGTGTAACGCATCGCGGCGGGCGGATCGGGGTCCATCGAGCCGAAGTTGCCCTGACCGTCGATCAGCGGCGCGCGCATCGACCAGTCCTGCGTCATACGCGCAAGGGCATCGTAGATCGCACTGTCGCCGTGCGGGTGATATTTACCGATCACGTCACCGACGATGCGCGCCGATTTGCGATACGGGCGGTTCCAGACGAATCCGCTCTCGTTCGCGGAAAAGAGGATGCGGCGATGCACAGGCTTCAGGCCGTCGCGAACATCGGGCAGCGCACGCGCCACGATCACGCTCATCGCGTAATCGAGGTAGCTCGTTTTCATCTCATCGACGATGGAGATGCGTGCAATGTCCGAAGGTTCGGCGAGGAGAGTCTCGTCGGTCAAGAATCAGTGCTTTCGGGTTGTGTCTTTTCGATGACGAACCCTAGCCCAGCCGCCGCGCGCTTTCCACCCCACGCGCACGCGCGCGAGAATGAAGCGGTCGCCCGGCGAGCAGCGAAAAGCGCCCATGCGAGGGTTTCGCATGGGCGCTTGCGGATCATCCGATCGGAAGTTTGGAACAGGCGGTTACTTGCACGCCTTCTTGTTGGCGTTGCCTGCCTTCGAGCAATTGTAAGTGACGGTCTTGCCGGTCGAGGTCTTGGTGGTGACCATGCGGCCCGCTGGCGTCGAAGTTGCCTTGCGGGTGACATGCGTCGTCTTGGCGGCCATCATGTTGCTGCTTGCCATCGCCGGCTTGGTGACGGTGGTGGTCTTGGTCGCAACCGTGGTGTGCGCGGCCGTGGTCGCCTTCGCGGCCGGGGCCTGTGCATAGGCCATTCCGCCAGAGGCGAGCGCGGCGGCGGAAATGGCGGCGAGGATCGCGGACTTCATCATTGCATCACTCCGTTTAGAACGACGTCTGTCGGCGTCGGAGGTTGTAATGCACGAGAAAGGATCGCGGGCTCGTGACGTGAAGATTAAATATCCGTCAGGGAGTGATTTCCGTGCCATCCCACGAGAATAACCGCCCGCTGTCTTTTGGCGTGAAGCCGTCGATAACATCCAGTAACTGCACTGCAGCACGCCCCGGCGCGAACAGATCGCGGCCGGATTGCTGGAAGGGCTTCGACAACTTCGTGTCGACGGTGCCGGGATGCAGCGCCACCACGATCCCACGATCGTTGCGCCGTTTGTCCTCGATCGCGAGCGTGCGGATGAACTGGTTCAACGCGGCTTTCGACGCGCGATAGCCGTACCAGCCACCCAGCCGGTTGTCGCCGATGCTGCCGACGCGCGCCGAAAGCGCGGCGAATATGCTGCGGCCTGATCTGGGCATGATCGGCAGAAAATGCTTCGCGATCAGCGCCGGCCCGATCGTGTTGATCGCATATTGTCGAGCGAGCCATGCCGGATCGAGGTCGCTCAATGCCTTTTCCGGCCCGCGCTCGCTATCGTGCAAGATGCCGGTGGCGACGATCACCAGCTCCGGCGCGCCGGCCCGCGCGGCAGCGGCGGCGATGCTCGCCTCGTCCGTCAGATCGATTTCCGGGCGGGACAGGCGCAGGACCGTTTCGCCTTCCTCTTCCAGTGCTTCGGCCAGCGCGGCGCCAATGCCACCCGACGCCCCGATGATGACCGCGCTCATTGCCGGGCGAACGTCCAGCGATCACCGTCGCTGGCCTGGGTGTCAAAGGCGTAGCCATCGCTGTCGAACCCGCGCATCGCATCGGCGTCCGTGATGCGATGCTCCGCCATCCAGCGTGCCATCATGCCGCGTGCCTTCTTGGCGTGGAAGCTGATGAAGCGGCCGTCAGTCTCTCGAAAGTCGACGGCGATGACGCGGATATCGCGCGGCAGCAGCCCATCCACCGCTGCCCAATATTCTTGGCTGGCGAGGTTGAGCACCACACCCGAACCCTCTTCGGCGACATCGTCCGCCAGTGTATCGGCGATACGCTTGCCCCACCAGTCGGTCAGTTTCTTGCGGCGGGGAGCCCAGCGGGTGCCCATCTCCAGCCGATAGGGGCGCATCCGATCGAGCGGACGCAACAGGCCATACAGACCGGAGAGCATGCGCAGATGATCCTGCGCGAAATCGAGCGCGGCCTCATCCAGCGTCGCCGCCTCCAGCCCGGTATACACGTCCCCGGCAAAGGCGCGGATCGCCGCGCGTTCCGGCAAATCGTCGAAAGTGCGGAAACGCTCGGCGTTCAGCGCGGCGAGCTTGTCGGAAATGTGCATCAGCTCGCCAAGCCGCTTCCGCGACATCTTCGCGGCCGCCTTCGCCAGTACCGCCGCCTCGCTCGCGAAGCGTGGTTCGCTGGTTTTCAAGGCGGGGAGGGGAGACTGATAGTCCAATGTCTTGGCGGGCGAAATCACGGCGATCATGGTAGTTGGGCCTATCGGGGGAACCCGATCCGTTCAATCCATGTTCAGTGGAATGCGGTCAGGGCCGTCGGGTTTCTTGAACCTGCAGGGGCAGGAAGGTAGAGCGGCGCAGAGGCGCCCGCGGCGCCTTCCAGAATGGAGAGAATAACGCGATGAAGAGCATGTACCGGGCCGCGATCGCCGCCGCCCTCCTAACCGGCGTTGGCAGCATCGCGCTCGTGACGCCGGCATCCGCCAAGGAAAAGAAGGCGGAGGAGCCCAAGGCTGCGCCGCTGAAACTCAGCAAGGACGTCCAGCCGATCGCGGCAAAGGCGCAGGCCGCGCTGCAGGCGAAGGATTACGCCACTGCCGAGCCGCTGGTGCAGCAGGTTTTGGCGGGCGCGAAGAGCGATGACGACAAATACATCGCCTCGGTGTTCCAGCTTCAGCTCGCAGTCGGCAAGGCGCCGAACGGTCAGATCGATGACAATCAGATCAAGGGCCCGCTCGACGCGCTGATCGCCAATCCGCGTACGCCGCAGACCGATCAGGCGCGCTTCAACTATCAGCGCGGCATCATCGCCGCCAACGCGAAGCAGCCGCAGGAGGCGCTGACCTTCTTCCAGCGCGCTCAGCAGCTCGGCTACACCGATCCCAACCTTCCGTTGCAGATGGTGAAGATCAAGATGGAGGCTGGCGATATCGCCGGTGGTTCGGCCGATCTCGAAAAGGCGATGGCCGCGCAGATCGCCGCGGGCCAGAAGCCTGATGAGCAGCTCTATCGCTATGCGATGGCCAAGACGCTGCAAAAGCGGATGATTCCGGATTCGATCGGCTGGATGAAGCGTTACATCACCGTCTATCCGACGGCGAAGAACTGGCGCGACATCGTGTTCGTCTATGGCATCCAGCAGGGTAGCGCGGTCACGCTCGATAAGGCGCAGAAGGTCGATCTGTTCCGCCTGTTGCGCGCGAAGAAGGCGATGGCGGATCAGTTCGATTACGAGATCTACGCGCAATATGCGATCGATCTGGGCCTGCCGAACGAGGGCAAGGCAGTGATCGACGAGGGCCGTGCAGCGGGCAAGCTGCCGGCGGATTCGGTTACTGCGAACGATCTGTATCGCGTCGCCAAGCAGTCGATCGCCAACGAAGGTTCGCTTGATCCGCTCGATGCGAAGGCCAAAGCTGCCGCCAACGGCAAGCTCGCGGCCGGCACGGCGGACGCGCATCTTGGCGCGGGCAATTATGCCAAGGCGATCGAGCTCTATAAGGTGGCGCTGCAGAAGGGCGGCGTCGATGCGGATGCGGTCAACACGCATCTTGGTATCGCGCTTGCCAATTCGGGCGACGCCGCCGGTGCCAAGGCCGCGTTCGAGCTGGTGAAGGGCGCTCCGCGTGCCGACATCGCCTCGTTCTGGCTGACCGCACTGGCGACGCCGACTGCCTGATCTTTCTCGTCAGCGCATAACGAAAAGGGCGGCCGATCAGGCCGCCCTTTTTTGTATCCGGCTTCGATCGCCGGTTATTCGAGGATCGGCACGCCCGAGGCCGCTTTCGCGCTGCGAATCGTCAGCGACGATTTGACGCTGGTCACGTTGGGAGCCGTGGTGAGGTGGGTCGTCAGAAAGCGCTGAAAGCTCTCAAGATCGGTCGCGACGATCTTCAGCACGAAATCGATCTCACCATTCAGCATATGGCATTCGCGCACCTCAGGGAGGGCCGCGACATGCGTTTCAAAGGCGGTGAGATCCGCTTCCGCCTGGCTCCTCAAGCTCACCATCGCGAAGACGGTGATCGGGAACCCCAATTGCGCGGAATCACATTCGGCGTGATAGCCGCGGATCACCCCGGCCTGCTCCAACGCGCGAACGCGCCGCAGGCACGGCGGCGCGGTGAGACCGACGCGATCGGCCAACTCAACGTTGGTCATGCGTCCGTCTTCCTGAAGATATGCCAGAATCTGCCTGTCGATCCGGTCGAGCACTTCTTTCTCCGGCTATCGCCACGCACATTCATGGCGATTTGGTTGACGTATCCATAGGAAAATTGCGCGCAAACGCAATTGTCCCACATTGCTACGTGCCAAAATCCGAGGTTTCACCCGGGCCGGATGAGGATTAATCAGATGGTTTCCAGCCGCGAATACGCTCGCGTGCCGGATAGGATGATACCCTTGCGATTCGACGATAGCCTGAAAACCGTTCTTGCCGCTGATGCGTCCACCTCGTTTGGCGCGCAGGCCGCTTTTCGGCAGATCGCAGACCTGCTCGCGCGCGGACGAATCGAGGAAACGCCCGAAGTGCTCGATCGCCTGCGTGAATTGCGGGAACGCGTGCCGGTGCCAACCCGCGCGGCAACGGCCCGTTCGCTCGCACTGGCAGCCCCCTCGGCAGGGCTGGTCGCGGTTTTTGCCGAGGACGAGCAGTCCGTCGCGGCGCCCGTGTTGCGCGCGGTGCGGCTTGAAGATGCCGAATGGCGCGCGCTGCTGCCCACGCTTGGCCCGACGGGCCGCGCCGTGTTGCGCCATCGCAATGACCTTGGCCCGCACGTCGATCGCGCGCTCGAAAGCTTCGGTGCGGCGGATTTTGCGCTCGGTTATGACGCGGGGCAGCGCACGGCGGAGCACGAGCCGGCGTCAGTGCTGATATCGGAGGCGTCGATCGAGTCGCCGGCGATTGCACTCGCGTCGGATTCACCCCTCGATGTGCTCGAACTCGAGCCGGCGGCTGCGCCGGGTGGCGGATTCGAGATCGCGGCGCTGGTCGACCGGATCGCGGCATTCCGCGAGTTGCACCGCGATCAGCCGCTGGGTGCACGGGTGGCTTCCGATGAAGAGTCGGAAACGAACGTCGACCGTTTCAGCTTCGAAAGCGATTCGGCTGGCGTGATTCGCTGGGTCGATGCGGCGCCGCGCGCAGCAGTGATCGGAATAGGCTTTCTTCTGCCCGGCGCGGACGGGCAACCGCAGGTCGATGGCGTGGCGAGCGGGGCGTTCCGTCACCGCACCGCGTTCAACGACGCGCGGCTCACCATCGGCGGCCGCTCTGCGTTGGCGGGCGAATGGCGCATTTCCGGCGTGCCGATGTTCGACAGCGCGAGTGGTCGCTTCGTCGGCTTCCGTGGCGCGGCACGGCGCCCCCGCGTCGACGAAGGGGCGATCGGCCGTCGCGCGGCGGATTCCGGCGGCATCGAGGGGTTGCGGCGGCTGGTGCATGAATTGCGCACGCCTACTAATGCCATTGCCGGCTTTTCGGAACTGATCGAAACGGCGATGCTCGGCCCGGTTCCCGAGGTTTATCGCGCCCGCGCCGCGACGATTCGCGGCCATGCCGGTGATCTGGTCGCGGCGATCGAGGACCTTGAGCTTGCCGCGCGGATCGAAGGGGACGCGCTGGAGCTGCACGACGATACGGTCGTCCTCGCACCGCTGCTGGCGCGGACGCTGGAGGATCTCGCTCCATTAGTGCGGTTGCGCGGTTGCATCGTCGAGCTTGCGACCGTCGCGCCGTCGATCGTGCTCACCTGCGACGAGCGGATCGCGGAGCGCCTGATCGGTCGCCTGATCGCGGCGCTCGTCGCCAGCGCAGGCGTGGGCGAAAAGCTGGCGATTAAGGTGCGTGGCGAGGAAGCGCAGGTCGCGATCGATATCACCCGGCCGAACGCGCTTGCCGCCGTGCCCGAAACGACGCTGCTCACGCTCGATGCGGAGCGCGAGGTGGAGATGCCGGGCGCGCCGTTGCTCGGCACGGGCTTCGCTATCCGGCTGGCGCGCAACCTTGCTGCCGAATTGAACGGCGCACTGATCATCGAGGCCGATCGCTTGACTCTTCGCCTGCCGACTGAATTGATCGGCGACATGGGGCAGGCCTCGACAAACTGACAAAGGTGGCGGCGCCCGCGATCGTTCCGCGTCGCTGGCGCGTGCCGCGCGCGGATCGCGCTGCCATCGTTCGCTGGCCGGCGGATTTCGCGCCGCGCTATACGATATTCGTCGATACCGAGGAGGAGTTCGACTGGTCCGCGCCCTTCGCTCGCGAGGGGCATGGTATAACCGCGCTTGCCGCGCTGCCCGAGGCGCACCGGCGGCTTTCGGCGCTGGGCGCGGCGTTGACCTTTTTCATCGACTATCCGGTGGTGAGCGATCCACATGCCGTCGATATGCTGCGCGATCTGCTGGCCAGCGATCCTCGCGCGGCGATCGGGGCGCAGCTTCATCCATGGGTCAATCCACCCTTCGACGAGCCATTGTCGCGTGCCGCATCCTTCGCGGGAAATCTCCCGATCGAAATGCTGGAGGAGAAGGTAGTTCGCCTGAGCGATGCGATCGCCGCTGCTTTCGGCACACGCCCGATCGCGTTTCGGGCCGGGCGCTACGGCATCGCACCCGAGATGTTCGCGCTGCTCGCGCGTCATGGCTATCGGCTCGACAGTTCGGTGCGCCCCGGCTTCGATTATAGCGCGGAAGGTGGCCCGGATTTCATTGCGGCCACGACCGATGCATGGCGCGAGGCCGGGCTGGTCGAGTTGCCCTTGTCGACGATCTTCACCGGCGCGCTGAGGCGGGCGGGCGCCGGGCTTCACGCGCGGCTTGGTGGAATCCCGCACGCGCGCAGCGTGTTCGCGCGCGCCGGGCTGTTCTCGCGCGTGCCGCTGACGCCGGAGGGCGTGCCGGTAGCAGAAGCGCTCGAAGCAATTGCGGTCGCGCTGGGGGAGGGGGCGAGCCTGCTCAACTTCGCCTTCCACTCCCCGTCTTTAGTCCCGGGCAACACGCCCTATGTCCGCGACGTTGCCGATCTCGCGCGCTTCTGGCGCTGGTGGGATGTCGTGCTCGAAGAGCTGGAGCGACGCGGGGTGCGGTCCGCGTCGCTCGCGGAGCTTCTTGCGGCGGCTGGGTGAGCGATCAGGCCGCGCGGCTCGCTCCGGGCTCCACTTCAGCCGGATCGAGGATCTGATCGTATGACGGGATGATGAGCGGTGCGGGTAGCTCTTGCGGGCGACCAAGCAGGAAGCCCTGCGCCTCGTCGCAACCCTCGCGCCGCAATACGACGAGCTGGCGTTCGGTTTCGATCCCCTCTGCGAGAACGGGGATCGCCAGGCTCTTGCCGAGTGCGAGCACCGCGCGGACGATCGCCACCGCTTGCGGGCTTTCCTCCAGCTCGGATACGAACAGTCGATCGAGCTTGATCTTGTCGAACGGAAAGGCGCGCAGCGTCTCCAGCGACGAATATCCCGTCCCGAAATCATCGAGTGCGACGCCGACGCCCAGTGCCTTGATTTGCCGCAGGACATGCAGCGCGTGTTCCCGGTTCGCGATGATCGCGGATTCGGTAAGCTCGATCTCCAGGCGGCGCGGGGGCATGCCGGTGTCGATCATGATCTGGTGGAACAGCCGCGGCAGATCGGCATGGGCGAGCTGGACGGGCGAGACGTTCACCGCGACCTTCGCCTCATTTTCCCACGTCATCGCGTCCGTGCAGGCGCGGCGCATCACCCATTCGCCCAGCGCCAGAATCAGCCCGTTTTCCTCCGCGATGGGAATGAAGACCATGGGCGAGATCGCGCCGCGCGTAGGATGCGTCCAGCGGACCAGCGCTTCATAGCCAGTCACCGCATGCGTCGCGATCGATGCTTGCGGCTGATAATGCACCGCGAGGTGATTTCCCTCGATCGCGATACGCAAATCGTTTGCCAGTTCGCGCCGGTCGCGGATCGCCTCGTCGAGCGGCGCGTCGTAGAAGCACGGGGCCGGGGCCCCGCTGGTCTTGGCGCGATACATTGCCAGATCGGCGTTATTGGATAGCGTTTCGGCATCCGTCGCGTCGGTCGGGTAAGTCGCGATACCGATGCTGGCGCCGACGCGGGCGGTGAAATTGTCGATGGCGAGCGGCTCTTCGATAATCGCTTTGATGCGATCGGCGATCGCGCCCAGTTCGGTCGCGTGTTCGAAGCGGACGATCGCGACGAATTCGTCACCGCCAAGCCGCGCGATCATCTCGTCCCGCACCATCAGTTCGCGCATGCGCGTCGCCAGCGTGATCAGCACGCTGTCTCCGGCCTTGTGGCCGTGAACGTCGTTGATCTCCTTGAACCGATCGAGATCGATCGCGATCACCGCGATCTGGCCCCGGTTCGCTTTCGCAGTGGCAATCTGGCGAGACAGCTCGCTTTGGGCACTAAGCCGGTTGGGCAGGCCGGTCAGCGCGTCGTTCATCGCCATATGGTGCAGACGCTGGATCGCGTCCGATCGCGTCCAGCGGTCGATCAGTGCCGCGAACACCCCGGCACCAATCACCAGCAAGCCAAGCAGAGCAGTCGCGAGGCCCAGCGCCTGTCCGTCTTGCGGATCGAGCGCGGACGAACTGAGGCGAAGCGGGGTAATACGAAGCGCGGTCATCGCGGTGAAATGCAGCGCGGCGATTCCAGCGACCAGCAGCGCGGTTCCGACGGTGGGACGAAATGTACCGAGACGCTTGTCG
This sequence comes from Candidatus Sphingomonas colombiensis, assembly GCA_029202845.1. Classification (NCBI taxonomy): domain Bacteria; kingdom Pseudomonadati; phylum Pseudomonadota; class Alphaproteobacteria; order Sphingomonadales; family Sphingomonadaceae; genus Sphingomonas; species Candidatus Sphingomonas colombiensis. The sequence continues at coordinate 36,631 of CP119315.1, read as the reverse complement.
GTCAGCACGACAAGCGCCGCAGCCGAGAAGACGACCGAGCTGATCACGGCTGCGATGACGTAGCCTGTGCGCCATTCGATGATGCCATCGACCCGGTATGCCGCCATGCCGATGAAGTGCATCATCGCGATAACCAGCCCGACAAGCGCGCCGCCCACCGCCGCATTTACGATGCTTCGGCGCCAGACGGCGATCAAAAATCCGACGCCGCTGCCACCGATCGCGGCGATCAGCGAGAAGATCGTGAGTACTGGATCGAGTTTAACCGGTACGCCGGCACGGAAGGCGAGCATCGCCACAAAATGGGTGCACCATATCGTCGCGCCTGCGCCGACCGAGGTTAGAAACAGCCATCCGATGCGCTGTATCCCGGTGGTTGCTGCCATACGGCCGAGCATCTGAACGATCGCGAATGCGCCCGCGCAGCAAACGGCAACGGCGAGCAAAACCAGCCACGGATCGTGATCCCGCGCGACGCACAGAACGATCTCAAACATTAACTGCCCCCAACAATGCACAGGCGACATGCGAAATGTCACGTCATTGAGCAGCGCTGTCGCACACCATCCTTACCAACCTATGAAATGTGTCGACAACTATCGGAGAAGCGGTGTTTTTCATTGCGGAGAAGCAACGATCTCAAAAACCATCTCGCCTCATGAATCGCAGCCGCACGATGCGCCGCCGCGCATGGCAGGGTGCACCTGCCTCCACGGTTTCGTTAAGTTTGAGCGCGGCGTGACGTAACCCGCTATCTGGCCGATGTCCTCTTCTCGCCGGGCCGATATTTTGTTTCGACATGCCCGTTGAGCTCGTCCGGATAGAAATAGACCGGGCGCAAATTGCCGTCGGCATAGGGGTGGATCTGGTCGGCAAAGTGCGGCGACCGGGTATCGCCGCTCTGGCCGCCGGCCATCACCGCCACCGCCTTCACGCGTGGGCCGAATTCGACGATCGCGACGAAGCTGTTGCCGCTGGTGCCGTAATAACGCTTCGTTCCCGGCCATGTCTTCGCGCCGAAGGAGGCGAGGCTGCCCCATTGTGCGGAGGTGAACGGAACGCCGACGGAGGGCGAAGCATCATCGAAATGAGGATGGATCGCGTCGTCGAGTCGCTGGAAGCGGTTGATTTCACCCCATTGTACGCGCCAGTCCCCGAAATCGCGCTTGAGCCGGGTGACCGCCGCTGCGAGTGCATCGAGCTTCGTCGAGGGCGGCACCTTCGCCGCGATATAATCGGGCACGTTCATTCGCTCGGCTTGTGCGAAGCTGCCGACCTCGCGCCACAGATGGTCGCCCCAGAACACCGCAAGGCTCGTCGCGGTCGAAGCGGTACCCCAGCGATTATCCCAGCCGCGCAGCAAGGCGATCGGCTCGGCCAGGGTGGCGCGGCGCGGATCGGACGCGGGCAGCGCTTCCCACGCCGTGACCAGTTGCGGGATCAACCTGGCGAAGGCGGGCAGGTAACTGTCGAACGCAGCCACGCGCAGCTTTTCGGGCGTCCAGCCGCTCTTGCCGGTCAACAGCAGATCGGCGTGAACACCGCGCGCGTTGCCGCCAGTCTGATCGATATAGCGCGGAAAATCAGTCGCTTTCGGACTGTCCGCGCCGGCGGCGCTCCATGGCCAGTCGTTGGTGTTCTTCACCCAACCAGTGCCGGGGTTGAGCACATTGGGCAGGCTTGGCAGCGCGTGCAGCCCTTTCCAGTCGGTCGCGGGATCGCTGCCGTCGACCGGGCGCGTGTAATCGAAGCGATTATCGCGCAGTGGCATGAACTGCGGCATCAGGAACGCGATCTCGCCCTTGCTGTCCGCGAACAATGTGTCGTTCGACGAATTGGCCTTGCGCTCGGCGATCTGCATGAAGCTGGCGAGATCAGTCGCCTTGGTGCGCAGGAAACTCTGTTCGAGCGCGGGCACCGGCTTCCACATCAGCGCGGTTGCGATCCACCGTCCGGCGCGCGCGGCGACGATCGGGCCGTGATGCGTGCGATAGGTGGTGAAGGTGCGCTCGCCCATCGAGCCATCGGCGCGGCGATAGCGCAGCGTCACCTGCGCGGTGGTTACCGGGCGCCGCGGACGGCCGGCGCCATAAGCATAGGAATATTTGTCGCCGGTCTTGCGCACACTTTCCGCGAACTCGTCGATATTGTCGACGGTGGACGAGGTGTGCATCCATCCGGCTTTGGCGTTGAACCCCTGATAGACGAAGAACTGCCCCCAGGTGCTGGCGCCGTAAGCGTTCAGCCCGGTGTCGCTCGAAACCTGCGCTTCGGATCGGAAATAGAAGCTGGTGTGCGGGTTGATCAGCAGCAGCGCATGGCCGTTCGCGGTGATTTTCGGTGCGATGGCAATGCCGTTCGATCCCGAAGGCTCGCGCGGCACGCTGCCGGTTTCCTCCGGCGTCGGCGGGGTCGGATTGCCGTAGAACGTCTTGAGTTCACTCAACGAGATACTCTCGATGTCGCCGCCGATGCTGCCTTCGGTGAAGCTCAGCGCCATCCATGGCTCGAACCGCTTGAGCACCTTGGGCTGCACCTCGGGATGGGTGGCGAGATAGTAATTCAGGCCATCCGCCCAGGCGTTCATGAGCTGGCGTAACCACGCGGGGCTCGCGGCATATTGGCGCTGAAGCTCCGCCGGATCGACGAACAGCCGTTGTCGCAGATCGGCCCAGATCGCTTCCTCGCCATCGGCCTCCGCGCTGCGGCCGAGCGCGGTCAGGTAATTCGCCTCAACCCGCGAGAAATCGTCTTCGGCCTGAGCATACATCATGCCGAACACCGCATCGGCATCGCTCGTCCCGTGGATATGCGGGATGCCCCAATCGTCGCGCGTGATCGTCACCCGCGCCGCCTGTACCTGCCAGCGCGCCATGCCTGAATCGACCGGAGCGGGCGCGCCGGTGAGGAAGGCGGTGGAGAGCAGCAGCGGGGCTAGGAGCGACGAACGAAGGCTTATATCCATGCGCGGGAACGTAACGAAATAACTGGGGGAAGACTATGCGCTGGATCGCATTGATGATGACGGCGCTATTGGGATCGGCCAGCGTGCAGGCGGCGGACCCAGCACCACGCAAGGTTATACTGCTCAAGCCCGATGCGGTGTTCGACCCGATTGGCGCGAAGCGCCACCCCGGCTGGCAGGTGCTGGTCGATGGTGAGAAGATTGTCGCGGTTGGCCCGGATCTAGCCGCGCCGGCCGGCGCGACTGTGCTGGCGTTGCCGGGCGATACGCTGATGCCGGGGATGATCGAAGGGCACGGCCATCTGTTTCTCCACCCTTATAACCAGACGAGCTGGGACGATCAGGTGCTTCACGAGCCATTGGCGCTGCGCACAGCGCGCGCCGTGGTGCAGGCGCGTGCGACGTTGCTGGCGGGTTTCACCAGCGAGCGGGATCTCGGCACGGAGGGCGCGGGCTATGCCGATGTCGGGGTGAAGCAGGCGATCGATCAGGGGATGATCCCGGGGCCGCGACTGTCGGTTGCGACCCGCGCGATCGTTGCGCTCGGCGCTTATGGTCCAAAAGGGTTCGAGCCCGGCGTCGCGATCCCGCAGGGGGCGGAGGAAGCATCGGGCGCCGATCAGATCGTGGCCGAGGTACGGCGGCAGATCGCGGGCGGCGCGGACTGGATCAAGCTCTATGCCGATTATCGCTGGCGTCCGGGCGAGGACAGCCGCGCGACATTAAGCGCGGAGGAGATCAGGGCAGCGGTGGCGGCGGCGCATGATGCCGGTCGTCCCGTGGCAGTTCACGCGGCGACGGCCGAAGGGATGCGCCGCTCGATCGCGGCCGGCGTCGATACGATCGAACATGGTTATGGCGGCTCGGCGGAAATCTTCGCGGCCATGGCGGCTAAGGGCGTCGCTTTTTGTCCAACGCTCGCGGCTTCGGATTCGGTTGCGCGCTATCGGGGCTGGAACGGGGCCGAGCCAGCACCGGAAAGTGTGAAGCTCAGCCGCGATGCCTTCCGGCTCGCGCTAAAGGCGGGCGTCCGCATGTGCATGGGCGGTGACGTGGGGGTTTACGCGCATGGTGAGAATGCGCGCGAGATGGAGTTGATGGTCGCCAACGGCATGACGCCGGCGCAGGTGCTGACCGCCGCGACATGGGGCAATGCGCGCTGGTTCGGGTTGGACACCAAACTGGGTGCGCTCAAGCCGGGGATGCTTGCTGACCTCGTTGCGGTGCGCGGCGATCCGACGGTGGATATCGGCGCGGTGCGCCAGGTAGAGATGGTGATGAAGGGCGGGATGGTGGTGCCGCTGCGTTAATGACCGGGTTGAGTTGGGTGGGGTACCGCTCAACTCGATACCGCATTGCACACGGGCAAGGCGCCGCCGATTCGAGCAATCGTTCTGAGGGAGGTGACCGGCGAGATGCGGTCGCGCTTGTCTGAAACGACCCGCAGCCAATGCGCTGAGCCATATAATGGTCGGGGAGAGAGGATTCGAACCTCCGGCCCCTGCCTCCCGAAGGCAGTGCTCTACCAGGCTGAGCTACTCCCCGACGGAGTAACCGATCTTGGGCCGTTTCGGGGGCCGATCGGTCGCTGGAGGCGCGCCTATAGCCAGCGGTTTCGTGGTGCGCAAGCGGTGTAATTACATCGGTGCACGTGCGGCGAGCATGGCATCGAGCGAGGTAAACTTCTCTCGTGGGGCACCGTCGCGGGCGTTGGCGATCTCGGCGCGCTCGATCCCCTGCCAGTCGCGGAAGGTGACGACATCCACGCTGCGCGCGGCCAGCAAGGAATCCAGCCCGGGCCGACCGGCCTTGGCGCTGTCGGGCCCGGTATCGGCGGCGATATGGTCCGCGATCATGAAGCCGTCCGGTCGGTTGGTGCCGATCGTGCCGGTGGGCCCGCGCCTTGCCCAACCGACCGCATAAAGGCCGGGGGCGATTCGCCCTTCCTCATTGGCGAACCGCCCGAGCTTTGCATCATAGGGAACGCCCTCGATCGGCGGCGTACGATAACCGATGCAGCTAACGACCAGCCCGGCGGGCACGGCATAGGTTTCGCCCGTACCCACCGCGCGGCCGCTTTCATCGAGCCTGGTGCGTTCGACGATTACGCGCTCCGCCTTTGTATCGCCTTCGATCGCTACCGGCATCGCGAAGAAATCGAAATTGATCGAGACTGCGGCGGTGGAGACGTTGTTGGCGAAGCCGCGCAGGTGCGTGACCGATTTGCGCAGTCCCGGCTCCAGCGCCGCGTCCGCTTCCACTGGCGGCAGATCGGCCGGATCGACCAGCGGTGTCGCGCGGGTGAGGTGGCCAAGCTCGCCCAGTTCCTTCGGTGTCATCGCGATTTCGTGGGGGCCGCGCCGGGCGAGAATCGTTACATCGCGGATGCCGTGCGGCTCGAGCGCGGACAGCGCATGGGCCGCGATGTCTGAGCCGGTGAATTCATCGCCGGTCTTAGCCAGAATGCGTGCGACGTCGAGCGCGACATTGCCCGCGCCGACGATAACTGCGCCCGAGCTGTCGAGCGGCGGCCCGAGATCGGCGAAATCGGGATGGCCGTTATACCACCCCACGAACGCCGCCGATCCGATCACGCCAGGCAGATCGTCGCCGGGGATGCCGAGCGGACGATCGTGCGGGGCGCCTGTCGCCAGCACCACCGCATCGTAGAGCTCCGTCAGCTCTGGGATCGAGACGTCGCGGCCGATCATGACATTGCCGACGAAGCGGACATTGTCGCTGAGCGCAGTCGCCTCATACCGCCGCGACACCGCCTTGATCGACTGGTGATCGGGCGCGACGCCGCTTCGGATCAGACCATAAGGCACGGGCATACGATCGATAATATCGACGCGAACGTCGTCGCCGAATGCCTTTTGGCAGGCTTCTGCGGTGTAATAGCCCGCAGGCCCCGAACCGATCACGGCGACGTGGCGCATATGGCGTCTCTCCTTGTGGTTAGATGATGCTAACCGCTTGGCGGGCGAGGGCAAGCTGCTTATCGACAGGGTGATGTCGATGCTCGAATCGGTCGCGACGGTGCTGGGGGTGGCGTGCGTTGCATTGGCGGCGCGGCGCAGCGTGTGGACGTTTCCCACTGCGATCGGATCGGTCGTGCTGATCGGCTTTGTCGTGTTCGAGGCGCGACTCTACAGCGACGCTTTGCTGCAGGCATTTTTCGTCGCGGCCAATTGTTATGGCTGGCTTAACTGGCTGCGCTCGCGGGAGCGGGCCGGCGAGGTGACGGTTGAGCGGATGAGCGGTGCCTCACGGGCGGCCTGGGCGATCGGCTGGGTGATCGCGACGATCGCGTGGGGCGCGGCCATGCACCTTTTCACCAACGCTTCCTATCCGTGGTGGGATGCGGCGATCGCCATCGCCAGCGTCGCCGGCCAGCTGCTGATGGCGCAGCGGCGGATCGAGAACTGGCTGATCTGGATCGCCGTGGACCTCGCATCGGTGCCGTTGTATCTGGCCAAAGGTTTGTATCTGTTTGCGGGGCTTTACGTGATCTATCTGGCGCTGGCCTGTTGGGGCCTGTTCGACTGGCGCCGCGCCGAGCATCGCCATCCGGCGGAGCCGCTTCCCGTATGACGCTGCGCACGATCTGCCTGCATGGCCCGGAGAGCACGGGCAAGTCGACGACCACCGTGCGGCTCGCGCGGCATTTCGGCACCCCGGTGGTCGCCGAATTCGGCCGCACCTATTGCGAGCGTTATGGTGTGGATCTCACCATGTCCGATCTGGTGATGATCGCGCATACGCAGGATTTGCAGGTGCGCGCGGCATGCGATGCCGGGCGTTTCCCGGTGATCGTCGATACCGATGCATTGATGAGCGCGGTGTGGGCGGACATGATGTTCGGTCGACGCGATCCATGGTTCGCGCGGTGGGACAATACCGCCGATCTCTATCTGTTGTTCGACATCGATCTGCCATGGATCGAGGATGGCACGCGCATGTTCGGCACGGCGGCTGAACGACAGCGCTTCTTCGATCTGTCGAAGGCCGAACTCGATCGGCGCGGCGTGCGGTGGGAGATGGTGAGCGGATCGGGGGAGGCGCGTTATGAAAACGTGCTCGCCGCGCTCACGCGGGCAGGGATGGAATTGAGCCCGACGCGCGCCTGACGCGCCGGGCTCCAACTCGCTAAGGTTAGCGCGACGGCGCCAGCTTCGTGTTCAGCACCCAGCCGACATTGTCATTCTCGTCGGCGACTTCCCACCACAGGCCATTCTGCTTGCCGGTGGGATAGACGATCGCGCCCGGCGGGAGCGTGCGGATCGCCTTGGCGGTGGCGAGCGCGCTGGCACGCATCGCGACCGGGCCTTCGGTGGTGTAAGTCTTTTTCGGTGCAGCCTCGGCGGTGCCCTCCTGACCGGGCTGCACCAGGCCGAGTTCCGTCACCAGCTTCGAATAGGCCTGAATGAACGACAGCGTGACCATGCGGCCGATATCGGTGTTGTCGTAACCGCCGCCGACCGCCGCGATCCCACCGCCGAAGAAGCCGGTGCCGCCGCCGCCGCCGAACGACATGTCATTCTTCGCCGCATAGCCCTCGGCGGTCGCGATCGTTTCGGTGGTGCGGACGTTGGTGATCGACAGCACGGTATTCGCTTCAGACTTCTTGCTGCGCAGACCGCCGGCCAGCGCGCCGAAACGGCCGCCGATCAGGCCGCCGATGCCGGCTGCCGCACCGCCGCCGGAGACGTTCGAATTGGCGCCCTGAATTTCCGCGACCAACACATAATCGGCCGCCTTGATCTGGCCCTGGCCGACATTCGAGCGGCGCTGAAGACCCAGATCGTTGCCGATGTCACGCTCGCGCTGCGCGGCCTGAAGGCCACTGCCGCGATCGACGAGGTTGAAGCAGCCCGAACGCTGGACCAGCACCTTCAGCAGCTTCGACGGCGCCGCGAGGCTGTACTGGGTCCACGGCCGGGGATCATCGCCGTCGACGATTGACAGCGTGCCGAGCTTGCGGAAGCAGCGCGGCACGTCATTGGCGGTCTGCTCCTGCAGGCGCTGGCCGGACGAGGGCTTGGCAAGCTTCTGGGCGTTGGCCGATGACGCAACCAATGCGATCGCCGAGCCCGCGGCGACCAACGCAAATTTCCTCAACATCTCACACTCCCCGAGTAATGCCACCATTTGCGGTGCAAGCCAGAACGATGCGGCCCTTGTTGTTCACATCTTTGTTCTCATGCGCTTAACACCAGCGGAAACAAGTCGCCAGCGCGGCCTTTGACGCATGTCTCGCCGCCGCCTAGAGGCGCTTTCATCATGACCACGCCGCTTGACCGCATCCGCAACTTTTCGATCATCGCCCATATCGATCATGGCAAGTCGACGCTTGCCGATCGGTTGATCCAGCGCACCGGCGGCCTGACCGACCGGGAGATGTCCGCGCAGGTGCTCGATAACATGGATATCGAGAAGGAGCGCGGCATCACCATCAAGGCGCAGACCGTGCGGCTTGAGTGGAAAGGCCATGTTCTCAACCTGATGGACACGCCCGGCCACGTCGATTTCGCTTATGAAGTGTCGCGCAGCCTCGCGGCGTGCGAGGGCGCGCTGCTGGTGGTCGACGCGGCGCAAGGCGTGGAGGCGCAGACGCTCGCCAACGTCTATCAGTCGATCGAGCACGACCATGAGATCGTGCCGGTGATCAACAAGATCGATCTTCCCGCCGCCGAGCCGGAGAAGGTGCGGGCCGAGATCGAGGATGTCATCGGCCTCGATGCGTCGAACGCGATTCTCGCTTCCGCGAAATCCGGCATTGGCATCGAGGAGATTCTCGACGCGGTGGTGGAGCGCATTCCGGCGCCGAAGGGCGATGCCTCCGCGCCGCTGAAGGCGATGCTAGTCGATAGCTGGTATGATCCGTATCTGGGCGTCGTCATCCTCGTCCGTGTAATCGACGGCGTGCTGCGCAAGGGCCAGCAGGTGACGTTCATGCAGGCCGGAACGCAGCATCTGGTCGATCGCGTCGGCTGCTTCCGTCCCAAAATCGAACAATTGACCGATCTCGGGCCGGGCGAAATCGGCTTCATCACTGCGCAGATCAAGGATGTGGCGCAGGCCCGCGTCGGCGATACGCTGACCGACGCCAAGCGTCCGGCGACACAGGCACTCCCGGGTTTCAAGGAAGTGCAGCCGGTGGTGTTCTGCGGGTTGTTCCCGATCGACGCGAACGATTTCGAGAAACTGCGCGAATCGATCAGCAAGCTGCGGCTCAATGATGCGTCGTTCAGTTTCGAGATGGAAACCTCCGCCGCGCTCGGCTTTGGCTTCCGCTGCGGCTTCCTCGGGCTGCTGCATCTGGAGATCATTCAGGAGCGGCTGACGCGCGAATATGACCTCGATCTCATCACCACCGCGCCATCGGTGGTTTATCAGATCGAGCTGACCCATGACGGCGGCCATATCGAGCTGCACAATCCGGCCGACATGCCCGATCCGAACAAGATCGAGAGCATCGCCGAGCCGTGGATCGAGGCGACGATCTATTGCCCCGACGAATATCTCGGCTCGATCCTCAAGCTGTGCCAGGATCGGCGCGGCATCCAGAAGAACCTGACCTATGTCGCCGGGCGCGCGCAGGTGACGTATGAACTGCCGCTCAACGAAGTGGTTTTCGATTTCTACGATCGCCTGAAATCGATCAGTCGCGGCTACGCCAGCTTCGACTATCACCAGATCGGCTATCGCGATGGCGATCTCGTGAAGATGAGCATCCTCGTCAACAGCGAGCCGGTCGATGCGCTGAGCATGATCGTCCATCGCGGCACCGCGGAAACGCGCGGGCGCGGCATGTGTGAACGGCTCAAGGATCTGATCCCGCGCCACTTGTTCAAGATTCCGATTCAGGCGGCGATCGGTGGCAAGGTGATCGCGCGTGAGACGATCGCAGCGATGCGCAAGGACGTTACCGCGAAATGCTATGGCGGCGACATCAGCCGCAAGCGGAAGCTGCTGGACAAGCAGAAGGAAGGCAAGAAGCGGATGCGCGAATACGGCTCCGTGCAGATTCCGCAGGAAGCCTTTATCGCGGCGCTGCGCATGGGCGACGAGGGCTAAGGGCGACGCATCCGCCTCTGGCCAGCCCGAGGCGCGCGTTAGGGCAATTGTCGCCTCGCACTTGTTCCCGCGCCCACCGTGCCGCACAAACGATCGGAGCGGGGCGCTGTCGGCCCCGAAACTAATCCGGGGTGACGGATGAGACTGACGCGCCGCATCGTTCTTTTCGCGATCGCCGCGTTTGCGACGCCCGCGATCGCGCAGCCACGCGCGCCGCTCGTCCTGGCGGCGGCCTCGCTTCAGGAATCGATGAACGCTGTGGCTGATGAATGGGCGGGGGCAGGACATGCGCGGCCGGTGGTTTCCTTTGCGGCATCCTCGGCGCTGGCGCGGCAGGTAATTGCGGGCGCGCCGGCGGATCTGTTCGTGTCCGCCGATGAGGAATGGATGGATGCGCTTGGCTCTAAGGGGCTGCTTGCGCGCAATACTCGTGCCGATCTCGTCGGGAACCGGCTGGTGGTGGTCGAGCCAACGAAGGGGCGCACCCGGCTCACCGCGCGGACGCTCGGTACGACGCTCGCGCGTGGCCCGGTGGCGATGGCCGATCCCGCCGCTGTGCCGGCCGGAAAATATGGGCAGGCGGCGCTGGAGAAGCTCGGGGCGTGGAGCGCGGTCGCGCCGCATGTCGTGCGCGCAGAGAACGTCCGCGCGGCGCTGGCGCTGGTCGAGCGTGGTGCGGCGCCGTTCGGTATCGTCTACGAAACCGACGCGCGTGCCTCGAGCAAGGTGCGTGTCGCGGGCATATTTCCCGCATCGAGCCATGCGCCGATCCGCTACCCGATCGCGCGGCTTGCCGCATCGCGCACCGCGGAAGCGGAAGGGTTTCGCCGCTTTCTGCTTGGCGCACGCGGCCAAGCGATCTTCGCACGCTTCGGTTTCACGCGGCCCTGATGGCGGAGGGCGTCTGGCCGATCGTCACGCTATCGCTGCTGGTGGGCGGCGTGGGGACGCTGGCGGTGCTCCCGGTCGCGTTCGTGTTTGCGTGGCTCCTTGCACGCGGGCGTTTTCCGGGACGCACTTTGCTCGACGCGCTGATCCATCTGCCGCTGGTGGTGCCCCCCGTCGTGACCGGCTGGGTGCTGCTGCTCGCCTTTGCGCCTAATGGACCAATCGGCGCTCCGCTGCAGCATTGGTTCGGCGTGACGGTGTTGTTCCGCTGGACCGGCGCGGCGATCGCGGCGGCAGTGATGGCGTTGCCGCTCGCGGTGCGCGCGATCCGGCTGTCGCTGGAGGCGGTCGATCAGCGGCTGGAGGATGCGGCGCGGACGCTTGGCGCAGGCCGCTGGCGCACGTTCCGCACGATTACATTGCCGTTGTGCTGGCCGGGCGTGCTGGCCGGCGCGACGCTCGCTTTCGCCCGCGCGTTGGGCGAGTTCGGCGCGACGATCACCTTCGTCTCGAACGTGCCGGGCGAGACAGAGACATTGCCGCTCGCCATCTATGCCGCGCTCCAGCGGCCAGGCGGCGAGACGGCGGTGTGGCAGCTTGCGGCGATATCGGTGGCGATCAGCCTGATCGCGCTGCTCGCCTCAGAATGGCTGGCGCGTCGGGCAGGGCGAGGCGTGCATGTCCTTTGATATCGACGTGACGCTGCGACGGGGCGACGGGGTGGTGGGCGTCGCTTTCGCGGCGGAAGAGCGCGCGGTCGCGCTGGTAGGGCCATCAGGCGTCGGCAAGACCAGCGTGCTGGATATGATCGCCGGGTTGCTGCTCCCCGATCGCGGGCATGTCCGCGTCAATGGCCGCACGCTGGTTGATCGCGAAGCGCGGACGGAGGTTGCGCCGCATCGTCGTCGCGTGGGCTATGTCTTTCAGGACGGACGATTGTTTCCGCATCTCAGTGTGCGGCGCAATTTGCTTTATGGCGCTGTGGACGAGGTAAGGCTTCAGCCGATCGCGGAGTCGCTCGATATCGCGCATCTGCTGGATCGCTGGCCGCGTGCTTTGTCGGGTGGAGAGGCGCGACGCGTGGCGATCGGTCGCGCGTTGCTGTCAGATCCGGATTTCCTGTTGCTGGACGAGCCGCTGTCGTCGCTGGACGCGGCGCGGCGGGAAGAGGCGATGCGGCTGATCGAGCGAGTTCGCGATGAAACTGCGCTGCCGCTGCTACTCGTCACGCATGACGACGCGGAGGCGGAGCGGCTGTGCGATCGTGTCGTCAGGATGTAGCGGCTTGAGCATCGACGAAACTCTGGGAAGCGGATGCTCCTGAAATTGTTAAATTATAAGATATTGCATCATATTTAGCTCGCCCGTGGCGCCGGTTTCCGACGCTCCGCGCGCAAGGCGCCCATATCGGCGGCGATACGTTCCTCGCGTCGCAACGCCTCAATTTCGCCGAGACCGGGCAGTTCGGCATGCCGGGCGGCGGCGAGTGTTTGGGCTCGCTCGAAGCCTGCCTGCGCACGGGCGACCCGCGCGTCGAGTGCGGGGGCGCTGCTTTCTGGTGCCGCGCTCGGAAGGTCCATTCGTACGCGACGAGCGGACGCGTCGGCTAGTGCCGCCTCTGCCTGGGCGCGTGCGGCCTCAGTTTCTGCCTGCCGTCTGTCGAAGGCGGTGATCCCGGCCTCTACATCGATCCGCGCGGCGACGGCGCGTTCTGCCAGATCAGGGCGATCACGATCGAGAGCGTAGCGCGCCTGCTCGGTCAGGGTTGCGAGGCGTTCGTGGGAGGTCGCGCGGTCCTGCTCGATCGAGGCGAGGCGCTCCGTGGCCGCCCGGCGTTCGCGCTTAAGAGCGTCGATCGCGTGATCCATATCGCGGATCGCTTCCCGGACCAGCGCATCTCCGCTGAAACGTTCGGCTGCTTCAAGCGCGGCGTCCGCACTTGCGCTCACAAGGCGATAAGCGCGCGTAAGCATCGAGTCCGTCATATTTTCCCTCCCGGCCGCCGCGGGACGATAATACAGACCGGTCGAAAGAAAAGTTCAATCCTGCGATCATGCGGGTGCGAAACGAAAAAGGGCGGCCCGTTGCCGGACCGCCCCTTTGCGTGTCGTACAAGCCCCCGGAGGAGCCGCCCGAACCTTTAGCGCTTCGAGAACTGGAAGCTACGACGTGCCTTGGCACGGCCGTACTTCTTACGCTCCACGGTGCGGCTGTCGCGGGTCAGGAAGCCCGCGGCCTTCACCGGCGAACGCAGGACCGGCTCGAACTTGGTCAGCGCCTGGCTGATGCCATGCTTAACCGCGCCGGCCTGACCGGAGAGGCCGCCGCCCTTGACGGTGCAGATCACGTCATACTGACCTTCGCGCTCGGTGATGCCGAACACCTGGTTGATGACGAGACGCAGCGTCGGACGCGCGAAATAGATTTCCTGATCACGGCCGTTGATCGTGATCTTGCCCGAGCCCGGCTTCAGCCAGACGCGTGCGACGGCGTCCTTACGACGACCGGTCGCATAGGCGCGACCGTACTTGTCGAGTTCCTGGGCGCGGAGCGGCGCGCGCTGCACCGGCTCGTCGATCTGGCCGGCGAGATACGCTTCGGCCTTGTCTTCCGACACGGCGACGGCTTCCTCGCGCTGCTGGTTGAGCGCGGCGCCGAGGTCGGCGAGGGACTGGCGATTGTCAGACATTATGCGCCCACCTTGTTCTTGCGGTTCATGCCGGCGATGTCGAGCGGCTCCGGGTTCTGCGCCTCATGCGGGTGCTCGCTGCCGGCGAAGATGCGCAGGTTGCGCATCTGCTGGCGGCCGAGCGGGCCGCGCGGGATCATGCGCTCAACAGCCTTTTCGAGAACGCGCTCCGGGAAGCGACCTTCCAGCACCTTCTCGGCGGTGATGCCCTTGATGCCGCCGGCGTAACCGGTGTGCTTGTAATAGACCTTGTCCGCCAGCTTGTTGCCGGTGAAACGGATCTTGTCCGCGTTGATGACGATGACATTGTCACCGCAATCGACGTGCGGGGTGAAGCTCGTCTTGTGCTTGCCGCGCAGGACGTTGGCGATCACAACCGCCGCGCGACCGACCACCAGGCCGTCGGCATCGACGATATGCCACTTCTTTTCCACCTCATGCGGCTTGGCCGACTTGGTGGTCTTCATCAGCGCCTTCATGGCTGTTCGACCTCATCAAAACGAAAGGACGCCGCACCCGAGGGCGCAGCGCCGACGGGCGGCCAATGCTTCAAGAGGCGCGGGAAGTCAAGATTTCCGGGCGATCCGTGACGGGTAATATAATGCCACTGGCTCGAAAGTGGTTTTCGGCGGGGCCGGCGTTACGCTTCGATCCCGTCGGCGACCCATTCGGCGAGCTGCTCAGTGACGGTGGCCTGCCAATGCTCGATCGCCGGGAGGTCATAGGGGTGAAGGGCGGCGATACGCGTCCGGATCGCGGGAATGGCGATGGGCGCGGTCTTGAGCTGCATCACCACCTCGTCGCCCTGCATGATGGCGCCCTGCCAACGATACAGCGAAAGGCCCTTGTCGAAGATATTGGCGCAGGTGATCAGTCGTTCGTAGATCAGGGTGCGCGCGATCGTTTCGGCGGTCGCCGTATCCGGGCAGGTGACCTGAACGATCGCGATATTGTTCACCGCCGCCGCGTGCCGATCGTGTGGGCCGCGCCGACGGCGGCGATCAGCAATAGCGCGGCGTTCGCCTGATGCGTCACCGCAACGCCGATCTGTACCCCGGTCAATAGCGTCGCGATGCCAAGCGAAACCTGCAACACGACGAGCAGTACGACTACCGTGCCCATTGGGCGCCCGGCCCGAAGCGCGAGCCAGAACAATGCCGCCGCCGCGACGAACGCGAGCCAGCGGTGGATGAACTGCACGACGATCGGATTGTCGACCGCGTTGGCGAGCGCGGGGGTCATCATCGGCACGTCGGCGGGGAACCAGGTGTCGCCCATCAGCGGCCAGCTCGCGAAGGCATAGCCAGCGTCAAGCCCGGCGGTGAATGCGCCATACATGATCTGTGCCGCGAGCAGCAGGAGCGCGAATACGGCGAGGGGGCGGAGCCGCGCCGGTCGGGAAAGCGGATCGCGGGCCAATGCGCCGAGATCAAGCGCGGTCCAGACAATGCCGGCGAGGATGACAAGCGCGGTCAGCAGGTGAATCGCGAGCCGGATATGGCTGACGTCGGTGCGCACCGACAGCCCCGAGCTGACCATCCACCAGCCGATCGCGCCCTGTAGCCCGCCAAGCGCCAGAATCGCACTCAGACGCAAGCCATAGCCGCGCGGCATCTGACGCTTCACCGCGAACCAGATCAGTGGCAACGCGAAGGCCATCCCGATAACCCGGCCAAGCACCCGGTGGATATATTCCCAGAAGAAGATCGCCTTGAAGCCGGCGAGCGTCATATTGCTGTTAAGCTTCTGATACTCAGGTATTTTCTTGTAATTCGCGAACTCCACCTGCCACTGGGCGTCGTTCAGCGGAGGGATGATGCCGCTGATCGGGTTCCATCGGGTCATCGACAGGCCGGATTCGGTGAGGCGGGTGATACCCCCGACCACCACCATCGCGACGATCAACGCGGCGACGCACCATAGCCAGCGAGCGAGGGCCGCCGGGCGGGCGGTGGAAACATATCCCGGGGTGGGCTGCAACATGCGTTGGCACTAGCCCACCCCGGCAAGCCTGCCAAGCTGAGCGCTGACGATGTTGTCGAGCACATATTTTTTGAGTGATGTGATATTGTAACCTCGCTCCACCCGCGCTACATGCGGCGCCGGATGAATTCCACGACTCGCCTCGGCTATCTTGGGTCGCTCGATCGGTTCGCGATCGCGCTGTCGGGGCTGTGCGTCGTGCATTGTCTTGCGAGCGCGGTGCTGGTGGCGATGCTTTCCACCGTGGGCGGCTTGTTAGGCAATCCGATCTTTCACGAGGTGGGCTTGGGGATCGCGATCGGGCTGGGCGCGTTCGCGCTCGGGCGGGGCGTGCTGCACCATGGCTATCTGATGCCGCTGGCGATGGGGTCGCTCGGGCTTGGCATCATGGCTGGCGCGATGACCCTGCCGCATAATGGCGGCCATGCGGAGGCGCTGTGGACGGTGATCGGCGTCGGTATTCTCGCATTCGGCCATGATCTGAATCGTCGCGCGGAAAACTGACGCGTCGGGCGGGTTGTCCCGCGATGCCAGTAGGCCTATTTTTGCTCCATGTCTGGCCATGCCCATCATCATCACCTCGAGCCGCAGGGCGAGGATCTGGCGCGCGCGGCGCAGCACACGCTGGAGCGTTCCGGTGAGCAATGGACCGCGATGCGCGCAAGCGTGTTCGGCGCGCTCGCCGGGTTCGAGAAGCCGGCTTCCGCCTATGACATCGCCGATGCGGTGTCGAAGCGCGAAGGCCGTCGGATTGCCGCCAACAGCATTTATCGCATCCTCGATCTGTTCGTCGGCGCGAATCTGGCACGACGGGTGGAAAGCGCGAACGCCTATGTCGCCAACGCACATCCGGATTGTCAGCACGACTGCATATTTCTGGTGTGCGATTCGTGCGGGCAGACCACCCATCTCGATGACGATCAGCTCACCCGCGCGGTGCGCCATGCGGCGGAAGGCGCGGGTTTTTCGCCGGTGCGGCCGGTGATCGAAGTGCGCGGGGTTTGCGCGGAATGCACGCGGGCGGCGGATTGATCCGCCAACTGTCGCAATCGACACCGGTTTTCGCGTGGAGTAGGAGCGCCGGATGACCGATCTTCCCGAAACGCCGTTGCTCGATACGATCGCGACGCCGGGCGACCTTCGCCGGCTGCCGCCCGAGCGGTTGCGGCAACTGGCCGACGAATTGCGCGCGGAGACCATCTCCGCCGTGGGTGAAACTGGTGGACACCTTGGTTCCGGCCTTGGCGTGGTCGAACTTACCACCGCGATTCACTATGTCTTTGATACCCCGCGCGATCGGTTGATCTGGGACGTCGGTCATCAATGCTATCCGCATAAAATCCTGACGGGGCGGCGCGATCGTATCCGCACCCTGCGGCAGGGCGGTGGGCTTTCCGGCTTCACCAAGCGCAGCGAGAGCGAATATGATCCGTTCGGCGCGGCGCATTCCTCCACGTCGATTTCGGCAGCACTGGGCTTTGCCATTGCCAACAAGCTTGCCGGTACGCCGGGCAAGGGAATCGCCGTGATCGGCGACGGTGCGATGTCCGCCGGCATGGCCTATGAGGCGATGAACAACGCCGAAGCCGCCGGCAACCGGCTGATCGTGATCCTCAACGATAACGACATGTCGATCGCGCCGCCGGTCGGCGGCCTTTCGGCCTATCTGTCGCGGATCGCCTCCAGCCGCGAGTTCCTGTCGCTGCGCGAGGTGATGAAGCGCATCGCGCGCAGGCTGCCGCGCCCGTTTCACAATGCCGCGCGCAAGACCGACGAATTCGCCCGCGGCATGACGATGGGCGGTACGTTGTTCGAGGAACTCGGCTTCTATTACGTCGGGCCGATCGACGGGCATAACCTCGATCATCTGATCCCGGTGCTGGAGAATGTACGCGACGCCAAAGAGGGCCCGATCCTCGTCCATGTCGTGACCAAGAAGGGCAACGGCTATGCCCCGGCCGAGGCGGCGGCGGACAAATATCACGGCGTTCAGAAGTTTGATGTGATCACCGGCGCACAGGCCAAGGCACCGCCGGGGCCGCCGTCGTATCAGAATGTGTTCGGCGATGCTTTGGCGAACGAGGCGGATAGCGATCCACGCATTTGTGCGATCACCGCCGCGATGCCGTCGGGCACGGGCGTCGATCGGTTCGCGAAACGTCACCCCGATCGCGCGTTCGACGTAGGTATTGCGGAGCAGCACGCGGTCACTTTCGCCGCAGGGCTCGCCGCGCAGGGAATGCGGCCGTTCTGCGCGATCTATTCGACCTTCCTCCAGCGCGCTTATGATCAGGTCGTGCACGATGTGGCGATCCAGAATCTGCCGGTGCGCTTCGCGATCGATCGCGCCGGGCTGGTTGGCGCGGATGGCGCGACCCATGCCGGCAGTTTCGACGTCACCTATCTGGCGTCGCTGCCCAATTTCGTCGTGATGGCCGCGGCCGATGAGGCGGAACTGGTCCATATGGTCCATACCTGTGTCGAGCATGACAGCGGGCCGATCGCGGTGCGCTATCCGCGCGGCAACGGCACCGGGGTCGCGCTGCCCGAAACGCCGGAACTGCTGACGATCGGCAAGGGCCGCGTCGTGCGTGAGGGCAAAACCGTGGCGATCTTGTCGCTCGGCACCCGGCTCGCTGAGGCGCTGAAGGCTGCTGACGCGCTGGAGGCGAAGGGCCTCTCGACCACCGTTGCCGATCTGCGCTTCGCCAAACCGCTGGACGAGGAATTGATCCGCCGCCTGCTGACCACGCATGAAGTCGCGGTGACGATCGAGGAGGGGGCGATCGGTGGTCTGGGCGCACACGTCCTGACGCTGGCATCAGATGCCGGGCTGATCGACGGCGGGCTGAAGCTGCGCACTATGCGCTTGCCCGATGTGTTTCAGGATCAGGACAAGCCGGACGTGCAATATGCCGAGGCCGGTCTCGATGCCGACCATATCGTCGATACGGTATTGAAGGCGTTGCGCTGGAACGAGGCCGGGGCGCTCGGCGCACTGGCGTGAGCGGCTGGACCAAGGTGATCCTTGCGACGGCGCTGATGGTCGTCGCACTCGGGTGTTTCAACCTCTCGTTGTGGCGGCGGATGCGGGCTGCGCGCGAACGGGCGGCCGCGCTGAAGGATTCGGACGAGGCCTGATCACCATCCGGTAGTTCTGCCGCTGCCTTGCTATGGACGAAGAGGCTGCGGGGCCGCGGAGCCTGTTCCTTCCCGCGCCAATATCGCCCGTGCGTCGCCGGGGGAGCGCGCTTCGCCGCGCGGGCCGCCAGAGGCAAGAATCACCCGTTCGAGCAATTCCTGTCCTTCCGGCCACCAGCCGAGGCCGCTCGCCGCGTTGATATGGCCGCGCGCGCCTAAATCGATGAAATGGCTGCCCCAATCGGCCGCGATGCTGTGCGCTCGCTCGCTTGCCACCCATGGGTCATTGCTGCTTGCAACGACGATCGAGGGGAAGGGCAAGGGCGTTTTCGGGATGGGCGCGAAGCCGGCGATCTCGGCCGGTGCTTTGCTGCGATCAACATCGGCCGGGGCGACCAGCAACGCACCGGCGACCGGCCAGCCATAGGGCTGCGGACTGAGCGTCGCCCACCAAGCGATCGCGATGCAGCCGAGGCTGTGGCCGACAAGGATCACCGGCGCGCGGGCCGAGGCGATGGCCTGATCGATCTTCGTCACCCAGGAATTGCGATGCGGCGTGTTCCACATGCCAAGCTCGATTCGCATCGTGTCGGGGCGTGAGCGTTCCCACAAAGTCTGCCAATGCGATGGTCCGGAGCCATTCAGACCGGGGACGGTAAGAACCGTCGGTCGTCGCGATAGATCGGATGAGAACGGACCCATGATTAGGTATTCCTCGTCGCGTGGGCGAGGCCGCGGACCGCCATTCTAGGGTACAGCCAGCCCGCGACCTCTGATTTCAATATATTCCTACTAAATCCATGGGCAATAGAACGCGCAATCGCGCGCGCCCGGTGGAAGGCGGGTTGCGACGAACCGATCGAGAGGCGATAGCGGGGCATGGCAAAGGTGCGTGCGGATCAATTGCTCGTCGATCGCGGGCTCGCCGAATCGCGAACCCGTGCGCAGGCGCTCATCATGGCGGGGCTGGTTTTCATCGCCGACCGCAAGGTGGATAAACCCGGCCAGCAACTGGCCCCCGATGTGGTGCTGGATGTGCGCGGCCGGGATCACCCATGGGTGTCGCGTGGTGGGATCAAGCTCGCGCACGGGCTCGATCACTTCGGCTGGGAGGTGAACGGGGCGGTGGCGATCGACGTCGGCTCCTCAACCGGGGGCTTCACCGATGTGCTGCTGACGCGCGGCGCGGCGCGGGTCTATGCGGTTGATAGCGGTACCAATCAGCTCGCTTGGAAACTGCGCCAGGACGATCGGGTCATCGTCCATGAGCAGACCAGCGCGCGGATCCTGACGGCGGCGCATATTCCGGAGCCGGTGGATCTGATCGTATGCGACGCGAGCTTTATCTCGCTGCCCAAAGTCCTCGATGTGCCATTTGGCTTCGCCGCGCCCAATGCGCGCGCGCTGGCGCTGATCAAGCCGCAGTTCGAGGCAGGACGCGAGGAAGTGGGCAAGGGTGGCGTGGTGCGCGATCCCGCGATCCACGCACGGGTCTGCGATGAGGTGGCGGCGTGGTTCACCGGGCGGGGATGGCGAGTGCTAGGGATCGAGCGCAGCCCGATCACCGGACCGGAGGGCAACGTGGAATTCCTAATCGCCGCTGTCCGGGATTGACGCAATCCCGCGATCTTCCGCGTCGATAAATGGTTTACGCGCTTCGTGCCGCACGGCAGGTTCGCCGAACCAAATAGAAACAGGGAGGCACTGTGGGAGGGTTGGCGTCGAAGGCGCAGTTGCGCATGTCATTTCTGCGTTGGGCGGTGGTTACCGTGCCGTTGATCCTGTTGCTGGGCTTCCTTTCCGGACGCAGCGTGACGGTCGGTTCGGATAGTCCATGGTATCAGGGGCTGGCCAAGCCCGAACTGACGCCGCCTAACTGGGTTTTTCCGGTTGCCTGGTCCACGCTCTACGTCCTGATCGGGCTGGCACTGGCGATGATCCTCCACGCGCGCGGCGCACGGGCGCGCTGGCTGGCGATCGGGCTGTTCGTGGCGCAACTCGCGCTCAATCTGATCTGGACGCCGCTGTTTTTCGGCAAGCACGATATCTCGCTAGCACTCATGGATCTCGTCGCGCTGTTGTTGCTGGCGATTGCCACGACCGTCTTGTTCGGCCGGATTCGTCCGCTCGCCGCGTGGCTGATGCTGCCTTATCTGATATGGGTGAGCTTCGCGGGCGTGCTCACCTGGCGCATCGGGCAGCTCAATCCCGGTGCGGAAACACTTGTGCCGGGCGCCCATACCTCCCAGGTAATCGGCTGAGTTCCAGCCGGAAGGTGATTTTGATGCAGTCCGAAAATCGGATGTTCGATGATTTCGTAAAACTCGTGAACGGTGCGGCGGGCACGTTCGCAGGAATGGGGCGCGAGGCGCAGGCGGGCGCCCGCGATCGTGCGCGCGAATGGATTGGCGGTCTGGATTTCGTCAGCCGCGATGAATTCGAGGCGGTGAAGGCGATGGCGGTTGCCGCGCGCGATGAAGCGGATGCGCTGAAGGCCCGCCTCGACAAGCTCGAAGCGGCGCAGGCGAAAAGCAAGGGCTGAGCCGTTTCGGGCCGCCACGCCCGCCAGCCGATTACAGATTTCACACGATTGGCCGTCGCGGGCTTTGCGTCCGCGTCGGCCTTCGTGCGATAGGGATGTGATGATGCTTGACGAAGCCGAAGACGATCACGAAGCGGCCGCCCCGCTGGACATGCTGGAGCGTTATTTCGCGGCGCACGGCTGGCCCTGCGAGCGCCACGATGACGAGATCAGCGCGACCATCAAGGGAAGCTGGACCGAATATGAGGTGCGCGCGCTGTGGCGCGAGGAGGATAGTGTCCTCCAGTTCCTTTGCTTCCCCGATGTGAAGGTTGCGGAGGAGCGTCGCGCGCCGATCCATGAGGCGCTGACACTGGTCAACGAGCAAATGTGGGTCGGCCATTTCGAACTATGGTCATCCAGCGGCATCCTCCTCTATCGCCATGCGATGGTGGTGGATGGCGACGAGGATGGCGAGCAGGTCATGTCGCTGGGCGCGACGGAACTGCTGGTCGAAACCGCAATCGACGAGTGCGAGCGTTTCTATCCCGTGTTCCAGTTCGTGCTGTGGGGCGGCAAGACCCCGCGCGAGGCGATCGCGGCGGCATTGATCGAGACGCAGGGCGAAGCGTGATGCGGATGTGGATGATCGGCTGCGGCAATATGGCCGGGGCGATGCTGGCGCGCTGGATCGACAGCGGCGTGGTGTCGGCTGAGGCGGTGGACGTCGTCAACCGTAGCGATCGCGCGCTCCCCGGCGGCGTGCGCCAGTCGCGCGACCTGCCGGCGGCCGATCTTCCCGATATCGTGGTGCTGGGGGTCAAGCCGCAGCAGCTTGCTGAGGTTGCGGCGCAATATGGCGATCGGCTCCGTGACGTGCCGATCCTGTTGTCGATTCTTGCCGGCGTGGATGAAGCGGTGCTTGAGCGGGCCTTTCCCGGCCCGGCGCCGGTGCCGGTGATGCCCAATCTGCCTGTTGCTCTGGGGCAGGGGGTGTGCGTGGTGAACGCGCCGTCCGCCGATGCGCGAACGCGGGCTGCGATCGATGGGCTACTTGCGCCGCTGGGAGAGGTGATCTGGGCGGAGGGCGCGGTATATTCAGCCGCTGCGACGCTTTCCGGGTGCGGGCCGGCTTATCTGTTTCGTTTCATTGATGCGCTGGCGCGCGCGGGAGTGGCGATGGGGTTACCAGAGGCTGATGCGACACGACTTGCGCTGGCGACGGTGCGTGGTGCGGCGGCGCTTGCCGAGGCAGAGGATCGCGCGCCTGCCGCGCTGGCGGATGTGGTCGCCAGCCCGGGTGGGATGACGCGGGCCGGGCTCAACGTCCTCGATAATGACGAAGCGCTCAACCGGCTGATGCGAGCGACGCTCGTCGCGGCGGCCGCGCGCGGGGAGGAGATGGCAGCCGCCGCGCGGGGCTGACATCGGGCAGTTCAGCGGCGCAACGCTTCGACGCGGGGGCGCTCATCGTCCGGGATCAGCCCCTCCAGGACGGACCAAAATCCGGTCACGGCCTCTTGCCCCGCTTTTGAATAAGCGCCGGACAGCTTCTCGCGCAGCGCCTCGTAAAGGTCGTTTTCCAGCGCGGCGCCCGCATCGGTGAGGCGCAGCAGCCGCTGCCGACGATCGCGCTCGCCGGGGCGGCTTTCCACCAGCCCACGATCCATCAGCTCGTTGAGCACCCGGCCCAGCGATTGCTTGGTGATCGCGAGCAGCGCCAGCAGATCGCTGACCGCCATGTTCGGCCGGCGCGCGATAAAATAAAGCGCACGGTGATGCGCGCGGCCCAGCCCCTGTTGCGCCAGCCCCTGATCGATCGATCGCGTGACATGGCTGTTGCCGAAATAAAGCAGCTCCAGCCCGCGCCGGATTTCCGGTTCGCGCAGGAAAAGTGGGGACGCGGTTTGGGTCGTTGGCACCATGTTGACCGGCATTGCCATCGGCTTTACCCGATCGCAACCGCCAACCGCGCTGTTCTTAGCGTGGGATCGACAGGAGGCTGTTTTTGAACTTCGCGTTTGAGCCGAACCCCAATCTTGTGCCCGCGAGTGAGCGTACCGCGCGGATCGCCGATCCGGTATTCGGCCGTGTCCACACCGATCACATGGCAATTCTGCATTGGTCGCAAGATAAGGGCTGGCATGACGCCAAGGTGACGGCGCGTGCGCCGCTGTCGATCGATCCCGCGACCGCCGTGCTGCACTATGCGCAGGAGATCTTCGAGGGGTTGAAGGCTTATCGTATGGAGGATGGCGCGTCGGCGCTGTTTCGTCCCGACGCCAATGCGCGGCGCTTTCGCGATTCCGCGCGGCGGCTGGCGATGCCAGAGCTTCCCGATGAACTCTTCCTCGGTTCGATCGAGGCATTGGTCAGTGCGGATCGCGCATGGATTCCGACGGGGGAGGGCGGCTCGCTCTATCTGCGCCCGTTCATGATCGCGAGCGAAGCGTTCCTGGGGGTGAAGCCATCGGCCCAATACCTTTATATGGTGCTCGCCTCGTCGGTCGGTTCCTATTGGAAGGGCGGGGTGAAGCCGATCTCGCTGTGGGTCAGCCATGATTACAGCCGCGCGGCGCCGGGTGGCACGGGCGCGGCCAAATGTGGTGGCAATTATGCCACCAGCCTCGTCGCGCAGGCGGAGGCAATTCGCCGCGGGTGCGATCAGGTGGTGTTCCTCGACGCGGCCGAGCGTCGCTGGATCGAGGAGCTGGGCGGCATGAACATCTTCTTCGTGTTCGAAGATGGTTCTGTCGGCACGCCGCCGCTGACGGGCACGATCCTGCCCGGCATCACCCGTGATTCGATCATCACGATTGCGCGCGATCAGGGATTGACGGTCCGCGAGGAGCTTTACAGCATCGACCAGTGGCGCGCGGATGCGCAAAGCGGCCGGATTGTCGAGACCTTCGCCTGCGGCACCGCAGCGGTGGTCACCCCGATCGGGCAGGTATCCGGCCCGGATTATTCGTTCCAGATCGGTTCGGGCGGCATGGGGCAGACGACCCAGCGCTTCCTTGAACAGCTCACCGCGATTCAGCGCGGCCGGGCGCCGGATCCGCATAACTGGCTGCACCGGCTGGGTTGATGCCGTGTGCGCGCGGCGTGGAGTGAGAACTCCACGCCGCGTCGCCCCATGCTTCAGAAGCGGGCGCGGATACCGGCGTAAGCCGCGCGGCCCGGGGTCAGAAAGCCGATCGTCTCACGATAATCGGTATCGAACAGATTCTCGATCCGGCCATAGAGAGATAGCCCGCGCGTGAGCGCCACATCGGCGTTCAGGCTCACCAGCGTATAAGCGCGCAGCGTTTCCACCGCATAAGTCGCGAAGTTGGTATCGCGCGAGTCACCATTATAACGCACCGTCACCGCCGCGCCGAAGCGATCGTCCGGCGCGCGCCACGCCAGATTGGCGCTCCCGATATGCTTCGGCCGACGTTGCAGTTCGATCCCGAGGTCATCCTTGGCGTCGAGATAAGTGTAGGAACCGTCGAAACGGAAACCGGCGGGCAGCACGAAATTCGCCGAGACCTCGACGCCCTGATGCGGGGTCGTGCCGGGCGCGTTCTTCACGGTGTAAGGGCCGTAAACGGTGACGATCATGTCGCGCAGCTTGGCATTGAAATAAGTCACGTCGATCCGCGCATGGCCGTCGAGGAACGATTGCTCGACGCCCGCTTCCCAGCCGGTCGAGCGCTCCGGCTTCAAATTGGGGTTGCCCACGAAGCCGCTGGAGGGAGAGTAGCCGAATAGCTCGAAGAAGGTCGGTGCCTTGACGCCCGATCCGCCCGCGGCGTGAAGCCGTGTACCGGTGTCGAAGCGATAGCTCGCCTGGGCATGCCAGGTGGTCGAATCCTGGAAGCGGTCATTGAAGTCGCGCCGCACCGCGCCGCCCAGCCCGAACCGATCGTTGATCGTCAGCTGATACTGGCCGACGATGCCCCAATTGTCGGTGTGCTGATACGGGTTGGGACCGGTGATGTAATTGGCCGTGCCGCGATATTCCTCCCGCTCATAGTCGACGGCGGCGGTAAGCGCGTGGACGATATTGTCGTCACCGAGCTTCAGCGTAGAGACGAGCGATGCCTTGTGCCGCCGGCCGTTGTCGCCGCTGGTCTCGTTACGATTGTCATCGAAATAGCGACGTTGCGCGTCGGTGAGTTGCCCGCTCAGGTCGGTCACCCAGCGACCCTCGGCGGCGGTGAGCCGCGCGCCGACCAGCGCATAGAGCGTATCGTTGACATAACTGCCGCCGGAATCGATCGCATTGCCGGTGAGGAGATAATCCTGATTGTTCAGATCCGCGTCGGCGTGATTGTACCGCACCACGGCGCGCAGCGCGATCGCACCGGCCTCATAGCCGAACTTGCCGTTGAGCGTGCCGATCTTCGATCCGATGCGGCGCGATCCGCCCGGTGCGACGACATAGCCGCCGATCCCGGAATAAGAGCCACCCAGCGCGTAATCGAGATCGCCCACCACGCCGGCGCCACGCACTGCGCCATCGACGGTGTTGAACGAGCCGCCTTCGATCCGCGCCGCGAAGCCGGGCATCTCGCGCCCGCTGGCGGTGATGTAATTGATCACCCCACCGATCGCGTCGGAGCCATAGAGCGCGCTCTGCTCGCCGCGCAGCACCTCGATCCGCGCGCCGGGATCGGCGGTGAGGCTGGCGAAATCATATTGGCCGAAATAGGGATCGGCCGCCTCGATGCCGTCGATCAGCACCAGGGTGTGATTGGCCTCCGCGCCGCGAATGCGCACGTCGGTCATCCCGCCGACCGCGCCGGTGCGGTTGACCGACACACCGGGAATATCGCGCAGCACATCGGACACGATCACCGTCTGCCGATCCTGGAGATCGCTCGCGGTGATCACCGTGGCGGATGAGCCCAATGTCGCGGTGGAAATTCCGTTGTCGCCGCGCGATGCGGTGACGATCACCGTGTCGGTGACCTTTGCACTGTCTGGCGCAGCCGGCTGATCGGGCTGCGCGATCGCGATGCCCGGCACGACGATGGCGCTGGTCAGCAGCGCAACCTTGCTAATGATATTCATGCTTCAATTCCCTGCGTCCGTCCAAAAGACGCGGTGGGGCCGTCCGATCAGAACGAACGGACGCCAGCGCACGAGACAGGGCGAACGCGTTGCCCGAGCCACATACACCGTTTGCGGCCCCGGGCCGCGCGGCATCTGTCGCTCGAACGGATCAACCTCCGTGCCTCCGCCACCCCCTGGACGCGAGACATGAGCGACGGCGCTGGCAGGTCTCCTGGCTCACGGGTCATCACGACGATGCACGCCTTCCCAGGTTTCCCCAGTGGCCGTGCGGAGCATCTCGCCCCGCGCATGTGCATCGCGCTCACCGCTTACAGTTGCAGGGGCAGCTGCGGATTGGGGAAGAGCGATCTTCCCGCACCGCATTCCCTTTTAAACCCCTCTCGGGGCACCGGCGCGATCATTGAACGGGCAAAAAGCCCGCTCGCGGCGGCGCATATCCGAAAGCGCGCGGGGGGCAAACCGCTATTGTGTTGCGGGCGGAACGATCCATCAGAGGTGTGGCGGGAAATCCTCAACCATCCCGGCGGGGTCAACGCAGGCGATCGAGCGGCACCAGCATCGGATTGGCGGCATCGCCGAAAAAGGCGGAAATGCCGTAAACTTTGGCGAGCAGATCAGACGTCAGCACCGTGCGGGGCGCGCCGTCGGCGACCAGCACTCCCTCGTTCATCACCAGCACGCGGTCGCAAAATCGCGCGGCGAGCGTGAGATCGTGGAGCACCGCAACGACGAGCGCGCCGCCGTCGGCCTCCGCCCGCAGCAATTCCATCCCCTCGATCTGATGCGCGGGGATCGAGGCTGGCGAGCGGCTCGTCGACGATCAGCGCGGGCGCCTCTACCGCGAGCGCGCGCGCCAAGCAGCGCGCGGGCGCGCTCGCCGCCGGAAAGCTCGGTTGCGACGCGGGGAAGCGAGGTGCGTCACTTCGGCGCGCTGCATCGCGCGGGCGATTGCGTCGCGATCTGCGTCGGCCAGGCGAGAAAAGGGCTCGAGGTGTGGCAGTCGGCCGAGGGCGACCAGCCGCTCCACCGTCAGCGGCCAGTGCAGCGTCTGCCCCTGTGGCAGATAGGCGATGCGGCGCGCGATCGCCGCGCGCGACATCGCGGACAGCGGCTCGCCGTCGATCGCGACCGTGCCATCATGGGGCAACAGGCCGAGCAAGGCGCGGATCAGAGTCGACTTGCCCGCGCCATTGGGGCCGAGGATGCCGATCAGGCGGCCGCCTTCGAGTTGCACCGAAAGATCGCGCACCACGGCTCGGCCGCCAAGGGCGACGGTTATGCCTTGCGCAACGATGCTTACCACAGCCGTCGCTCCCGCATCAGATGGGCGAGGAACACCGGCACGCCGAGGAAGGCGGTGACCACGCCGAGCTTCAACTCGTTGGTGCTGGGGATCACGCGCACCGCGACATCCGCCAGCGTCAGCAGCGCGGCGCCCGCCAGCGCGCTTGGCCACAGCACGGCAGACGGGCTGCGATCGGTGAACGGGCGGATCAGGTGCGGCACGATCAGCCCGACGAAACCGATCGCCCCCGACACCGCGACTGCACCGCCGACTCCTATCGCCACGCCAAGCAGCAGGCGTACGCGCGTTCGGTTGAGATCGACCCCCAGTGCCATCGCGCCATCTTCGCCCAGGCTCAGCGCATCGAGCGCGCCTCCCTGTCCGGCGAGCAGCATCATGCCGATCGCGATGCACGGCAGCGCGAGCAGGACATGCTCGAACGAGCGATCCTCAAGACTGCCGAGCAGCCACGTCATGATTTCGATAGCTGCGAATGGGTTCGGGGACAGGTTGAGCGCGAGGCTGATCCCGGCGCCCGCCAATGTTGCCACCGCGATCCCGGCGAGGATCAGCGTTAGCGGGCTTTCCGAGCGACCGGCCAGCGCGAACAGCAGTGCGAGCGCCGCCAGCGCGCCAAGAATTGCCATCACCGGAAGCGCGGCCGGATGCCATTGTGCCAGCCCGTAATAAAGCGCGATCACCGCGCCCAGCGAGGCACCGTTCGACGCGCCGAGCACTGACGGTTCGGCAAGCGGGTTGCGGAGATATCCCTGCAACGCGGCGCCCCCGAGCCCGAGCATCGCGCCCACCGCCAGCCCGAGGATCGCGCGCGGCAGGCGTAGCTCGATCAGGATGGCCCGCTCGATCGGATCGCCATGCCCGGCCAGTGCCGCGAGGGCGCGTGCCGGCGGGATCGAGGTACTGCCGATGCCCACGCCCAGCGCGGCGGCCGCGATCGTTAGCAGGATCAGTGCGGGCCATAACCAGCGGCGGGTCACGTTTGGTCAGCCTCGCGTCGATGAGCGATGAAATCCGGCCGCGAGATGCGCTCCGGCCGCGAAGCGCCTAGCGCGAAACGGGCGCGGAAGGCAAAGGGGCACGGTGATGCGCCGCCTGTTCGCCTTGCCCATGCTGTTCGCGCTGATCGGTGCCGCGCCGTTGCCCGCGCCACGACCACAGCGAATCGTCTCGCTCAATCTGTGCGCCGATCAATATCTGCTCGCACTGGCTGACCGGAGCCAGATAGCGGCGCTGACACAGTTCGCGCGCGATCCCGAAATGTCGGCGGCGGCAACGGCGGCGCGTGGCGTGCCGTTCACACGCGGTTCGGCCGAGGATGTGCTCGCGCTGCGGCCCGACCTCATCATCGCCACCTCGTTTCGCCGCCGTGCGACGATGGCGCAACTTCGTGACCGCGATATCGCGACGCTCGATCTCGAACCGGCGGAAAGTTACGCGGCGATCGTCGAGCAGGTCCGCGCGGTGGCGGGGGCGATTGGGCACCCGGCGCGGGGCGAG